>JAZOWE010000001.1:0-2987 GCA_045659085.1 Tidjanibacter sp.
ATGCTCGCCTACACCTACATATCCCCTGGCAAGTTTGAGTTGATCGACAAGCCGAAGCCCGAGTTGCAAAGCCCTCGCGATGCCATTGTGCGCATTACGCTCGGCAGTATCTGCACCAGCGACCTGCATATCAAGCACGGCAGTGTGCCGCGTGCTGTGCCCGGCATTACCGTTGGCCACGAGATGGTTGGCATCGTTGAGGAGGTTGGCTCCGAGGTGCGCAATGTCAAGCCGGGCGACCGCGTGACGGTCAATGTGGAGACCTTCTGCGGCGAGTGTTTCTTCTGCCAGAACGGCTTCGTGAACAACTGCACCGACCCCAATGGCGGCTGGGCACTTGGCTGCCGCATTGACGGCGGACAGGCGGAGTATGTGCGTGTGCCGTATGCCGACCAGGGCCTCAACCGCATTCCCGACAGCGTGAGCGACGAGCAGGCGTTGTTCGTGGGCGATGTGTTGGCAACGGGATTTTGGGCAGCACGAATTTCGGAGATTAAGCCCGACGACACGGTGCTGATTATCGGTGCGGGACCTACGGGAATTTGCACGCTGCTGTGCGTGATGTTGAAGCAGCCAAAGCATATCATCGTATGCGAGAAATCGCCCGAAAGAGCCCGTTTCGTGCGCGAACACTATCCGAGCGTGGAAGTTGTTGCGCCAGAGGATTGTATCGCCACGGTGCGCCAAAAATGCGAGCGTGGAGGTGCCGATGTGGTGTTGGAGGTTGCGGGAGCGGAGGATACATTCCGCCTGGCGTGGGAGTGCGCTCGCCCGAATGCGATTGTGACGGTTGTGGCGCTGTACGATAAGCCGCAAACGCTGCCGCTGCCCGAGATGTACGGCAAGAATCTGACCTTCAAAACGGGCGGCGTGGACGGCTGCGACTGTGCGGAGATTTTGAGCCTCATCGAGGCGGGCAAGATTGACACCACGCCACTAATTACGCACCGCTATAAACTCGCCGACATCGCCGATGCGTACCACCTGTTTGAGAACAAGCTGGACGGCGTGATTAAGGTGGCGGTGGAGCCGTAGGAATAAAAACAACAACGAATTTACCAGAATTCAGAGGCAAACATACTTAAGGATAACCTTATGGTTTGCGAGAGAAGAGAAAAAGTTTTGGCTTTTTCTCTTTTTTGTTTGGGGATATAAAATGAGAAATTGACGAAAACGCCAACAAATGTCTTTAACAGACAACTATTTTGCGATTTTGCTTGTCATTTCATCCAAAGTTGCTAACTTTACACATTAAAATGCTACGAATCTATGGTCAATAAAGATATAAATAGGCTTAAAGCCGTATTATGTGAGACCAAACATACGAGTAAATGGTTGGCTGAACAGTTGGGTAAAGATCCTGCAACTGTTTCAAAATGGTGTACAAATAAGTCGCAGCCATCTATTGAAATTCTTATGAGGATAGCAGAACTCCTCAATGTTGAATTAATCGAACTTATTAAGACGAAAAAATAATATGTACAAGATAACCTGGGATAAGGAAACTGGAGGTGTGAGATTGCACTCTCGCATCGTGGAGGGGACGCTTGGCACCTCTCCTCGTCCTGTCTTCTGGGAAGAATTGGATTTGCTTAAATTAAACGAATTAGGATGGGTTTATCCTCATTGCGAGGAGCCTCTCTTATGGGCAATAAATAAGCAATACTGGTATCGAGGCGAATTGGTTTTTGAGGCCAAAGGTGCCAATATATACGATGACGCGACAGTCGTTTTTCAGGATGGTAAGGAAAAACTCAAACTTAAGCCTGTCGATGTCAAGAAGATGCTGGAGCGATGCAAGGAGTATATGTTCCTTCTCGAAAGCGAAGCCATAGAGTTTATTCACGAGACCTACGAACAATATGCTGGAGCTCAAAAAAGTATTCAGGCAGTAGCTGCGAATAGACTCGATTATGATGCACTTGCAGCCAGGGCCGAGAAGCGTACCAAGACCAAAATGGCGATCGTTAAGGAGAATTGTGATTCGTTTGACATCGTACCATTAGAAGAGGCAGAAAAGCAAGGTAAGAAAATCTTTCAGACAACCAAAATCGACCGCTTTTTGGCGTCCTTCTCTGGTGGTAAGGACTCACAAGTTATCCTTGATTTATGTACTCGTGCTATTCCTTCCACGGATTTTGAGGTGATATATAGTGATACAGGATACGAGCTACCATCTTCATTGAAACTATACGAAGAGGTTCAAGAGTACTATAAAGCACTCTATCCAGACCTGAAATTCTCGGTGGCCAGAAATCACGAGAGTGTATTGAATTATTGGGATAAGATTGGTACTCCTAGTGATACTCACCGTTGGTGCTGTTCGGTAATGAAAACTGCGCCATTATATCGAATGCTTAAAATAGAGGGGACGAACAAGCAGGCGAAAGTATTAACATTTGATGGAGTAAGAGCAGAAGAAAGTGCAAAACGAGGTGCATATGTTCGTTTTGGCCGAGGCAAACACACAACTATATACAATGCACATCCAATATTGAATTGGAATGCAGTGGAAATATATTTATACCTCTTTAGGTATAATCTTCCGATTAATGAGGCTTATCGATATGGAAAGGCTCGTGTCGGATGTATTATATGCCCATTCTCATCTTCGTGGGATGATATGATAGCAACAAAAAAATATGGCGAAGAACTTAAGCCTTTTGCTGGAAGATTGATTGAATGGTCTAAGAAGAATAGAATTGGAGACGTAAAAGAATTTATAAAAGAGCGCCGTTGGAAAATCAAAGCTATTGGAGACACACCATTAACCAATACTTTAGTCTCTTTTTCAGATGCTAATCACACATTTGTGGCAAATGTTGTTAATTCTAGGTATTCCGTATATACATGGCTGCCTAGTTTGTGTGAGTATGTTGTGGAGAGCAAAGAAGGAAGAGATTTAGGTACATTAAAATTTGATGGAAAGATATATAACTTTAGTGTTGAGTATATCCCCGCTAAAAATCAATACACATTTATAGTAG
>JAZOWE010000002.1:0-139690 GCA_045659085.1 Tidjanibacter sp.
GATGAACGCGAATTACTATCGAGTAGATAGATAAGATTAAGGTGGTAATAGCAGTGAGGTCCCACCTCTTCCCATTCCGAACAGAGAAGTTAAGCTCACTAACGCCGATGGTACTGCATTTAGTTGTGGGAGAGTAGGTAGCCGCCTCTTTAAGGTCAGCCCAAACGGGTTGACCTTTTTTTATGTTTATACCTCAGGTAACCTTCTGTCTTTATTTAGCGTTAAGACCTCTGACCTTAAAGAGGCGTGCTACCAATAGTAGCCGCCATTTATTGTGTTACCCTCCCCCTAAATCCCCCTCCTGTGAGGGGGACTTCTTGTTTGGGTAAATCCGAAAGGAGTGACCTTTTTTGTGTTTTCACGACGAGGAGGTCTTACTTTTACCCACTGCTGTGCAATGGTCTTAAAGAGGCGGCTGCTTGCCGCCACCTTTTGTGTTACCTATCCCCCAAACCCCCTTTCTGTAAAGGGGCTTATTATTTAGGGGTTGCACGGAGGACAGGAGAAACAGGAGAAACAGGAGGAACAGGAGGAACAGGAGGAACAGGAATGACAAACATACCACCCCATTGTTCTTGGGTATTAAAAAAGATACCCGAGAACAGGGGGGGAATGTGGCGGAGGATAAAAAATCGCGGGTGTTGTTTCGGGAATGTCTTTGCCTTGCCGACAGTGTACTTCTCCCAATAATCCAATAAACGCAAAAAACGACCGACAGTCGGATGACTATCAGTCGTTTTTGCGGTATGGACGGGACTCGAACTCACGCTGCGCGTGAGTCTATCCGCGATTACATTTATACAACCCCACCAAACCTCCCCTTGATAGGGGAGGCTTCGGAGGTCGCGGATTCGGTGCCACAGACACAAAATAAAAAACGACCGACAGTCGGATGACTATCAGTCGTTTTTGCGGTATGGACGGGACTCGAACCCGCGACCTCCTGCGTGACAGGCAGGCATTCTAACCAGCTGAACTACCACACCGTGTTTTTGCGATTGCGGTACAAAAGTAGTACAAATTTTTGTTTCTGCAAACTTCTACCGCATTTTTTTTGAGTTTTTTATGCTTTTTTGAAGAACGAAAATTGAACGCTGCCGTAACTCCTTGATTGCCAAAAATTAGGGTGTTCCTCAAAGTTCTTATCCTTGGAGTGTTCGAAGACCAAAAATCCATTCTCCCTGAGTAAATCTCTGCCCAAAACAAGGTCAATGACCTCCTCGCTGCCCTCCAAATCGTAGGGAGCGTCGGAAAATATCACATCAAATTGTTTGCCGCAGCTCTTCAAATAGAGGAAAACATTGGCGTGGGTGGCATAGAGGGTGGTAAAGCCCAACTCCTTGGCGGTTTTGCGGATGAAGGCGTTGTGTACGGAGTTCACCTCCACGCTTGTAACGCTCCTTGCACCTCGCGAGCAAAATTCGTAACTGATGGAGCCCGTACCCGAAAAGAGGTCGAGAACATCGATATCCTCAAAGTCCACAAGGTTGCCCAGCACATTGAAGAGGTTTTCCTTGGCAAAGTCCGTAGTGGGGCGAGCCCTGAGGTTGCGAGGGGGAACAATTGTCCTGCCTCTATATTTACCACTGATTATACGCATAATTTTTCTTCTGGGTTGAGTCCATCTTCATTGTTTTGATTTTTCTCTTCTTACTCCTCGCGGCTCACTCGGCGGAAGTAGCTGCGGAGTGTCTTGTAGTGTGCCCAGCTCTCCTTGTCCAAAAGCACGAAGCGGGCTTTGCGCAGTTCGTAGTCCTGATTGAGATGTGCCAAGAGGTTGACGAGTTCTTCCTCGCCATTCAGGGGTATAGCCTCGGCATATTCGAGGTGTTTGTGGTCGGAGTAGGCAATGTGTGTCGCGCCACCGAGGAGTGCCAAAACCACCGTTTTGGGGCGTCTGGTGCCCACTATTGCTCGGGTGACGCACCTGGCCAGAGGTGTCGCAAAAGTAACGCTCACGCCACGCCCCTGCAACTCCTCCACAGCCTTCACGCTCTCTGTCGAGAGTCGGAGTGCATAGTTTATAGCACCCTCCCCCTCAATGCTTACAACCCTATCGTCTTCCCGCAAAGCAATACCCGCAGTGGAGAGCAGTGCCGTAAGGTCTAACTCTTCGCCCAGAGCCTTGGGGTAGGGTACAACTTCCCAACCCTCAAAGAGTAGTTCGACAGCAGAGCCTGCGCTCAGTTCGTTGCCACACCCACAATGCAAAGATTGCCCACTCGGGATGCGAATGGACAATCTTGAAGGGGTTGTTTTCTTATCTTTACTCCCAGTTACCTGCATCGTTAGTTGCTTGGTGGAGGTCACCTACTTTGATACCGGGGTAGCGGTAGAGAACATTCTTCTGCTCGTCGATAAGGTTAATCAGGAGCTGCTCGTTCTGGTCCAAGAGGAATGCTTTGTAGGGAGCCTTAGCCTCAAATACGGGAACCATCACATTACCCACCTCAACTTTACCTGCGCCCATAATGAACTCTCGTGCTACGCCATTGTTAGAAGCGGCCGAGAAGGGGATATAGCGGAGCTGCTCAACCTGCTCGGGGGTAAGTTTCTTTGCACCAAAGACGGTATCGATAGCTTTAACGGTGAATTTCTCGATGTTTTTCTTGCGGAGTTTTTTCAGACGAGCCAAACCTACCGAGTCATCCGAAGATACCAACTGGCGCTCGAACTCCATATCGGCAGTAAGAACGAAGTTAATGAGGGTGTCGAACGAGCCGGTGTATACGCCGTGTACCTGCTTGTAGCCACGCTGAGCCGAACGGATGTCGCTGATGCGCTCAATGATAGCTTTCTCGCGAGCGATACGGGTGTTGTCAAAACGCACAGGTGCCATAATGCTGTCGTAGAGCACATAAGCCAAGGCAACCATAACGATTGCGAGAACGATTTGAATAATGGTCTTTTTCATTTCTATTTTTGTTGTTAAGTTTGTAGCGTAAAAACTTTGTTAATATGCTTAGTGAGCACATTGCGTCCCAAATTTACGGCAAATTTCAGTTTACTCCAACTTTTGGGCAGAAAAAAATTATAGAATCTCTCGCGGAGTGGATTTCCGACGACGATTGTGAGCGTATTTTTATCCTCAATGGCTATGCCGGAACGGGTAAAACCACCCTCATTGCGGCCTTTGTGGAGGTGCTCAAAGAGATGCGGCTCAAACCCATTTTGCTCGCTCCCACAGGGCGTGCAGCAAAGGTTATGACGCAATTTGCTCCCTCCACCCCCGCCCATACAATCCACAAACGCATCTATCGTGAGCGCACATCGGGAGGGTTTGACTCCAAGTTTGACCTGAATTTCAACCGCGAGAAAGATGCAGTGTTCATCGTAGACGAGGCCTCTATGATTGCCGACTACACCGACGAGGGGTCGCTCTTTGGCTCGGGCTCTCTGCTCGACGATTTGTTTGAGTATGTGCGCCAAGGGGAGCGTTGCCGCATAATGTTTGTGGGCGACTCGGCGCAGTTGCCGCCCGTAGGGCACGAACTCTCACCGGCCCTCAATCCCCAGAAAATGGCAATCTATGGCTCGGTAAGCTACAACACCCTCGACGAGGTTGTGCGCCAAGAGGAGCAGAGTGGTATCCTCTTCAATGCAACAATGGTGAGGTGTATGATTGAAAATCGCATCTACGAAACGCCACTATTGGATATGAGCTATCCCGATTTTCGGGCCGTGTCGGGTGGCGAGTTTATGGAGAAAATCGAGGAGTGCTATTCGCGCTACGGCAAAGACGAGGTTATTGTCATCACTCGCAGCAACAAACGAGCCGTTCATTTCAATCAAGGTATTCGTGCTCGTGTGCTCTTTGCCGAAGAGGAGATTGATTCGGGCGATATGCTGATGGTCGTAAAAAATAACTACCACTATACCGAGCGTGATGAGGAGGCTAAGGCGAGTTTTATTGCCAATGGTGATGTGGCACAACTTCGACGCATCCGACGCTTCAAGGATATGTATGGCTTTCGCTTTGCCGAGGCTACGCTCCGTTTTCCCGACTACGACGACTACGAGGTGGAGTGTAACATTCTGCTCGATTCGCTAAACTCTTTTTCGCCTTCGCTCACGCGCGACCAGATGAAGGAGCTCTTCTATGCCGTCGAGGCGGACTATCCCGAGATTAAGAGCAAGGCGAAGCGTATGCGAGAGGTGCGCGAAAATGACTACTACAACGCTATGCAGGTCAAATTTGCCTACGCTGTAACCTGCCATAAGGCTCAGGGCGGACAGTGGAGTGCGGTATTTATTGATAGACTTCTCTTTGGCGAGGAGCGTATGACCAAGGAGTTTCTGCGTTGGCTCTATACCGCCATATCTCGTGCCACCTGCGAGGTCTATCTGGTCAATTTCGACGAGAGTTTCTTCGATCCCACCACATACGAAAAAGAGGATTAGCCAAGCGCGGCCAATCCTCTTCTTTTTTACTGTTGTTTTTTAATCCTTAATACCTCTAATGCTCTTCTCCCAGGCCCAAGCGGTGGCGAGGGTTTCGTCGAGTGTGCGTGTGGCTTTCCAACCGAGCTCCTAGTTGGAGAGGTTGTCGATAATAACTACATCGTAGCCAGCCTCGATGAGTGTAGTGCTACTGCCGTGTGCGACCCGATGTAGCCCGTACCGCCCGATACCAATACTTGCTCCTTTGCCATTGCTATGTACATTTATATAAAAATGTGACCTACCAGTAGTGGGGGTAGGTCACAAAGTTGAGAATTATTTGTTGATTATTCAACAACGAACATTGCTTGGCCCTCCTGCAAGGTGTCGCCCTCGGCAACCAAAATCTGGCGAACAACACCTGCGTAGTCCGAAGGAATATCGTTCTCCATCTTCATAGCCTCCAAAACGGCAACTTTCTGACCTGCTTTGATGGTATCACCCTCCTTAACGCAGATTGCGAGAACCTTTCCGGGCAGGGGAGCAGCCACCTTCTTGCCTGCTACGGGAGCTGCAGCTTTGGGAGCCTCGGGAGCCGCGTCGGCAATAACGAGGATTGCCTGGCCCTCCTGCAAGGTGTCACCCTCGGCAACGAGAATCTGTTTTACAACACCGCTGTGTTCGCTGGGGATGTCGTTCTCCATCTTCATAGCCTCCAAAACAGCCACTTTCTGACCAGCCTTAACGGTGTCGCCAACCTTTACGCAAAGCTCAACAACCTTGCCGGGCAGGGGTGCAGCAACAACTTTGCCCGAAACTTTCTCGGCGGGTTTTGCAGCCTCTGCTTTGGGAGCCTCCTCGGCCTTGGGAGCCTCGGCGGGTTTGGTTGCAGCCCACTTCTCGGTCTTAACCTTGGTGAGGTAGTCCTTAGCAACTGCGGGGAAGAGTTCCAAAAGGAGCTCCTCTTTCTCGTTCTCGGCGAGTTTCACGCCACCTGCATTCTCCAATACGGGGTTGGGCTGACGCTGGTTCTTCGAGGTGTCGTAGGGGATGGGCTCGCGAGTGCCGGCAATCTTCAAGCGGAACTCGGGATCAATCTCTACGGGAGTGCGACCATACTCACCCTTAACGAGGTTTACGAACTGAGTCGAGGTGGTTGCATATTTATCTTTGCCCTTCTCCAAAGCGATAGCGCAACTAACAGCCTGCGAACCTACAATCTGGCTGGTGGGAGTTACCAGAGGAGGAAGACCTGCGTCCAAACGAACCGAGGGGATAAGTTTCATTGCGGGCTCCAAGAGGTGCTCGCTCTTCAAACCTTTCAGCTGAGCAACCATATTGGTGTACATACCACCGGGAATCTCTGCTTTCTGTACGAGTTTGTTGGGTTTGGGGAATCCGAAGTAGTCCTCAATTTTGTGGCAAGCGTCAATCAGGGTATCCTCATCCACAGCGTATGCAGCCTTTACTGCGCGGTCAAACTGAGCCTCAATCTCTGCGGGAATGGTGTCGGTGAGAGGATTGAAGGGTTTGGGGAACTGTTTAACAGCGTCGTAAGCTTCCAACTCTTTGCGGATGCCGAGAAGCTCGGCGTTGATTTTAGCCACAGCCTCCATATTTACACCCATCTTAACATCCATCTTGCCTGCGAAGATGTAAACGAGTTCGAGTGCGGGAGCCGCGGGACCACCTGCGAAGTTCCAGATGTTGGTATCTACAATATCAACACCGGCAGCAATAGCAGCCACCACCGAAGCCAAACCGTAACCGGGAGTACAGTGGGTGTGGAAATCTACGGGAATGGATACATTGGCCTTGATAGCCTTGATGAGGTTGTAAACCCTCTTGGGAGGAATCAGACCACTCATATCTTTGATGGTAATCATATCGGCACCAAGCGCTGCCAACTCTTTTGCCTTGCCTACGAAGTAGTCGTCGGTGAAGACGGGTGCAGGATTCTTTTTGCCACGGAGTTTGTCAAAGAAAGAGAGTTTGGGGTATTTGGGGTCTACGGTGTAGCACACTGCGCAGTCTGCAATACCGCCATATTTCTTGATATACTTGATGGTCGATTTAACATTGTCCACATCGTTCAGAGCGTCGAAGATACGCATAATGCCCAGACCGCTCTCGATAGCATTGCGCGAGAAACCCTCGATAACATCGTCGCCATAGGGAGCATAACCGAAGAGGTTACGACCACGCGAGAGTGCGGTGAGGTACGAAACATCGCCAACAGCTTTCTTGATGCTCTCCAAGCGATACCAGGGGTTTTCGCCCAAGAAACGCATAACCGAGTCGGGCACTGCACCGCCCCATACCTCCATTGCATAGAAGGCTGCGTCTTTGTAGTAGGGCAAAACGCGCTCTACTTGGTTCTGGTTCAGACGGGTAGCGAAAGCCGACTGCTGACCGTCACGAAGAGTCAAATCTCTGATTTTCAGTTCTCTTGCCATAATTTTAGTTGTGTTTTAAGGTAGTTTTATGTTTATTTGTTTTGAGTCTTCTGTTATTCAATTCACAAATATAATAAAAAAGTCGAATTGTTGCAACAATTCGACTTTTTTATTGTCTACCGTCTACCGCCTACTGAACCTCTCCTGTGACAAGGAGTGTTATTGTGCCGCCCG
This sequence comes from Tidjanibacter sp., assembly GCA_045659085.1. Classification (GTDB taxonomy): domain Bacteria; phylum Bacteroidota; class Bacteroidia; order Bacteroidales; family Rikenellaceae; genus Tidjanibacter. Next base: position 7,011 of record JAZOWE010000002.1, read on the forward strand.
AGATGTTGGCGTGGAGTTCGATGCTCTTGTTGAAGACTCCCACATCTTTGGGGTCGTAGGTCACCTCCACAACACCCTTTTCGCCCATCTTCACGGGGCGTTTGGGGTGCTTGATGCTGATGCAACGGCACGAGGTTTTGGCGTGAGTGATGATGAGGGGTGCAGTGCCCGTATTGGTGAATTCGAAGAGGTGCGTGACCTTCTCGCCACCCTCTGTGAGCGTACCGAAGTTGTGGCTCAGCTCATTGAAGGTTATTTCGGCTCCCTCAACTTTGTTTTTGGCTATTATGCCCAAGCGGCTCAGGATGGTCAGTATAATCAGAGTTATAAGCATTGCTCGTTTCATGGTTGAGGTTTATTTTGCTCTTGTATCGAGGCTGAATTTATAGGTCATAGTACCCACTTGGATATCTTGGTCGCTCTCGTTGAATTTAGCACCATAGGCGGCTCTGATAGCCTCGCTGACAAGGGGCGATGATGCCGATACGGTAGAGCCTTGGGGCTTGAAGGTTGCGCCCGTAACATCGCCGTTGCCATTAACCCATATCTCAACCACCACAATACCCTGATTGTTGTCCACATATCGTGGGCGAGGAAATTCGTTGCGAGGGCGTCGGCCTTCGAGGTTCCAATCGGGCTCAAAGCCTCCTTCGCCACCCGTTCCCTCGTAAACCTCCGACTGGGTGCCGCCAATGTAGCCCTCGTTGCCCTCAGCCTTATCGGTCACACCCTCCGAGGGCGACTCCGACGAGGGTTTATTACCGGGGAAGAGCGCCCTTTGGTTCACCTCGCGGGGCTTGGGCTCCTCCACTATTGGGCTCTCCTCCACCTCTTTCTGCTCCACTTCGGGGGCTGTGGTGTCGGTGGCGATGTTGGCCTCCTCGATGGTGGGGCTCTCCTCAACCTGCTGAGTCTGAATGGGCTCGCTCTCGGGCGTTGCCGTAGGCTCGGGAAGCGAGTAGTCGTCGGCAAGAGCCGTATCCTCCTCGCCACTACCACTTTCGAGCGTGGTGCCAAAATCGACCAAAATACCCTGCTGTGCCTGCTCAATCTCAATGCTCACACCGCCCCACGCCATAAGCGCACCAAACAGCAGAGCATAGAGTGAGGTCATCACTATGCCGAGGATTTTTCCTATGTCGTTGCCGCTATTGTAGTTCATTGTGCGGGGTGGTGCTTGTTTTGGTTTGTTGTTGAGAGGGGTGTGTTATTCGGGTTGTGTTGCCAAAATAAGGCGGTATTGGTTGCGATTGGCTATGTTCATAACCTTCACAATCTCGCCAATAGGCACACCTTCGTCCGAGTGGAGCGAGATGGTTTTGTCTTCGCTCTCGGCCATCTTTGCGCCAATGGCAGCTTCGAGTCCCGTGAAAGGCACTCGCTCGCCATCGACATAAAATTGGAGGTCTTTGGTGACGCTCACAGTCGTATAGGGACGCTCTTTGAGTTGGTTGGAACTCTTGGGGAGGGTGAGTTTCAGAGCGTTGGGGTTGATGAGGGTGGTGGCCATCATCATAAACATCAAGAGCAGAAAGATAAGGTCTGTTTGTGCCGACGACCCCGCCTCCTTAATGATTTTTGTTCCGCGTTTAATTGCCATAACGCTCCTTATTTTTTCTCTACGGGTTGGTTCAGAATATCCATAAAAGCGATGGAGTTGGCCTCCATCTGGAAGATGAGTTTCTCGATGCGAGCCACAAGGTAGTTGTAGCCGAAGTGGGCAGGGATACCAACAATAAGACCTGCAACGGTGGTAATCATTGCGATATACATACCGCCCGAGAGAGCGCTCATATCCACAACGCCACCCGCCTGGCTCATCTGCATAAAGGCCTTAACCATACCGAGAACAGTACCCAAGAAACCGAGCATAGGAGCACCGCTGGCGATGGTTGCCAAGATGGGAAGACCGTTTTCGAGCCTCGAAACTTCCAGATTGGCCTCGTTCTCAATGGAGGTCTGGATGTCGCCCATAGGACGGCCCAAACGGCTGATACCCTTCTCCATCATACGGGCAATGGGGCTGTCGGTCTTTTTGCACAGGCGCAGTGCAGCGTCAATTTTGCCCTCGCAAATCAAATCCCTCAGGCGATTCATAAAGTTGGGATCGATTTTGGAGGCCTTGCGGATGGCGATAAACCTCTCGACGAAGATGAAAATCACAACGCCTCCCAACAGCAAGAGGGGCCACATAAGCCAGCCACCTGCCATAAAGAGTTCGCCAAATCCCATTGTCTTTTCTGCCACTGCCACACTCTCGCTGAGTGCAACGCTTTGAAGTAGTCTAATCATAGTGTTGTTGTTTCTTTATTTATTATTCTTCTTTTTTCTCTTGTTGCTCGTTTGTATCCTCGGGGGATGTGGTCACAAAGTTATCACTTTTTTCGCTATCATCCGAAGTCCTGCTCTTTTTTTTGCGCCAGAGGTCCGAAAGGCGGTTGAAACTACGCTGGTAGTACAAGCCCACGCCATTCTCCTGCAAACCTTGGTTCTCGTCGAAGCGGTCGATGGTGCGCGAGAAACCTTTGAGGTAGAAGTCGCCCGAGTCGTCGAGCAGCAGGGTAATGGCTCCACCGCCCGAGAGCTGGTTGCCGTTGCTGTCGCCAAACTTATAGTAGTCGCCCGTATCCACATTGGCCTCCAACTCCAACAGCAGTCTGTCGTCAATAATCTCCGTCTCGAAGTCGATGCTGTAACTCGACGAGGTGTCGTCGATAGCCTTGTAGTTGAGGTTGAATTTGTAGGCGTCGTTCGAAACGAGCTTGCTCACTTGTGCTGCCAGAAACTCCAAGCCGATTGCCGTACTTGCAGCTCCCGCAGTATTGGTCTGTTCGGGGGCAGTATCGGAGTAGAAGTTGCCGAGCGTGAGCAGGTAGACAAACTGTGTGGCCATCATCTCCTGCGAGGAGAAGTAGCTCGAAAGGATACTCTGATACTCGGTGTTGGCGTTGGGAACATTAATGTCGAAGCTGACATTCACATTCTCCAAACTACCCGTAAGGTTTACGATACACTCCACAGGTGTCGAGGCTCTCGACGAGACACTTTCGCTACCCAACAGTGGCGCAAGCGAGGTTTTGAGTCTGAGGGTTGCGCCAAGGTCTATGTTTGCTCCCAGCGGGTCGCCATTCCAACGGATGTGGCTGTTGGGGTTAATCGTAAATTGCTTGGTAATAAGGTTTTGGAAGTTGAAATTATAGACACCCTCCGAAATCTCGTAGTCGCCACGAACTGCAAAGTCGTTTTTGTTCCTATCGAGCGATATGCCGAGGTCGGCTACACCGCGAGCTTCGATGGTGTTTTCCGTCTCGGGGTCGATGATGAGTCTTAGCAGAGTGCCCGTATCCACACCCAGCATCATATCGATGGTGGTGTTGCCCACAATGCGTCTCAGTTGGCGTTTCATCATCTCAATCTTCTTCTGGGCTATGAGTTCCAGACTCTCTTCCTGAGCCTCCTCGGAACGATCCACGAAGGTCACGAAGTCGGCACCCGCAAAGTCGTTATTACCCGTCAGCGGCAGGTTGAAAACCGAGCCTGAGCCCGTGCGTATGGCACCACTAATCTCCGTGTTGCCACCCTGCGAGGAGAGTCGTGCGCCACCCGACGCAAAGACTTTGCCATAGAAAGCTCCGCCATCATTCTCGCCGAGGTCTATGGCCACAAGATTGTGGGGTACGAGCGAGAGGCTGTAATCTATGTTGGAGAGGTCTTGGAGGTTGATATATCCCTCCACATCGGCCCAACCGCCATTGCCATCTTCTACGCGAATGGGGGCGATTGTACCTCTGTTGTTCTCGAAATTAATCTCCACTTTTGAGGCGGCGTAATTGGCTCCCGTGAAGTCCACCTTCGCCCCAAAGTCTTCTACCCTTACCGAGCCGTCGATGTTCATCTTCTCGCGCAAACCCGTAAGGCTCAGGTCGATGTGGCCGTTGCCTTGTAGATTGTGGACAATGTCGTTGGCCAGGGGTGAGAGAAGCGAAAGATTTATGTCGTTGATGTTTATGTTCGCCTCGTAGTCGCCCGAGGAGTAGTCGTAGTATCCTTGGGCAAGGGTGGTGTCGCCCACCTTGTTACTCAGCGAAGCAAGGATTGTGGATGTGCGTCGAGGAATCTCAACCCCCACCTCCATAGGGTCAATCTGTACACCCGCAGCCGAAAGCGAAGAGAGCGATAGGCTACCTTTGCCATAGGGGTTGGAGAGTGCCGAGTAGAGTGTAACCTCGCCATCGGCAACGCCGCCCACACCCTTGATGTTGGCGAGGGTGGCTATCCACTCTTCCAAAGCTATGTTTCTGAGCGACAGATTGATGGCTTTGCGCTGCGCATTGGACAGCTCGCCGTCCACAAACAAGCCGCCCTCGCCATTCTCGGCACTAAACTGCTCAATGAGAACACCCGAGGGGGAGTAGTCTATATTCTGCGCTGCAATATCCCATCTGTGTGAGGGGGTTATAAGATACGAGTCTGCAATGTTTGCCACAACACCAATACCTCCTTTGGGCAGACGGGCAATGTGGCCACTTGCCGCAAGGCGTCCGCTAAGAGCCGCATCCGTATTGCTGAAAAAGAGCGCCATATCAACATTGTTGCCACTCTTGGCTCCTGCCGTAAAGCTGACTTCGGGGATGGTGAGGCCCATAGCCAACAACTCTTCGCACTCGGCCTCCAAGTTTATGGTACTCTTTGCTCCCTCGGCCTCAATGCGCAGACGCGAGATTACCACATCGTCGAGTGCCACATAGTCACTTTCGAGCAACATCCCAAACTCCTCCGCCTTGGGCGAGAACTCAATGTTGAGCGAGCTGTCGGGCGCCAGATTGGCATTGGGCAGTAGTACTGCTGCCAAGCGTTCGCCCTCCTTTATGTTTACCGACACTGCCGTGTGGTCGTCTGCTGCATAGAGCCTTGTACCGAATGTTGTGTCGTTCTCTGCACCCTCTTCGGGGGTGGCGGTATTGCCGAGAGGTAGTTGCGTGGGAAGAGTCTTGGTGAGGTAGGCAAAAACATCGTTATATGATGCCGCACTGCGGTACTCTACATCCACAATAGGCGAGTAGAGCGAAAAACTTTTGTCCCTCTCTCCGCCTGCAAGCGACAGATTTACAAGCTCGGTAGAGAGAGTATCCGCCTTGGTGGCATAGGTGAGGTTGTTAATCATCGCCCTGCCGACCATATCGTCGAGCGACGCACCCCTAAGGCTCGCCTCCATATCGCCCGAGAGCCAACTGTTTTGCTCCACGCTACCCACACCGAGCTCGCTGAAATTCAACCTCTCAACATTAAGACTGAGGTTATATTCGGGCGCCTCTTTAATGAATAAACCCTCGCCCTCGGCATAGAGTATGGCGTTGGGGTCGCCCGACGAGAGGGTTGCGTGCAGCAGACTGTCGGCAATGGTTGCTCCAAGTTCGATAGATTCGTAGGTGTAGCCTCCCAGAGCCAAGCGGGTGGCCGAAGCGTTTATGTTGCCGCTGGTGTGGCCGTCGTTCATATCGACTCTACCTCGGAGGGTTACATCCGCCTTGCCGAGAGCATCAACTCCCACAACCTTGCCAAGCTCCACCTTGTTGGTCGCAATCTCGCCCTCGAAGGCAAACTTGTCTGCGCCGTAGTTGAGCGTGCCGTCTATATCCAAGCCTCCCAAGTCGGTGTTGAGGTGGGTGCGGGTGTATATCTCTTCGGGTTTAACCTCGGCGTGAGCCTCCACAGCAAGGCTGCGGAACTTCTCCACCCACACACCAATCTCCTTCGGCATAGACTCGTGGAGCACCGAGCGGTAGATGTTGGCAACTTTTTCGGGGGTGGTGTCGAGTTTCAAATCGACGGTGGCGGTAATCTCTTGGGGCCTTACGATGTTCTGTACGCTACCCGTCACCTCCAACTCCGAGCCATAGAGAGTGCCCGTAACGGCGGTGTTAAAATTATTAACCTTACCATCAAATGTGCCGTTGAGATTCTCGCCCTCCAAACCAAAATTGCCCAACTCGGCAACCCATTTGCCGGCCGAAAGGGGCTCTATGGAGGTGTCTTTCAGTTCGAGCGAGAGGTTGCAGCGGTCGTTGAAGTATTTGAACTGCTTCCAATCGGGGCCGCTGATTACCAGATAGGGGAGGAAGAGGTGTGAGCCTCCCGAGTAGAAGTCGATGTTGCGGAAGTCGAGCAGGGCGTTGCCAACCCATAGTCTGCCGAGGCTGCTATGGCGCAACTCGGCACCGCGCTTATCCACAACATTCATATTTGTAATATCCGAAAGATAGACATCAATGCCATCCACCGTAATGTCGCCAAAGTGTGCGCTGTGTACCATAAGGTCCATATCCGAATAGTCGATGGCACTCTCGGGTGTAAGGCCTGCAAGTGTGGGGCTGTAAAGCTTGAAACGCACCCTCTCGGCCTCGATGTTCTTAATCGAGAAGGGTTTGCTCTCGGAAGTGGTGTCGGCAGGGAAGAAGCCCTCGATATGGCGGATGAGTTTGTCTAAATTGTTCTGCCTGAGGCTGTCCTCAATCAGGTAGAACTTTGCATCCCTGATTTTTGCGTCGTAGGGCACAAAGCTACCCTCGTTGAGCAGCGCGTCGCGGTCAATCTTACCGCTGAGTTTGCTCACCCACAGCAGAGTGTCGCCCGCCAAGTCCTCCACATAGAGATCCTCGGCAGTGAGTGTGGTGATGTTTTCGAGCGAGATGGCACCTACCGAGATACCGACTCCATACTTTTCGGAGAACCAATTGGTTGCCTCGGCGGCCACAAAAGTCTGTACACGAGGCATAGAAAAGAGCATAGCCACCGCCAAAATGAGCAAAATAGCGACTAAAACTACACCCGAAAGGAGGTAGAGTAGGAGTTTTGCTATTTTTTTTGTAACTTTGCTCATTGTTGGTACTTTTAACCTACAATTTTACGAATTTTATCGGCGAAAAACAAATATGGAACCCATAATTTTAGGCATAGAGTCTTCGTGTGACGACACCTCCGCTGCCGTATTGCAGGGAACTAAAATGTTGTCCAATGTCATTGCCTCGCAGGCGGTGCACATAAAATATGGCGGAGTAATCCCCGAACTTGCCTCGCGAGCACATCAGCAAAACATTGTGCCTGTGATAGATACGGCACTCAAAGAGGCTGGCGTTACAGCCGACGATTTGGATGCTATCGCCTTCACGCGAGGCCCCGGTTTGCTCGGCTCGCTCTTGGTTGGCGTGTCGTTTACCAAAGGTCTGTCGCTTGCAAAAAATATACCTATGGTGGAGGTTAACCACTTGCAGGGGCATATCCTCTCGCACCTCATCGACCTCCCCGGTGAGAATTTGCCTCACCCGTCGTTCCCATTCCTCTGTCTGCTCGTGTCGGGTGGCCACACTCAGCTCGTGAAGGTTACCTCGCCCCTCGAATTCGAGATTGTGGGCACAACCATAGACGATGCTGCGGGCGAGGCGTTCGATAAGTGTGCAAAGGTTATGGGCTTGCCCTATCCCGGAGGCCCCATTATTGACCGTTTGGCTCACGAGGGCAACCCCGATAAGTTCCGCTTTGCCAAACCCTCGGTAGACGACCTCAATTATAGTTTTAGTGGCCTGAAAACTTCGTTCCTCTACTTCCTGAGGGACCGCGTGGAGGAGAACCCCAACTTCATTGAGGAGAATAAGGCAGACCTCTGCGCATCGCTCCAAAAGACCATCATCGACATCCTCTTGAAGAAGTTGGTTAAGGCATCCAAGGCTCTCGATATTAAGGAGATTGCCATTGCGGGCGGTGTGTCGGCAAACTCGGGACTAAGGGAGGCTATTGAGGAAGAGGGCCGCCGCCGTCATTGGAAAACATATCTTCCCCCTCTGAAATTTACCACCGACAATGCGGCAATGATTGCCGTTGCGGGCTACTTCCGCTACCTCAATGGCGAGGAGAGCGACCTGGGAGTTGCACCCGTTGCCCGTTTGGAGGAACTGCTCTAAGGTCTATGATTACTCTATAAAAACGCGGGTATCAAAAAAGATACCCGCGTTTTTATTGTCGCCCGTCGCCTGTCTACCGATTGACAGACCCCTCAGTCACTTCGTGCCAGCTCCCTTAACTTGGGGGAGCAGTAGATGCCCCCCCTTGTTCATGGGTATCTTTTTCAATACCCGTGAGGTTGAGGGGCTCCTGTTTTTCTTGTTCTTCTTGCAGGGGGCACAAGAACTCTCCCCCTAAGTTAGGGGGAGAACCACATAAGGGGGAGGGGGTCTGTAAATTCTGCACTTCGCATCGGCGGCGGATAAGCGACCGCCGTGTGTGCTCCTATTAGAGATGCGGTGCGTGGCTTTTGCATCACTTTTGCCACCAAAAGTAGCAAAGATTTTTTGTGCTTTCGAGAAATGTTTTCTAACTTTGTGGAAACATTAAACATTTTTGCCTATGAAACATAGCGTATAGTTTGATACGCACATTTTAGACATATACGAAAAGCGTGTTAGCTTTATTCTTTGGCTTTGAAAGTTTGGCGACTAATAAAAGACATAAAGGAATAATAGTTGAAATGCTCACGCTTGATGGCGTGGGCTTTTTAGTTATTCTTTTGTCGAGGTTACGCCAAACACCCCAAAGCGAGGATACTAATTAGTCCCACGCTTTTTTTGTGCGCTATAAATGATTAAATAGGGACTTGCTCATTTTGTTTAATTATTTTTTAATTCATCTAATTATGAAATTAATTAAGGATTGGCTAGATTCAATACATACACCATACTCGCAAATCATAAATGGAGAGGTTGATAATTTAGAAGTGATATCATTTTTCCATCAAGGTAAATTATTATTAGCAGAACATTCTATTGACGATCCTGACTTCTATCGTTTTTCTCTATTCCATATAGACAAGGTTGATCCTGAAAATGCGGAAGCTGTTTTAGAGGTAATCAATAAACTAAATCACGATAAAAAATTGGTAAAAACAGTCTATCACGATAATATAGTAGATCTTAATGCAGAATTATTTTTTATTCACGATGTGTTAGATGAGTATTCGCAACTCAAATTTTATAAGACAATGGAACGCATAATGTTAATGCTTCACCAAGCAAATTTCACATATTGTATAGAAACTAAATGGCTGAGTCGTTAATTCTGCACTTCGCATGGGCGGCGGATAAGCGACCGCCGTGTGCGCTCCCGCCAGAGATGCGGTGCGTGGCTTTCGCGCCACTTTTGCCACCAAAAGTAGCAAAGAAATAGGACGACCTCGGTCGCCTTAAAACACACGCCCCAGCCCTTCGGGCACCCCCTCTAACTTAGAGGGGGAATACCTTTGAGCCTTAGGTCGGTTGTCGGTAGTCGGCAGACAAAAAACAGAGGCTTCACCTTGCAGTGAAGCCTCTGTTTTTTATATCCTAAAAAGGAATTAGTCGCAAAGCGATACGCGGTTGAAACCAAGAACTTTAATCTCAGCGTCAGCGGCTTTGAGAACATCCTTAACGGATGCCTTGCCATCGCCCATCTGGTAAACCTGCTCCTCCAAAGTCTGCTCTTTGAAGAATTTCTGCAAGCGACCTTTTGCGATGTTCTCAACCATCTGTGCGGGAAGGTTTGCAGCCTTCTCAGCCGAAACGGTCTTGATGATCTCGCGAGCCTGCTCAGCCTGCTCTGCGGTGATCCAACCCTTAGCCTGGTTCGACTCGATGTGGTCCTCGCTATCAACATGTGCGGGGTTGATACCTGCTTTCGACAATGCTGCGTCAACAGCCTTCTGTACCAACTCGTCTTTGGTCTTCTGAGTAGCGGTTTTGAGCTCCTCAGCAACAACCTCCTGGGGTACGAGGTCTGCCGAGATAGCAACGGGGTTCATCGAAACAACCTGCATTGCTACACCCTTAGCGATCTGCTCGTCAACCTCTTTGTTGAAACCAACGATAGCGCCGAGTTTCTTGTTGAAGTGAACATACTGAACGCAGAAGGGAGCCTCGATGCGCGAGTAGTAGGGAACCTCTACCTTCTCACCGGTCTGACCGGTCTTCTCGGTTACGAGGTCTGCAACGGTACGACCGTCAGCAGTTGCGCAAGCCAAGAGAGCTTCGAGAGTCTGTGCATCGTTAGCAACAGCGATGTCGAGGATGGTCTGTGCAGTAGCACCAAAGGTGTCTACCTGAGCTACGAAGTCGGTCTCGCAAGCAAGGCATACGATGTATGCTTTGCCGTTTGCGGTGGTTGCAACAACGATACCCTCCGAAGCAGTGCGGTCCGAACGCTTTGCAGCAACGAGCTTACCCTTCTCGCGGATAATCTCAATTGCACGCTGCATATCGCCGTTAGCCTCTTCGAGAGCCTTCTTGCAGTCCATCATACCCGCCTGGGTTTTATCACGGAGTGTTTTGATCTCTGTAAGTGTAATAGCCATAGTCTTGTTCTTAGTTAAAAGATTTGACAATTTGCTCTAATTACTCAGCAACCTCAGCAGCCTCAGCAGCGGGAGCAGCCTCCTCGGTCTCAACCTCAACCTTTACGGTCTTGCGAGCGCGAGTCTTCTTCTCTGCTACTGCCTCTTTTGCTGCGTTCTCCTCAGCCTCTTTCTCTTTCTCGATGCGGCGCTCTTCGAGACCCTCGTTGATTGCACCACACATTGCGTCGAGAACTACTGCGATACTCTGAGCGCGGTCGTCATTTGCAGGAATTACATAGTCGATGTCGGTGGGGTCACAGCAAGTATCAACCATTGCAAAGACGGGGATGTTGAGGCGGCGAGCCTCGCGCACTGCGTTAACCTCTTTCTGCACATCTACAACGAAAAGTGCAGCGGGGAGGCGAGTCAAATCGGCAATAGAGCCAAGGTTTTTCTCCAATTTAGCCCTCTGACGAGCGATTTGGAGTTTCTCGCGTTTGGAGAATTTGTCGTAAGTGCCGTCGGCATTCATCTTGTCGATGGTTGCCATTTTCTTAACGGCCTTGCGTATAGTGGGGAAGTTTGTAAGCATACCACCGGGCCTACGCTCGGTAACATAAGGCATACCTACTGCTTGCACCTTCTCGGCAACAATCTCTTTCGCCTGTTTTTTGGTTGCTACGAAGAGAATCCTGCGACCACTCTTAGCAATCTGTTTCATGGCTGCTGCCGCCTCATCGATTTTTACCACAGTTTTGTGGAGGTCGATGATATGAATCCCGCCTTTCTCCATGAAGATATAGGGAGCCATTTTGGGATTCCATTTTCTTTTGAGGTGGCCAAAGTGTACGCCAGCCTCCAATAATTGATTAAAATCTGTACGTGGCATTTCTAATCGTGTGTTTTTTCTTTTTTTACTCTTTTTTTCAACCCAATCGGTAGCATCACCTTGTGACGGTCCGCTGGGTTTTCCGCGAAAGGGCAATCTCCCAGTAGCACTCCCTATGCTGCCATAGGCTCTCGGCTTCCCCATTTTTTCAGGCTGCCATTATCTCTATGCAGCAATCGGGGTGGTCTGGTGGATTTGTAAACCTCTTTCGTGCAGTTTTTGGTGCGAACGCTTGGAAAAAATTAACGCTTGCTGAACTGGAATTTACGGCGAGCACCGGGCTGACCGGGTTTCTTACGCTCAACCTCGCGTGCGTCACGAGTGAGGAAACCGTTCTTTTTCAAGATAGTGCGGTTCTCAGCATCGATCTCGCAGAGTGCGCGAGCGATACCCATGCGGGCTGCTTCTGCCTGACCGTGAATGCCACCACCATCGAGGTTGATGTTGATGTCATAGCTCTCCATCTGGTTGAGAACCAGCAAAGGCTGTTTCACAACGAACTGGAAAATGTCCAAGGGGAAGTAAACCTCCAAGGGTTTCTTGTTGATGGTAATAGTACCGTTACCGGGCTTAACGTAAACGCGAGCAACAGCTGCTTTCCTGCGTCCTACGGTGTTTACAACTTCCATAGTTTTCGTGTTTACTTAATCTCGTTGAGTTTGATTGCTTTGGGGTTTTGTGCAACATGGGGGTGCTCAGCACCTGCATAAACCTTCAAGTTTTTAAGAATAGCAACGCCAAGGCGAGTTTTGGGCAACATACCTTTAACGGCGTTCATAACAAGGAATTCAGGCTTGTTCTCCAAGCGCTCAGCGGGAGTGTTGAAACGCTGACCACCGGGATAGCCTGTGTGGTGTACATAGACCTTATCGGTCATCTTCTTACCCGTAAGTTTCACCTTATCAGCATTGATTACGATAACATAGTCACCGCAATCTACATGAGGAGTGAAATCGGGCTTGTTTTTGCCGCGCAAGATTTTTGCAACCTGCGAAGCAAGTCGTCCGAGCACCTCGTTCTCTGCGTCGATAACATACCACTGTTTGTTAACAGTAGCCGCATTAGCCGAGATGGTTTTGTAACTCAAAGAATCCACTTCTTCTGTACTTTTAATTGGTTAATACTGTGTGTGTTAATTATGTAATTCCATTACCCGTATATTTCGGGCGTGCAAAGATACGGAAAAAATTGAAAATTGAAAATTGAAAATTGAAAATTTTGTCTTTTTTACGAAAAAATGCAATGCGGGTAGGTTGAAAAGATTTATATATCTCTATTATCCGAGATAAGAGAGAGGGGTGCTAACTGCCTACTTTTAGCAGTCGTTAATTTTCAGTTTTCAATTCCCAAAATCGCGTTATAGCGCGAGGGGTTGAGCAGAATACTCATCGCCTCCTCGAATGGTTTGTCGTTGTGTGTGGTTGTTACCCTATAAGCGGCCTCTTCGCCCCAAAGTTTGCGTGCGAGGGAGGCTTTGAAGGTGGTGCGGAGAAGGTCAAGGCTCTCGGTCATACCCTTCTCGGTGGGTGCCACGCCCTCACTTTTCATCCTTTCCACAAGGCCTTCGAGCAACTCATCGGGGGTGGTGAAGTTCTCGTTGAAACTCTCGAAGGTGGGGTAGTTTTGGTGCAGCGTGTGGCGATTGAAGAGAAAATACTCACTCACGAAGTCGTTGAAAGCCATCGACATTGCAACCTTGTTGGCATAGGTGTAGTCCTTGTCTTTTTCTATGTCGATATAGACATCGGGCATAATGCCGCCACCGCCTGTCACCGTACGGCCATTGTTCAGAGTCTTGTATTTGGGGGCAATAGCCACCAACGAGTCGCGATAGGTGCGTGAGAGCATCCTCTCGGCATGGTCGAAATAGTACTCCTTGGTCTTCCCCTTCTCGTAGGGGCGTTGTATGCATCTGCCGCTGGGGGTGTAGTAGTGCGAGGTGGTAATCCTCACAGCCGAGCCATCGTCGAGCATTACCTGTTTCTGCACCAAGCCTTTGCCGAAGGTTTGGCGACCAACCACAACAGCTCTGTCGTAGTCCTGCAATGCTCCGCTTACGAGTTCGCTTGCCGAGGCGGAGCTGCTATCCACGAGAATTACCAGAGGTTTGTCGGTGTATGTACCTTTGCCCTTGGAGTAGTGGTTGTAGGGGGCTTCCTTGCGCCCCGAAGTGGTTGTGATGAGTGACTTGCGGGGCAGGAAGAAGCCCGCCAAGTCTATTGCCTCGGTCAGCAGTCCACCACCATTGCCCCTCAAATCGAGGATGAGGCCCTCCACCTCTCCGAGCGACTCGTAAGCCTTACGGAACTCCTCCATAGTCTGCTCGGCAAAGCGATTGAGTCGGATGTATCCTATATTATATAAGGTATAAGCCACATCGACGGTTTTTATGGGAATAGCCGCGCGTTTGACGACCACCTCCGTTGGGGTATTAGCGCCCTCTTTGAGCACACCAAGTCGTATCTCTTCGCCCACCTTACCTCGTATGAGTTCGCCAATGCGGGAGTGTGAAATGCCAAGCGCGGTGGTGTCGCCCACCGAGAGAATGGCGTCGCCCGTTGCAAGCCCTGCTCTTTCGGCAGGAGAGCCTTTTTGGGTGGAGATAACCCTCACTGTGTCGCGCACAATGCTAAATTCTACACCGATACCTCCAAACGAGCCCTCGTTCATCTCCATCTCCTTTTGCATCTGCTCCGGGCTGACATAGGCGGAGTGGGGGTCGAGACTTTCGAGTACGGCACTGATAGCCTCGCCAACAAGAGCCTTGTTGTCGGGTTCTTCGACATAGAGTGAGTTGAGATAGTAGTAGAACGAGGTGAACTTCTCCACCTCGTTCTGAAAACCTTGTCCTGTGGCAGTGCTTGCGCCCAACAGCAGAACAGCTATCGCAACCAAAACTCTTTTCATTCCTATTTAAGATAGTCTGCCAACTGCTCGAAGGCAACCTTTTCTTGTGTTCCCTCCGTCATATTCTTAACGGTGGCCATGCCCTCCAAGCGCTCGCTCTCGCCTACGATAATAACGAAAGGAATGGCTCGTTTATTGGCATACTCCATCTGTTTTTTCATCTTTGCGCTATCGGGATAAATGTCGCTGGGAATTCCTGCTGCGCGGAGTGCTTTCAGTAGCCCCATAGAAGCCTTACGCTCCTCGCCACCGAAGTTCACGAACATAACCTTTGTGGTCATCTGTGCCTCCTCGGGGAAGAGACCGAGGCCGAGCATTACATCATAGATGCGGTCGGCGCCAAACGAGATGCCCACACCACTTGTGTCGGGCAGACCGAAGATACCCGTCAGGTCGTCGTACCTACCGCCACCACAGATGCTGCCAATCTGGTAGTCCTTGGCCTTGACCTCGAAAATTGCACCCGTATAGTAGTTTAGACCGCGAGCGAGCGAGAGGTCGAGCTCCACTTCGAGAGTGGTGCCATAGTCGGCCAAAAGCCCAAAGAGTTCCTCCATCTCCTCCACACCTTTCAGGCCCGTTGCGCTCTCGGCAAGGGTGGTGCGCAGGGTGGCGAGTTTCTCGGTCGTGGTACCCTCCAACAGTAGGATGGGTTTGAGTTTCTCGATAGCTGCTTGGTCGATACCCCTTTCGAGGAGCTCTTTTTCTACATTCTCCAAGCCGATTTTGTCCAACTTGTCGATAGCCACGGTGATGTCAATCATCTTGTCGGCGTGGCCGATAGCCTCGGCAATGCCGAAGAGGATTTTGCGGTTGTTGAGTTTCAGCACCACATTGATGCCCAACTTGCCGAAGACGCTCTCCACAATCTGCACCAATTCGGCCTCGTAGAGGAGTGAGCGGCTACCGATAGCATCCACATCGCACTGATAGAACTCGCGGTAGCGTCCCTTCTGAGGGCGGTCGGCACGCCATACGGGCTGCACCTGATAGCGTTTGAAGGGGAATGCAATCTCGGCTTGGTGCTGCACCACAAAGCGTGCAAATGGTACGGTCAGGTCATAGCGAAGTCCCTTCTCGCAAATCTTTGTTGCGAGGGCTGCCGACGAGCCGGCAATCTGCTCGGGGGTAACCTTGTCCATAAAGTCGCCCGAGTTGAGAATCTTGAAGAGGAGTTTGTCGCCCTCCTCGCCATACTTACCCATCAGTGTGGAGAGGTTCTCCATTGCGGGGGTTTCCAAGGGTGCATAGCCGTAGGTGCGGAATACACTCTTGATTGTGTCGAACATATAGTTACGCCTTGTCATCTCAACAGGCGAAAAATCTCTTGTTCCCTTTGGTATGCTTGGTTTTTGAGCCATTTTTTATTCTATTGTTACTTTGTTTTTCTCTCGTTGTTCGGCTGCGCTCTGTGGGCGATTTCTGCGTTATGCTTGTGCTCAAAATGCTCATTTACGCTCGGTAAACTCCGCTTTTTCGCACTTCGCAAGCCTTGAACTCGCCTCACATATCGCACCCGATGTTCTGTCGAAAACTAATTGAAAATTTTGGTATGCCTTCGGCATGTTTTATATGCTGCGCCAAAGGCGCAGCCTAATTTTCCATTTTCAATTTTTAATTTTCAATTAATTTTCTGTACTTCACGCGGTGGGGTGTGGTGTCGATACCCTGAGCCTTTTTGTGCTCTTCGTACTCGGAATATGTACCCTCGAAGAAGACCACATTGCCCTCGTCCTCAAACGAAAGGATGTGGGTTGCTACCCTGTCGAGGAACCACCTATCGTGCGAGATTACCACCGCACAACCCGCGAAGTTCTCCAAACCCTCCTCCAACGCACGCAGAGTGTTTACATCAATATCGTTGGTGGGCTCATCGAGCAGCAGTACATTACCCTCCTCTTTCAGAGCCAAAGCCAAGTGGAGGCGGTTGCGCTCACCACCCGACAGCACGCCACACTTCTTCTCCTGGTCGGCACCGCTGAAATTGAACCTGCCCACATAGGCGCGAGCGTTAATCTGTCGGTTGCCGAGAGTTATGAGTTCGCTGTTTTGCGAGATGACCTCAAAGACGGTCTTCTCGGGGTCGATGCTCTTGTGCTGCTGGTCTACATAGGCGAGTTTTACCGTTTCGCCAACCTTGAACGAGCCGCTGGTGGGCTGCTCCAAGCCCATAATCATACGGAAAAGTGTGGTCTTACCCGTACCGTTGGGGCCAATAACACCAACGATACCTGCGGGGGGCAATACGAAGTTCAGGTTCTCGTACAGCACCCTGTCGCCAAAGGCTTTCGACACACCCTGAGCCTCGATAACTACATTGCCCAAGCGGGGACCGTTGGGGATGTAGATTTCGAGTTTCTCCTCCTTCTGCTTGGTGTCCTCGTTGAGCATCTTGTCGTAGGCACCCAAACGGGCTTTGCTCTTGGCGTGGCGAGCTTTGGGGCTCATACGCACCCACTCCAACTCACGCTCCAAAGCCTTGCGTCGTTTGCTCTCCTGCTTCTCCTCCATAGCCAGACG
Source organism: Tidjanibacter sp. (assembly GCA_045659085.1). Lineage (GTDB taxonomy): Bacteria > Bacteroidota > Bacteroidia > Bacteroidales > Rikenellaceae > Tidjanibacter. The sequence goes on from JAZOWE010000002.1 coordinate 23,684, forward strand.
AGTGGTCTTCTGGTCGAGCCAGCTCGAATAGTTGCCCTTCCAGGGAATACCCTCTCCACGGTCGAGTTCGAGAATCCAACCAGCCACATTGTCGAGGAAGTAGCGGTCGTGGGTTACGGCAATGACCGTACCCTTGTATTGGTTGAGGTGCTGTTCGAGCCAATCGATACTCTCGGCGTCGAGGTGGTTGGTGGGCTCGTCAAGGAGCAGTACATCTGGCTCCTGCAACAACAAACGGCAGAGTGCCACACGCCTGCGCTCACCACCCGAAAGAGTGCTTACAAGTCTGTCCGACTCGGGACAACGCAGTGCATCCATTGCCCTCTCCAAGGTGCTGTCAATCTCCCAACCGTTCACATGGTCGATAGCCTCGGTGAGTTCGCCCTGACGCTCGATGAGTTTTGCCATCTCCTCGTCGCTCATAGGCTCGCAGAATTTCAGATTTATCTCCTCATACTCCTTCAAGAGAGCAACCGTGTGGGCACAACCCTCCTCCACAATCTCGCGCACGGTCTTAGTGTCGTCGAGTTGTGGCTCCTGCTCCAAGTAACCCACCGAGTAGCCGGGGGAGAATACCACCTCGCCCTGAAAACTCTTGTCCAAGCCTGCGATAATCTTCATCAGAGTCGACTTACCCGAGCCGTTAAGACCTACAATGCCAATCTTAGCACCATAGAAGAACGAGAGGTAGATGTTGTTGAGAATTTTGCGGTTGTTGGTGAGCACCTTGCTCACACCCACCATTGAGAAAATAATCTTTTCGTCTGCCATTACTATTTTGTGTTTGTTATTTGCGCATTTGGTGCAAAGATAACAAAAAGAATTGAGAGTTGAAAGTTGAAAGGTTGAAAGTTGTTTGGGAGGAGAGAAGAGAGAGCAGGAGTGACAGGAGTGACAGGAATGACAGGAGTGACAGGAGTGACAGGGGGAACAGGAAAGACAGGAAGGACAGGAAGGACAGGAAGGACAGGGGAAATATAATCTCATAGTCATCTTGTCCTTCTTGTCTTTCTTGTCTTTCTTGTCCTTCCTAAACCATCCCCACACCACCAACAAAAAATAAGGAGCAATCCGCGAAAGATTGCTCCTTGTTTTGGTGCAAAAGCACCCGTTGTATCTGTTTTTACTCTACCTTGCCTGCGCTACCAAGAACATTGATATTCTTGTGCATATAGAGTTCTTTGAGCGAATCGCGAGCGGGACCGAGGTACTTGCGGGGGTCGAACTCTGCGGGGTTCTTAGCGAATACCTCGCGAACAGCAGCGGTCATAGCCAAGCGACCATCGGAGTCGATGTTGATTTTGCAAACTGCGCTCTTAGCAGCCTCACGCAACTGCTCCTCGGGAATACCTACTGCATCTTTCAGTGCGCCACCATAGGTGTTGATGATAGCAACTTTGTCCTGGGGTACGCTGCTCGAACCGTGGAGTACGATGGGGAAGCCGGGGATGCGCTCCTCAATCTCTTTGAGGATGTCGAAACGCAATGGGGGAGGAAGAAGAATACCCTCCTCGTTGCGGGTGCACTGCTCGGGTTTGAACTTGTTTGCACCGTGCGAAGTACCAATCGAAATAGCGAGCGAGTCAACGCCGGTCTTCTGTACGAAGTCGATAACATCGTTGGGGTCGGTGTAGGTGTGGTGCTCTGCAACAACCTCATCCTCGATACCTGCCAATACGCCAAGCTCACCCTCAACAGTTACATCGAACTGGTGTGCATAGTCAACAACCTGTTTGGTGAGGGCAACATTCTCCTCGTAGGGGAGGTGGCTACCGTCAATCATAACGCTCGAAAAGCCCATATCGATGCACGATTTGCACAACTCGAAGCTGTTGCCGTGGTCGAGGTGGAGAGCGATAGGAATGTTTTTGCCGAGCTCTTTTGCATACTCAACAGCACCCTGTGCCATATAGCGCAGAAGGGTCTGGTTTGCATATTTGCGAGCACCTGCCGAAACTTGAAGAATAACGGGCGAGGAGGTCTCAACGCAAGCCGAGATGATAGCCTGCAACTGCTCCATATTGTTGAAGTTGTATGCGGGAACTGCATAGCCGCCTTCGATTGCTTTGGCAAACATCTCACGGGTGTTTACCAAGCCTAACTCTTTGTAAGATACCATAATAGTTAAATTTTTATTGATGTTTGTAATCCTGTTTTCCTAACCTTTTGTGCGCCCCAAAAAGGGTGCCTGAAATATAGTTATTAAAAATTTTTACAAATATAAATGCTTTTTTTGGAATAAGAGGTATGTTTGGGTGTATTTTTTCAAGAAAAAATGCCTACCTTTGTATGTTTTAGTTACGAACGCGAAAAAACATTAATAAAATATAGACCAATATGAGCGAATTTAAGTATCAGCCTATGTTCGAGCACGGTGTGGACACCACCGAGTACGAACTCGTAAGCAAAGACTATGTGAAAGTCATCGAGTGCGATGGCCGTAAAATTCTGAAAGTGGAGCCCGAGGGCCTGACTCTTTTGGCAAAGAGAGCCTATGAGGATGTGTCGTTCTACCTCCGTGCTTCGCACCTCCAAAAACTCGCCAACATCCTCGCCGATCCCGAGGCTACCGACAACGACAAGTTTGTGGCTCACACTATGTTGGCAAACCAGGTGGTGGCCGCCGAGGGACAACTTCCCACCTGTCAGGATACGGGTACGGCTATTGCCATTGGTAAGAAGGGCGAGAATGTATGGACCGGTGTGGACGATGCAGAGTACATCTCGAAAGGTGTGTACGAGACCTATGCAGAGCGCAACCTCCGCTACTCACAGGTGGTGCCCATCACTATGACCGACGAGCACAACAGCGGCAACAACCTCCCCGCACAGATTGACATCTACTCCGAGCAGGGTAACGAGTATAAATTCCTCTTCATCACCAAGGGTGGTGGCTCGGCAAACAAAACTTTCCTCTATCAGCAGACCAAGGCCTTGTTGAACGAGAAGTCGCTCACGGAGTTCATCGCCGAGCACATCAAAGATCTCGGTACTTCGGCTTGTCCTCCCTATCACTTGGCATTCGTTGTGGGTGGTACCTCGGCAGAGGCAAACCTCACGGCTGTGAAGAAGGCTTCGGCAGGCTATTTCGACAACCTCCCCACCAGCGGTAACGACGGTGGCAGGGCTTTCCGCGACTTGGAGTGGGAAGAGAAAGTTCTCAAAATCTGTCGCGAGAGCGGTATTGGTGCACAGTTTGGTGGCAAATACTTCGTTCACGATGTGAGGGTTATCCGTATGCCCCGCCACGCAGCTTCGTGCCCCGTAGGTATTGGTGTTAGCTGCTCGGCAGACCGCAACATCAAGGCTAAAATCAACGAACAGGGTTTGTGGATTGAGAAGTTGGAGAAGAATCCCGCACGCTTTATGCCCGCAACTTCGCCTGCAATGGCTCCCGCAGTGGAGATTGACCTCGACGAGGGTATGGACAAAGTGCGCGAGACTCTCTCGAAATATCCCGTAAAGACTCGTTTGAATCTGAAAGGTACCCTTATTGTGGCTCGCGACATCGCCCACGCACGCATCAAACAGATGCTCGACGAGGGTAAACCTATGCCCGAGTACTTCAAGAACCACCCCGTATACTATGCAGGTCCTGCAAAGACCCCCGCAGGTATGGCATCGGGTAGCTTTGGTCCCACCACCGCAGGTCGTATGGACTCCTATGTGGATTTGTTCCAGAGTGTTGGTGGCTCGATGGTGATGGTGGCCAAGGGTAACCGTTCGCAGGCCGTAACCGACGCTTGCCAGAAACACGGCGGCTTCTATCTCGGCTCGATTGGTGGCCCTGCTGCAATCCTTGCAAAACAGAGCATCAAGAGTGTTGAGGTGGTAGATTTCCCCGAACTCGGTATGGAGGCCGTAAGGAAGATTTATGTTGAGAACTTCCCCGCATTTATCATCGTTGATGATAAGGGCAACGACTTTTTTGCAGAGTTCAAACACTAAAAAATAGCGAACTATCGTTTTCATGGCGTGGCTACTCCTGAAAGGGGGTAGCCCCGTTGTGATGTATGAGATTTCCATAAATCAATTGTTGGATGTTAAAGAAAATTCTTCTGTTTTTTGTTGCGCTCATCTCGTGCGTGGGGGTAGTGTTGGCAGATGGCGAGGGAGTGTCGTTTGAGGTTAATGCACCGAGGGTTGTCGCTGTGGGCGAGCCTTTTGGTGTGGAGTTCTCGCTCAACGCCAAGCCCAAAGATTTCGTTGCGCCTTCGTTTGAGGGATTCGATGTGCTTGCCGGCCCTTCGACCTCCACAAGTAGCAGTGTGCAGTTCATCAATGGCAAAATGAGCCAGTCGGTCAATAATACTTTCAGCTTTGTGGTGGCTGCCTCCTCCGAAGGGGAATTTACCATTGGCGAGGCGAGTGTCAAGGCCGACGGCAAAACCTACAAAACCCAGGCTGTGACCGTGAAGGTCATCAAGGAGGTTGGCGGAAACGGCTCTTCGGGCGAGCAGAATAAGAAAAAGCCCGAGGGTACGGCTGCACGCCTTGCCGAGGATGATGTGCTGATTGTGGCGACGGTAGATAGGACAAATGTCTACAAGGGACAGCCCGTACTTGTCACCTATAAACTCTACACGCGCGTGGCGATGAATGCCGAGGGACAGAAGATGCCTTCGTTTGCGGGCTTTTGGACACAGAGGCTCAATATTGACTCCAACCGTTGGCTTAGAGAAGAGTATAAGGGCAAACTCTACGATGCTTGCCCCATTGCCGAGTATCTGCTGTTTCCCCAGCAGAGCGGAGTGGTGAAGATTGAGCCTATGGAGATGTCGGTGGTGGCGCGCTTGCAGGTCAAGAACCCACGCAGGGGACACGACCCCTTTGCCGACTTCTTCGATGTTCCACAAATTCAGGAGGTGCGCAGAGTTGTGCGCTCCGAGGAGCTGACTCTCAATGTCAAGGCTCTGCCCGAGGGGGCGCCTGCAAGTTTCAGTGGCGCTGTTGGCGAGTTCGAGATGCAGGTTACTCCCCCCGCCGACGAGATTGAGGCCAATAGTGCCGTGACCTATGTTGTGAAAATCTCGGGTACGGGCAACCTCTCAATGATACATGCTCCGCAGATAGCACTGCCTACGACCTTCGAGCAGTATAGTGTGAAGAGTTCGGAGAGTATCCAGACCACCGCGAGGGGTGTGAGTGGTTACCGCCAATTTGAATACCCAATGATTGCTCGTGCCGAGGGTGACTTCTTCATTCCCGCGCTGGAATTTACATATTTCAACCCTCGACTTGCCAAATATGTGACCCTTACGGCCGAGGAGTATGCCATTCATGTTGCCCCCGATGCGTCGGCACAGAGCGGTATGCCCAATGCTGCTCTTGTGAGTGGCATCGATAAGGAGGATATTAAATTCCTCGGTAGGGATATTCGCTTCATCAAACTATCCGAAGGGGAGTTTGAGCAGAGGGGTAAAGTCTTTATGTTTGGTGGCTTGTGGTGGGCTGTTGTGGCAGGAATGATAGCTCTCTTTGGTGCAGTTGTGGCGTGGCTGTCGAGTTACTTGAAGCAGATGCGCAACCAAGCAACCCTCAAAGGTAAGAGGGCCAATAAGGTGGCGCTCGCTCGCTTCCGCGCGGCAGAAAAGTATATGAAGGAGCAGAATACGAGGGGTTTCTATGAGGAGATGTTGCGTGGCTTATGGGGATACCTCGGCGATAAGCTCAACATTCCCGCCTCGGATCTTACCAAAGAGAATGTTCGTGAGACGCTCACCCGCAAGGGTGCCTCGGTGGAGGATGTGGAGCGCTATGTTGGACTTATTACCGACTGCGAGTATGCTCAATATGCTCCCTCGGCAGGAATTCATGTGGAGGATGCATATCTGAGGGGTGTGGAGGCTATCTCGCGCCTCGAAGCGGTAATCAATAAATAGGAGAGAGTCGTTATGAAAAAGATAATGTTGATATTTGTTGCGATGTGCTTGTCGCTCTCGGCATTTGGCCAGGAGGTGGATATGAAGACTCTGTGGGAGCGCGGAAACCACCTCTACTCGGCAAGCGATTGGAATGGTGCAGTGGCAACCTACGACTCCATTGTTAATGCAGGGTGGGAGAGTGCCCCCCTCTACTACAACCTCGGCTCGGCGTGCTTTAAGGCAGGCAAGAAGGGTGAGGCTATTCTCAACTACTACCGCGCACAAAGACTCGCACCCGCCGATGGGGATATAGCCTACAATCTCGCCTATGCGGAGAGTTTTGTGAAGGATAAAATTGAGGCCGTTCCCGAGTTTATTCTGAGCCGTTGGAAGGTGAGCATTAGTCGCCTGATGAGTGCCAATGCGTGGGGCGTTGTGTCGCTCTTGTTGCTCGGTGTGATGTTGGTGGCTGCGGCCTTCTACCTGTTGGCTCTGCGCAGAGGTATTCGTAAGGCAGGCTTTGTTGTAGCTCTTGTTGCTACGGTGGGCTTGCTGCTCTCGCTTGTGTTTGGTGGCGAGGCGCGAGCCAATCTGCTCCGCGACAACGAGGCGATAGTTCTCTCTACGGCAGCGGCCGTCAAAGCTTCGCCCGAGAAGACGGGCAAAGACCTCTTCATTCTCCACGAGGGTACGAAAGTTGAGGTGCTCGACACCTTTGGCGAGTGGAGCGAGATTCGTATTGCCGATGGAAACGAGGGGTGGATTCGCTCTACCTCGATTGAAATTATTTAGGGCGAGTGTGCTGTGTGGGCGATTTCTGCGTTATGCTTGTGCTCGAAATCCTCATTTACGCTCGGTAAACTGCGGTTTCTCGCGCTTCGCAAGCCTTGAACTCGCCTCACAAAACCCACCCGTAGGGAATTGAAAATTGAAAAAGGAAAATTGAAAGTTGAAAATTAAGGAGCACCTTTGGTGCACAATAACTCTCTCAACTCTCGATTCTCAAATGAAAAAGATATGTCCAAGTTATTGAATGATGCCGTGGGCGAACTGTCGAAGTTGCCCTCAGTGGGTAGACGCACAGCGTTGCGTCTGGCTCTCCATTTGTTGCACGAGGAGCCCGAGGAGGTTGCGGCTTTGGCCGAGGCGCTTGTGCGTTTTCGTAGGGATGTGCGCTTTTGTGCCCGTTGCAACAACCTCACTGACGAGGAGATTTGCCCCATTTGCGCCAACCCTGCCAGGGATAGGAGCACGGTCTGCGTGGTGGAGCAGGTGGGCGATGTTATGTCCATCGAAAATACCCGACAGTACAACGGCCTGTACCATGTCTTGGGTGGTATCATATCGCCAATGCAGGGCATAGGGCCGAGCGACTTGAAGATTGACCTGCTGATTGAGAATATCGCAAGGGGGGAGATTAGGGAGGTTATCTTGGCGATTGGTGCGACGGTGGAGGGCGAAACTACGCTCTTCTATATTATGCGTCGTTTGGCTCAATTTCCCAACCTCAAAATTACGAAGATTGCGCGCGGCATTGGAGTTGGCGACGAGATTGAGTACGCCAACGAACTAACCATAGCCCACGCACTGCACAATAGAATTGAGGTGCAACGATAATAGAAAAAGGAGCGAATGTTCGCTCCTTTTCTGTTTTATTGAGGTTTATCAAAGTCTGCACTAAAAGTTTTTGGGCGACTTTTGTGCCAGAGTGGCACTTTTGTGCAGGGATTGCTAAAAAAGTCGTAGCAAAGTCTACACTAAAAGTTTTTGGGCGACTTTTTACAAAAAGTCGCAAAGTACTCTTTACTCTAATCCCAAGGGTAGGCAGCGAGGAAGATGTCTTTGCCTGCGAGTTTATCTTTTACAGCCACAAGGTCGGCGAGTTTCACATCTCCCACAATGTAGCACCACTCCGACGAGGTGTATCGCTCGCGTACTTTCGAGAAGTGGATGAGTGTTGCATCCTCCTCGGTACGATAGCGGTAGTAGATGCGGTGTGTTACATCGTTGGTGTGGTGAACGGGTGTTGAGGCGTTCATTCGCTTGTACTCGTAGCGATAGTCGTAGCGACAAGCGGTAATGTCGCTCAATACGGCAGCGCCTGTGGGATGACCTCCCGCACCGCGACCGAACATAAACTGCTTGTAGTAGTATCGACCTTTGATAACAACGCCATTGAACTCGTCTTCGACACTATAAATATACTTGTCGCGCGAGATGAGTTGGGGCACCACCCAGAGGTACATACCGCCATCTTCGAGTTTCTCGACATGGCCCACGAGTTTTATACGCCTCTGCTTCTCCTCGGCAAATCGGATGTCGGCATCGTTCATTGTGGAGATGCCATAGCGGAAGATGTTTTCGGGGGCGACATAGACGCCAAAGGCGTGGATGGTCAGGATGACGAGTTTGAAGAGCGAATCCCAACCGTCGAAGTCGAGCGAGGGATCGCTCTCAGCAAAGCCCAAGTCCTGCGCCAACTTCAATGCCGAGGCGTAGTCCATATTCTCGTTGAAAATCTTGGAGAGAACGAAGTTGGACGAGCCGTTGAGGATACCCTTTACACTCACCAGCAGGTCGTTGTCGTAGTACTCTTCGAGGTTACGGATTACGGGGATACTACCACACGCCGAGGCGTCGTAGAGGAAGGGTGTTGCGGTCTTTTTGCCGAGTTCGATGAGTTCGGGAAGGTGATAGGCGAGCATTTTTTTGTTGCCACTCACCACGGGCAGCCCCTGCTCCAACGAGCGACGCACAATGCCGTATGCAGCCTCCGCGTCGTCGATGAGTTCGACAATCATATTGATTTCGGGGTCGGTGAAGATGTCGTCTGCCGAGTCGGTGAAGTCGGCAACCACACCCCTCTCTTTTGAGAGGTTGCGCACACAAATGCGCTTGATGGTAATATCTTTACTCTCTACGGCACCAAGCACATCGTACAAGCCACGACCTACGCTGCCAAAGCCAAAAAGTCCTATCTTAATCTCTTTCTTCATACTTTCGGATATATCTCTAATTACTCTTTACTCTTTACTCATAAACTCCTTGATGATGGCGTCGAGTTGTTCGTACTCGACCAAGAAACCATCGTGACCAAAGGGGGAGTCTATCAGACGGTACTCCACCGAGGGGATGTTCTCCACCATTACATCGTGGTCGGAGGGTGGGAACAGTATGTCACTCGTGATGGCCACCACCAACGCCTTCGACCGAATACTCCGTAGGGCCTCCTCCACCGAACCTCTGCCGCGCGCAATGTTGTGCGAATCCACAGCCTCGGTCAAGCGCCAATAGCAGTGTGCGTCAAACCTCTTTCGCAACTTTTCGCCTTGGTGCTGCTGGTAGGTCGTCGCACGATAGCCCGAGAGTTTCTCGCCATCGGGGTCGGTCTGGGTGGCATTGTAAGCCTCCGCACCGCGATAGCTGAGTAGTGCGATACTTCTCGCAACAGCCATACCATCTTTTCCCCCGTCGGGCGAGTCGGTATGAAACGAAGCGTCGGCACTGATTGCCATCCTCTGCGACTCATTGAAAGCAATAGCCCACGCCGAAGAGCGCGTACAGGTGGCAATAAGAGCCACGCGCTTGGCAAAGTCGGGGGCTGCAATGGCCCACTCCATAACCTGAAAACCGCCAATGGAGCTACCAATGAGCAACTCCACACTCTCGATACCCAGCCTCTCTGCCAACTTGCGGTGTGCGGCCACCATATCCCTAACGGTAATCATCGGGAACTCTTTGCCGTAGCGCATCCCTGTTGTGGGATTGATGCTTACGGGTGAGGTGGTACCATAGGGCGAACCCAAAAAGTTGGCGCAGACAACAAACCACTTTGCGGGGTCCAGAAAGCGTCCCTCCTCGACGGTGTGGGGCCACCAATCAGCCACATTGCTGTCTGCCGTGAGTGCGTGGCACACCCAAATAACATTGTCCTTTGCGGGCGACAGCGTACCATAGGTGGTGTACTCCACCTCAAACGAGGGAAGCACCTCGCCCGACTCCAATGCAAGTGGTATGTTAAATCTCTCTTTCACTTAATTTCTACTTTTCAAATGCAACCGAAAAAGCGTGCTCAAAATCAGCGATTATATCCTCCACATTCTCCAAACCGGCCGAGATACGCAGAAGGGTGGGGGTTACGCCTGCCGAGCGTTGTTCCTCGTCGGAGAGTTGTTTGTGGGTGGTTGAGGCGGGGTGTGTTACAACACTCACCGAGTCGCCAATCATCGTCATGTGCAACACAAGTTCGAGAGCCTCCACAAACTTAACGGTTGTTTCGAGGTCGCCTTTGAGCACCACCGAGAGTACTGCCGACGAACCGTGGCGGAAGTATTTTTGTGCGTTGCGGTACGAAGGGTGCTCGGGGAAACCCACCCACTGAACATTGTCGACCAGCGGATGATTGCGGAAATACTCCGCAAGGCGAGCCGTACTCTCCACTTCGTGGCGGGTACGCAAGGCGAGGGTTTGGAGTCCCAACTGCATAAGGTAGCTGTCAAAGGCCGAAGGCGAGCATCCCAAGTCCCTGAGTGCATCCACGCGACACTTGACGATGAAAGCCATATTGCCGAAAGCCTCGGCCAAAACCAAACCGTGGTAGCCCTCCGAAGGACCGCTAAGTTCGGGGAATTTGCCGTTTTTCCAATTGTAGGTGCCGGCATCGACAATAACGCCACCCATAGCCGTTCCGTGGCCGTTTATCCACTTTGTGGCACTCTCCACAACGATGTCTGCACCGTGCTCGATGGGGCGGCAGAGGTAGCCACACGCACCAAAGGTGTTGTCTACAATAAAGGGTATATCCCACTTGTGGGCGAGTGCCGCAAGTGCCTCCAAATCGGGCACCGAGCAAGCAGGGTTGCTCATCGACTCCACATAGAGAGCCTTGGTATTCTCGTCAATGAGGGCCTCGAAAGCCTCCACCGAGTCATTCTCGGCCCTGCGGCAGTCGATACCCATCTTGCGGAAGGTAATCTTGAATTGGTTGAAGGTGCCACCATAGAGCAGAGGTGCGGCCACAATGTTGTCGCCAGCCTTGCAGAGCGAGGTAATAACGACAAGCTGTGCCGACATACCCGACGCAACAGCAAGAGCTCCAACGCCACCCTCCAATGCAGCCACCTTCTCCTCATAGGCATTGGAGGTGGGGTTTTGCAGGCGGGTGTAGATGTTGCCAAACTCTTTCAGGTTGAACAGGTCGGCAGCATAGTCGCACGAGGGAAATTCGTAGGCAGCCGTTGGGTAGATTGCTGCTCCGCGCGAGCAGGTGTGGTCGCGATGACGACCTGCGTGTATTTGTAGTGTTTCAAAATGAAGTTTCTTTTCCATAACAAGTCTGAAAAATGTGTAAAACATTACTTGAATAGCACAAAGATAACCAAATTATTAAAAAATCTTAATAAAATTGTGACCTATTGTACCATTTGTCGCCAAAAAAACACTTTTTGGGGCAAATATGAGATATTTATTGGTGGCGGATTTTGCGGGCGTTACGAAAAAGATTACCTTTGTGGCGAAATTGATTAAGAAACCTTTTTACATCTTTGCAAAACTCCATAGGGCTATGAAGCAAAACAAAGTTTTCGACACCAGCGTCCAGCTCCTCAAATACAATGTTCTCAAAGAGGTGGTACGCAGTGCTTATGATGGCACACTCGACAGAGCATATATCGATATTCCCAAGAAAATCTCCCCCGGTCCCAAAGCCGAACTCCGTTGCTGTATCTACAAAGAGAGGGCAATTTTGCAGGAGAGGGTAAGAATGGCGTGCGGTGGCGACAAAGAGAACCCCAATGTTGTGGAGGTTATTGACATCGCCTGCGACGAGTGCCCCGCAAAGGGAATTCTCGTAACACCTGCTTGCCGTGGCTGTATCAGTCACGCTTGTAAGGATGCCTGCCCCAAAGACGCTATCAGCATTGTGGGCAAACGCTCGGTTATTGACCACGACAAGTGTATCGAGTGTGGCAAATGTACTCAGGCGTGTCCTTATGGCGCAATTATCAAACTCTCGCGCCCCTGTATGCAGTCGTGCAAGGTGAAGGCTATCAGCATCGACTCCGAGCAGAAGGCTAAAATCGACAACGACAAGTGTATTATGTGTGGTCAGTGCGTAATTGCCTGCCCATTTGGTGCTATGACCGACAAATCGCTGTTGTTGGACATTATCAGAATGTTGCAGAATGCCGAAAAAGAGAACTATAAGGTCTATGCCGTACTCGCTCCTGCAATCATCAGCCAGTGTCGCTATGGTCGCATCGAGCAGGTGGTAACGGCCATCAAGAAACTCGGCTTCCACGATGTTGTGGAGGTTGCTATGGGTGCCGATGTTACTCTCTATAAGGAGGCAAGGGAGTGGAATGAGAAGAAACTCCTCACCACCTCGTGCTGTCCCTCGTTCGTGAGGTTTATCGAGATTAACTTCCCCACTCTTACTCAGCACATCTCGCACACCCCCTCGCCTATGATTGAGATTGCACGACTCATCAAGAAGAGCGAGCCCAACGCCAAAGTGGTGTTCATTGGCCCTTGCGCTGCCAAGAAGATGGAGTATACTCTCGAAAAGACGGGTGGCGCTATCGACTCCGTAATGTCGTTTGAGGAGTTGCAGGCATTCCTCGATGCACGCGATATTGAGACTACCGAGCAGGAGGATACCCCTCTGAACAACGCTTCGTTCTATGGCCGAATCTTCGCAAAGGCTGGCGGTATCGTCCAAGGCCTTTTGGATCTTGCAATGGCAAGTGGCTACGAGGGACTCAAACCCGTATATATGAGCGGTATCGACGAGTGCCGTATGAATCTCGCCAAACTCAAAGTGGGCAAGAGCGACTTCAACTTCTTTGAGGGTATGATTTGCGAGGGTGGCTGCTTGAATGGTCCCTTGTGTATCAACCACGGTCCCAAAAATGTTGCCGATGTAGACAAGTATGGCAACGAGGCTACCGAGAAGAACATTGATGCTTCGGTGAGGTATTGGAAGAATATCACCGGCGAAGAGTAGCGAGCACATATTGTGGGTGCTTTTTGCACCAAAATTCAGAGAGCGAGTTCCTCATTTACGATAAGTAAACTGCGGACTCGCTCCTTTTATGTATTGCTATTTTTAGGGAGATTAGGGTAATTAGGGTGTTTAGGGTATTTAGGGTGATTAGGGAAGTCTTGTCCCTCTTGTCATTCCTGTCATTCCTGTCATTCCTGTCATTCTTGTCATTCTTGTCATTCCTGTCAACCATATAATAATTCTCAATTCTCAATTTTCAATTTTCAATTTTCGATTGTATCTTTGTAGCTTATTCCAAAAGGTGAGTTATGAAGCGAATTGTGGTCTTTACGGGAGCGGGTGTGAGTGCCGACAGTGGCATTGCAACATTCCGCGATAGCGATGGTTTGTGGGCAAATTATCGCATCGAGGAGGTGTGCACTCCCGAGGCGTTGGCTCGCGACCGTGCAAAGGTCATAGAGTTCTACAATATGCGCCGTCGTGAGGTGCTTGCCAAAGAGCCCAATGCAGGGCACTATGCCATTGCCGAGCTGGAAAAGTATTTCGATGTGAAGGTCATAACCCAGAATATCGACAATCTCCACGAGAGGGCCGGCTCGAAGGATGTGTTGCATCTTCACGGCGAGGTGGTGAAGCTTCGCAGTGAGCGCAACCCCGACCTTATTGTTCCCATCGAGGGGTGGGAGCAGAGACTCGACGCGGTGGCTCCCGATGGAGCGCTCTTGCGCCCACACATTGTCTTTTTTGGCGAGTCGGTGCCAGCCTTCGACGAGGCTGTGAGGATTGCCCAAACGGCAGATATTATGGTGGTTGTGGGCTCGTCGCTGGCGGTCTATCCTGCGGCGTCGCTTGTGAGGTATGTGCGCCCCGAGGTGCCCGTCTATCTTGTGGATCCCAACCTGCCCGCAGGCCACGGCATCCGCAACTTGGCAGAGTATATCCCCATGCGCTCGGCAGAGGGTACGCCACTATTGGTTGACAAATTGATTAAATTATATACCTAAAACAACTAAAAGAAGTTATGAGTAAACTTGTTGTAATTGCATTTGGCGGAAACGCACTGCTCCGCAAGGGTGGCGGTGTTGACTACGCAGCACAAAAGGAGAATGTTGCGCAGATTTGTGCCACCCTTGAAGGTATGGCACGCGAGGGAGTGCGAATGATTATAGGACACGGCAATGGCCCTCAGGTGGGTAATGTACTCTTGCAGCACGAGGCCGGTCGCAAGGTGTCGGGCGTGGAGGCTATGCCTCTGGACTTCTGCGTGGCCGAGACGCAGGGCTCGCTCGGCTATATGATTGAGTGCGGTATGCGCAATATGATGGCCGAGAGGGGTATTGAGCGCGGTGTTGTAGCCCTGCTCTCGCAGGTTGTGGTGGACGAGAACGACAAGGCGTTCCAAAATCCCACCAAACCCATTGGACCATACTTCACAGAAGAGGAGGCAAAGCACTTTGCTGAAACCAAGGGAGAAACCTACCACTGTGACGCCAAACGAGGTGGCTGGCGTAAGGTTGTGGCCTCGCCTACACCTCTGGCTATCCACAATGTCGAGATTGTTAAGATGTTGGCCGATAGTGGCAATGTTGTTATTACCGTTGGTGGTGGTGGCGTTGCTGTGGTTAATAAGGAGGGCAAATGGCAGGGCTTGGAGGCCGTAATTGACAAGGACTTGGCACTTGCCACAACGGCTGTGGCTGTGGGCGCAGATGAGTTCTACATCCTTACGGACATTGAGAAGGTGTGCCTCAATTTCAACACCCCCGAGGAGCGCAAACTCGATAGGATTACCGTTGCAGAGGCTAAACAGTACCTTGCCGAGGGACACTTTGCCGAGGGCTCGATGGCTCCCAAGATTCGTGCAGCGGTACACTTTGTGGAGAACTGTGGCGGCGAGTGTATCATTACCGACGCTTCGTGCTTGGGCGATGCCACTTGCGGAACAAGGATTGTGAAGTAAATAAGGGCTTTAAGGTAGAGCAAAGTCTACACTAAAAGTTTTTGGTTCCGCTTTTTACAAAAAGCGGAGAGAAAAAGCGGAGATAAAAAAATGGAGAAATCGAAATTTAGCAAAGCATTCTGGGTGGCCAATATGGCGGAGATGTTCGAGAGGGCGGCATACTATGGTGTGTTTGTCGTTATTACGCTCTATTTGAGCAATATCCTCGGCTTCTCGGATATTGAGGCGGGTATTATTAGTGGCCTTTACGCCTCGCTTTTGTACTTCTTGCCCCCATTTACGGGCGCATATGCCGACCGCATAGGTTTCCGCAAGGCTATGCTGTTGGCATTTACGCTGCTGACAGTGGGTTATGCGGGCTTGGCACTGCTGCCTACGGGTTTGGACGCTGCGGGATTGGTGGAGTATGGCGACAAGACGGTATTTACGGGACTCCGCACAAGCGGCTATCGCTATCTGATTGTCCCTGTGCTCATTATCCTTGTGGTTGGTGGCTCGTTTATTAAGGGTATCATTAGCGGCAGTGTGGCAAAGGAGACTGACGAGAAGAACCGCGCACAAGGCTTTGCCATCTTCTATGCAATGATTAATATCGGCTCCTTCTCGGGTAAATTCATTGTCGATCCTCTGCGTCGCTCGATGGGCGACAGCGGTCTGATTTACCTCAATTGGTTCTCGGTAGTTATGACGCTGGTTGCTCTGGTGGCAATCTATATTTTCTATCGCAGCGACAACGCACAGCCCGACAAATCGAAGACTATGGGTGGCATTTTCCGCTCGTTCGGTAAGTTGTGTTGCAATGGTCGTTTGGTGGCTTTGATTTTGATTGCCAGCGGTTTCTGGACTGTCTACTATCAGCTCTATGCCACAATGCCTAAGTATGTTATTCGTCTTGCGGGCGAGGCAAGTACCATTGGCTGGTACACGATGCTCAACCCCCTGATTGTGATATTGACGGTCAATGGCCTAACCCGTATGCTCAGTAAGCGCACGGCCCTCTTTTCGATGATGTGCGGTATGTGCATCATCCCCATCTCGGCACTCATTATGTCGTCGGGACACTTCTTCTCGGCACCCATCTTGGGACTCCACCCTGTGGTGTTTATGATGCTGTGCGGTATCTGCGTTCAGGCTCTTGCCGAGGCTCTTATTTCGCCCCGCTACTTGGAGTATTTCTCTTTGCAGGCGCCCAAAGGCGAGGAGGGTATGTACTTGGGCTTTGCGCAGTTGGAGTCGTTTGTATCCACGCTCATTGGCTTTGCAATGTCGGGTTGGCTTCTGGATAAATACTGCCCCGATCCCGCAAAATTTGCCACCCACGAGGAGTGGCTCGCAGCCTCGGCCAATGCCCACTGCATTTGGTATTACTTTGCCGCTATTGCTGCTGTGGCTGCCGTTGCGCTGGTAATCTACCAAAGGGTTGTCAAGAGGCTGGATGCCAAGAAGGAACAAAACTAACATACGCCACCGACTATGAAAAAACTTTCGCAGGAGGAGATGGGGCGCCTTACGGTTGAGGAGTTCCGAGCTATGGAGAAAGTCCCCGTAGTGGCGGTGCTTGACAATGTCCGCTCGGCAGGTAATGTGGGTGCCTTTTTCCGCACAGCCGACGCCTTTGGTATGGGCGGAATAGCACTCTGCGGCATCACAGCACGCCCACCTCAGAAGGAGATACACAAGACCGCCCTCGGCGCCGAACTGACGGTCGAGTGGAGAGGGTTTGACTCCACATTGGAGGCGGTTGAAACTCTACGCTCCGAGGGGTATAAAATTGTGGCTGTGGAGCAGGTTGCGGGCTCGGTTAAGTTGGGCGACTTCAAGCCCCGGAGCGACGAAAAGTACGCCTTGGTCTTTGGTAACGAGGTTGAGGGTGTCGCTCAGGAGGTTGTGGATGTGTGCGATATGGCTCTCGAAATCCCGCAAGTGGGCACCAAACACTCGCTGAATGTTGCCGTGACGGGTGGGGTAGTGCTCTGGGAATTTGCCTCGGCAAGTCATAGGTGGAAACATTGAATTTGAAGACAAGAAATTAAGGTGCGCCTTTGGCGCATCTTTTTTTGTGATTGTCTGCGACGAAACTTGGGCTAAAATCAATAATTCTCAATGCTCAATTTTCAATTCTCAAATTTCGATTGTACCTTTGTGGGTTAATTGGGATAATTTCGAACAAAATATAGAATAGTTATGAGTAACCTTAACCTTTCCGAGCAGGAGATTCAGCGCAGGGCCTCGTTGCAGGCACTTCGCGATTTGGGTATCGACCCCTATCCCGCAGCACGCTACGATGTGACTGCCACAGCGGGGCAGATTGCCGCAGAGTTCAACCCCGAGGTGGGTAATTTCGCCGATATTACCATTGCCGGCCGCCTTATGAGCCGTCGCATTATGGGTAGTGCTTCGTTCTTCGAGTTGCAAGACCACACCGGTCGTATTCAGGTGTATATTCGTCGCGACGATGTATGCCCCGAGGGCGACCCTACACTCTACAACACCGTATTCAAAAAGTTGCTCGACATTGGCGACATCATCGGTGTGCGTGGTTTTGCGTTCATCACCCAAACGGGCGAACTCTCCATCCACTGCAAGGAATTCACTCTTCTCTCGAAGAGTATTCGCCCCCTGCCTATCGTCAAGGAGAAAGATGGTCAGGTGTTCGACGCCTTCACCGACCCCGAGCAGAGGTATCGCCAGAGGTATGTAGACCTCATCGTAAACCCCCATGTTAAGGAGGTTTTCGTTAAGAGGGCAAAGATTATGAACACCATGAGGGAGTATTTCAACGAGGCAGGTTGCTTGGAGGTTGATACCCCCGTATTGCAGCCCATTCCCGGTGGTGCAGCAGCACGCCCCTTTATCACTCATCACAACTCTTTGGATACCGACCTCTATCTGCGTATCGCCAATGAGTTGTACCTCAAAAGGCTGATTGTGGGTGGTTTTAATGGCGTTTATGAGTTCTCGCGCAACTTCCGCAACGAGGGTATGGACCGCACCCACAACCCCGAGTTTACCTGTATGGAGATTTATGTTCCCTACAAGGACTACTTCTGGATGATGGAGTTCACGGAGAAGATGTTGGAGAAGGTTTGCGTGGCAGTGAATGGCACCAATGAGGTGAACATTGCAGGCAACAACATCTCGTTCAAAGCCCCCTTCCGTCGCCTCTCGATGACCGACGCCATTAAGGAGAAGACCGGCTATGATATTACGGGCCAGAGCGAGGAGCAACTTCGCGAGGCGTGCGTAAGGCTCAATGTGGAGATTGACGACACGATGGGTAAGGGCAAACTGATTGACGCCATCTTCGGCACCTACTGCGAGGAGCACCTCATTCAGCCCACCTTCATCACGGACTACCCCATTGAGATGTCGCCCCTTTGCAAACGCCACCGTAGCAATCCCGACCTTACCGAGCGCTTCGAGTTGTTTGTGAATGGCAAGGAGCTCTGCAATGCATACTCGGAGCTCAACGACCCCATCGACCAATATGAGCGTTTCCAGGAGCAGTTGAGGCTTTCGGAGAAGGGCGATGATGAGGCTATGTTTATCGATATGGACTTTGTGAGGGCTTTGGAGTATGGTATGCCCACTTGCTCGGGTATGGGTATCGGCATCGACCGCCTTACGATGTTTATGACCGGCCAGCAGACCATTCAGGATGTGTTGCTCTTCCCCCAGATGAAACCCGAGAAGGGTAGTCAGAAGGATTCGGACGAGAAATATATCGCCAAAGGTATTCCTGCCGAGTGGATTCCCGTATTGCAGAAGATGAGTTTCGTGAAGGTAGAAATGCTCCAAAAACTCTCGGCCGGCAAACTCTTCAACGACTTGTGCGGTTTCAATAAGAAGAATAAGCTCGGACTCAAAAACCCCACTATGGATGAGGTTAAACAGTGGGTTTCGGAGTAAATTCAAAATGCAAAATTCATAATTCATAATTTTTAAGATAATGAGGAAAAAAATTGTAGCGGGTAACTGGAAGATGAATACCACCCCCGCAGAAGGTTTGGAGTTAGTTAAGAATGTTATTGCACAGAGTGAGGCTGTATGCGAGTGCGTAAACTTCATCGTTTGTCCTCCCTTTACTCACCTCTCGCAGGTGGCAGAGGCTGCAAAGGGTAGCCGTGTGGCCGTTGGTGCACAGAACTGCGCAGCAGAGGCTAAGGGTGCCTACACCGGCGAGGTTAGCGCCGAGATGATTGCAGCTCTTGGCGTTAAATATGTAATCCTTGGTCACAGCGAGCGTCGCGAGTACTACGGCGAGACCAGCGAGACTCTCAATAAGAAGATGGCTCAGGCTTATGCCAACGGTCTTACCCCCATCTACTGCGTGGGTGAGCGTTTGGAGGAGCGCGAGGCAGAGCGTCACTTTGAGGTTGTGAAGGCTCAGATTGAGGAGGTTGTGTTCAACCTCACCGCCGAGCAGTTTGCCAACCTTGTTATTGCCTACGAGCCCGTGTGGGCTATCGGTACCGGCAAGACCGCTACCGCCGAGCAGGCCGAGGAGATTCACGCATACATCCGCAGCGTGTTGGCCGAGAAGTTTGGCGAGGCTGCCGAGAATACTGCTATCCTCTATGGTGGCTCGTGCAAACCCAGCAACGCCGAGGAGATTTTCGCAAAGGCGAATGTTGATGGTGGCTTGATTGGTGGCGCAGCCCTCAAAGCCGAGGACTTCATCGCCATCGGCAAAGGCTTCTAATTATTGCCTTTCGAAAGGGCAGGATTATTCTTGCATTGACAAAAGGACTGACAAAATGTCAGTCCTTTTTGCTTGGCACACCGTTTGCTCCTCATTATGCCGTAATTATGATACAAAACTAAAAATAAAGCATAAAAACTATGAAAAACGGAACTATTGGAGTAACAACGGAGAACATCTTTCCCGTAATCAAAAAATTCCTCTATTCGGATCACGAGATTTTCCTTAGGGAGATTGTAGCCAACGCGGTGGATGCCTCGCAGAAGATGCGTACCATAGCTGCCAGCGGTGCCTACGAGGGCACTCTCGGCGAACTCAAAGTGAGTGTTAAGGTCGATTCGGAGGCCAAAACCATCACCGTGAGCGACAACGGTATTGGTATGACCGCCGACGAGGTCGATAGGTATATCAACCAGATTGCTTTCTCGTCGGCCGAGGAGTTTATGGCGAAGTACAAAGACCAAGCAATCATTGGCCACTTCGGACTCGGTTTTTACTCGGCATTTATGGTAAGTAAGAGGGTGGAGATTCGCACCCAGAGCTATCACGCCGAGGAGCCTACGATGCTCTGGTCGTGTGACGGTACACCCGAGTACACCCTCGTTGAGAGCGACACCAAGCGCGAGAGGGGTACGGATATTATTATGTACCTCGCAGACGATGCGGTGGAGTTTGCCGACCGGGGCCGAATCCGCGAGATGCTCCGCAAATACTGCCGTTTCTTGCCCATCGAGATTGTGTGTGGCAAGCGTCAGGAGTGGAAGGATGGTAAGTATGAGGATACGGCCGAGGACTACACCATCAACGACACCAACCCTCTGTGGACTCGCAAGCCTACCGAAATTACCGAGGAGCAGTATAAGGAGTTCTATGCCGAGTTGTATCCCACCTCGGAGGAGCCTCTGTTCAGCATCCATCTGAATATCGACTACCCCTTCAACCTGACGGGTATCCTCTACTTCCCCAAGATTCGCAATAACTTTGAGGTGCAGAAAAACCGCATTCAGCTCTACTGCAACCAGGTATTTGTGACCGATTCGGTGGAGGGTATCGTGCCCGAGTATCTCACTCTGTTGCACGGTGTTATCGATTCGCCCGACATCCCTCTGAATGTGTCGCGCAGCTACTTGCAGAGTGATAGCAATGTGAAGAAAATCTCCTCCTACATCACTCGTAAGGTGGGTGACAGGTTGCAGGAGCTCTTCAATACTATGCGTCCCGAGTTTGAGAGCAAGTGGGACGACTTGAAGATTTTTATCGAGTATGGTGTGGTTACCGACGAGAAGTTTGCCGAGAAAGCACAGGGCTTCACTCTGCTGAAAAACAGCGAGAACAAATACTTTACCCCCGAGGAGTACCGCACCCTTACGACCGACAACCAGACCGACAAAAACGGTAACCTCGTGTGGCTCTATACCGACTCGGTTGAGGATAAGTACTCTTTTGTGGAGGCTGCCAAGGCCAAAGGTTACGATGTGCTGATTATGGACGGCCCTCTGGATGGTCACTTCATCAACTATTTTGAGAGCAAGAACGAGAAAACCCGCTTTGTGAGGGTGGACTCGAATGTAATAGAAAAGCTTATCGAGAAGGAAAACAACCTCTCGTTGGCACTCTCCACTGCCCAGCAAGAGATGTTGCGTCCCGTCTTTGAGAGTCAGTTGCCTGTTGAGGAGAAGATTCACTACAACATTTCGTTTGAGGCGATGTCGGCCGACGAGGAGCCCGTAACCATCACCCGCGATGAGTTTATGCGTCGTATGAAGGAGATGGCTCAGGTGAGCGGTGGCGGTATGAGTCAGTTCTATGCACAGATGCCCGACAGCTACACCATTGCCGTAAACGGCAACCACCCCTTGGTGGCTGAGATTTTGGATGATGTGGAGAGGGAGTGTGGCGAGAAGGTGGCTGCTGCGGATAAGAAGATTGAGAGCCTCCGCAATCAACTCTCCTCGCTCGAAACACTCCTCAAAGACAAAAAGTCGGAGGAGTACACCGACGAGGAGCGCACACAGAAGAGCGACCTCGAAGCCAAAATTGATGAAAAACTCCGTCAGCGTAGCGAGCTGTTGCGCGAGGAGGGTAGGAAGAATATCCTGGTTAAGCAGTTGATAGACCTTGCACTTCTGTCGAACGGAATGTTGAAGGGCGAGAGCCTTGCAGCATTTATCCGTCGCAGTGTGAAGCTGATACACAAATAATTGGCAATAGCCAGAATATGTTGGGCTCCCAATTTAGGGAGCCCTTTTTTTGTGTTGCCGCACAAAAAAAGGACAACCCGAAAATTCGAGCTGTCCCTTTTTTTGAGTTCTTCTTGTGATTACTCGCTGATAGGAGTAACGCTTACGAAAGACTTACCACCCTCTTTCTTGCGGAAAGTTACGGTGCCATCTACCAAAGCGAAGAGAGTGTGGTCTTTACCCATACCCACATTTTCACCGGGGTTGTGTACAGTACCACGCTGGCGGACGAGAATGTTGCCTGCTTTTGCAAATTCACCGCCGAACAATTTTACGCCGAGTCGTTTGCTCTCCGACTCACGGCCGTTCTTTGAACTACCTACACCTTTCTTGTGTGCCATTGTCTGTGAATTTTTTTAATTATGCAACAATAATGTCCTCCACTACCACCTGAGTAAGATACTGACGGTGACCGTTCAATTTCTGATAGCCTTTGCGGCGTTTCTTCTTGAAAACGAGCACTTTGTCGTCGCGCAAGTGGCGAAGAACTTTAACTTTTACAGAGGCACCTTCTACAACAGGTGTGCCTACCAAAACCTGACCGTCGTTCTCTACCAGCAGGACTTTGTCGAAGCTCACCGAGGCTTCTACATCCTCGTGGAGACGGTTTACGTAGAGCTTCCTACCTTTCTCAGCCTTAAACTGTTGGCCTGCGATTTCTACTATTACGTACATAGTTTATAAATTAATTTTAGCTAAAATTAGCCCGCAAATATACGCATTAAATTGAAAATTGAAAATTGAAAATTGAAAATTTCAACTTTTTTTCAATCATTCCTCCTAAAATGAGGTGTTTTACAATAGTTCTTTGACTTCGGCAGCAACGGTTGCGCCATTGAAGCCAAACTTCTCATCGAGAACTTTGTAGGGTGCCGAGTAACCGAAGTGATCCACGCCGTGAACTCTGCCACCAAAGCCCACAAGACCTTCGAGGGTTACGGGCAGACCTGCGGTAAGGCCATAGCGGGGCAAATCGCCAAGCACCTCCCTCTGGTACTCGCAGCTCTGGTCGCGGAACAAGCCCTCGCTGGGGATGCTCACAACGCGCACATTAATACCCTCGGCAGCAAGGAGTTCTGCTCCCTCAATAAGAGTGGAAACCTCGCTACCGCTTGCCAGCAGAGTAGCCTTGGCGTTCTCTGCCTCCCAAACTACATAGCCACCCTTGCGAGCGCCCTCGGCCTCGGCTCTGCGATTTCCGCTTGCTGCGGGGAGGTCTTTGATGTTCTGGCGCGAGGTGATGAGAGCCACGGGGCGCTCCTCCTCGATAGCCATCTTCCAAGCCTCTACCATCTCGGCACCGTCGGCTGCACGCAAAACGAGGGTGCTACGCTCGCCATTGTGATTTTTCAGGTGCTCCATAAGGCGGATTTGAGCCTCGTGCTCGATTGGCTGGTGGGTGGGGCCGTCCTCGCCCACGCGGAACGAGTCGTGACTCCATATATAAATAACATGCGTTCTCATAAGAGCAGCCAACCTTACGGCAGGTTTCATATAATCCGAGAATACGAAGAAGGTGCCGCAGGCGGGGATAATACCACCGTGTAGTGCCATACCATTCATAATACAAGCCATTGTGAGCTCCGAAACACCCGCCTGGAAGAATTTACCGCTCCAATCGCCCTTTGTGAATGCGTGGGTTTTTTTGAGGAAACCGTCGGTCTTGTCGGAGTTGCTCAAATCGGCCGAAGCAACCACCATATTCTCAATCTGCTCGGCAAAAGCACCGAGTATGGTTGCCGAGGCGTTGCGGGTTGCCGAGCCTGCTGCAATCTCGATTTTGGAGTAGTCGATTTCGGGTGTTTTGCCACTCAGGAAAAGGTCGAGTTTGGCACTGAGTTCGGGGTTCTCTTCGCGCCACTTGCGCTCCACCTCTTTGCGCTCTGCTGCCCAGGCGCGAAGTTCCTCACGACGAGCACGATAGAGCTCCTCAACCTCGGGGAAAATAACGAATGGATTCTCGCTGTCGCCACCCAAATTTTCGATGGTTTTGCGGGGGTCTGCACCGGCTGCCGAAATGGGCTGTCCGTGAGTCGAAATTTTGTTCTCGAAGCTGCCGCCATTTGCGTCCATTGCGCCAAAGCCCATAAGGGTTTTGCCGATGATGATGGTGGGACGCTCCTGCTCGGTGAGGGCTGCATTCAGAGCCGCGCGGATGCTCTCTGCCGAGTTGCCCTCGCACTCCAAAACATTCCAATTCCAAGCCTTATATTTAGCTGCCACATCCTCGGTATCGACATAATCTACGGTGGTCGAGAGCTGGATGTTGTTCGAGTCGTAGAACATAATGATATTCGAGAGTCCGAGGTGACCTGCAATGCGACCTACACCCTGCGAAATCTCCTCCTGAACAGCGCCGTCAGAGATGTAAACATAGGTTTTGTGTGCGGTCCACTCGCCAAAGCGAGCTGCCAAGAAACGCTCTGCCATAGCGGCACCAACGGCCATAGCGTGGCCCTGTCCGAGGGGACCCGAGGTGTTCTCGATGGCGTGTGTCAAATCTCTCTCGGGGTGACCGGGTGTTACGCTGCCCCACTGGCGGAAGTTTTTGAGTTCCTCCATAGGCATAATGTCTGCCAGAGCGAGTACGCTGTAAAGCATAGGCGACATATGGCCGGGGTCGAGGAAAAGACGATCGCGGAAGGGGTATGCATAGTTGTCGGGGTCGTAGTGCAGAAACTCCGAGTAGAGGACATTGATGAAGTCTGCACCGCCCATTGCACCGCCGGGGTGTCCCGATTTGGATTTTTCTACCATCGAGAGGGCTAGAATTCGGATGTTGTCTGCCGCTTTGCGTGAAAGAAGATTTTTCATTGCTTTGTCTGTTTTTTATGTGTTATCACTTTCTGATTTCAATCTCTTTTGGGTAAAATTTGCACAAAGGTATTAATTTGATTTGGGAAAATGAAATGAAAGAGGCTAAAAGTTTGGAGATGTGGAGGGGTTGGTGTGCTGCGAAAAGAAATGTGGAATTATTTTGACAAAAAAGTTGTGTATTTCACATAAAATATGTAATTTTACAAAATAAAATGCGCCTTAAAATGGCATCGGGGCGACGCTCTCGCGGTAAATGGCTGAGGGTGTTGCTGTTGAGTAGGGATGTCGGGTGTGCGCGTGAGTGCGCAAGCGCAGATTTATGGAGGAGCTCGACGGCGGGATGCAGTGGGATGAAAAGAGAGTAGGTCGTCGGGTGGACGAAGGATGAAACAACACTAACAAAAAACTTTTATTAACAACACAAACTAAAAATTAATCGTATGAGAAAAATTGTACTATCAATGTTTGCTGTTTTGATGTTCTGCGTTGGCGCAGTGGCACAAGCACAGCGAATTAGCGGTACGGTTACCGACGAGAGCGGAGCACCTGTTCTTGGCGCGACTGTATCGGTAGTCGGTACGACATCGGCGACGATTACTGACCTTAGCGGTTATTACGAGATTTCGGCTGGCAAGAGTGCCACTTTGGAGTTTTCGTATGTAGGTTTGGCTACCCAGACTATCGCGGTTAGTGGTCGTACAACCATCAATGTTGTGATGAAGGCTGATGCTACCCAAATTGAGGAGTTGGTTGTCATGGGTTACGGTTCGGGTGTTGCTGCCAAATCGCTTGTGGGCTCGGTTTCGAGCGTTAAGGGCGATAAGGTTGCGAATACTCCTGTTGCCAATGTGGCCGATGTGCTTCAAGGTAAAATCCCCGGCTTGCAGGTGTTTACCTCTTCGGGTGAGCCCGCTGCCGGTTCGAGCATGATGATGCGTGGTGTTACCTCGTTTAGCAGTATGGAGCCTCTGATTATCTTGGATGGTGCTCCTGTTGATGGTGCTGTGCTCAATAATATTAACCCCAAAGATATTGAGAGTATGGTTCTGCTGAAAGATGCTGCTTCGACCTCGATTTACGGTTCGCGTGCTGCTGCGGGTGTAATGTATGTTACCACCAAGAGGGGTAGTTCGGCGAGATCGGTGGTTCAGCTCAGTATGCACAGTGGTTTCTCGGCAATCGCAGAGAATAAGAACTATCAGCTTATGAGTGGTCCCGAGCAGTTGCTCTTGGAGGAGAAACTCTGGCCCGAGCAGACCATTAATGGTTCGAATGCCGAGGCTTGGATTGCCAAGAAGAGGTTTGTATTGGAGAACGACTTTACTTTCGACTGGATGAACTACGCATTTAGTAGCAAGGCTCCTGTGAAAGGTATTGACGCTTCGATTTCGGGTGCCGCAGATGGTATCAGCTACTATATCTCGGCAGGCTATATGGATACTCAGGGTATCGCGCCCAACTCGAGAAATACTCGTTATAGCTTCCGTAGCAATGTTGATGCTCAGGTGAAGAAATGGTTGAAGATTGGCGTTAATATCGGTCTTGGTTATAACACATACGATGGCTCAATGACTGGTATGGGTTATGGTTCGGTGGACGGTCTGGTTTATACTATGGCTCCCTACAACGCTCCCTACGAGATTTTGACCGATGAGAATGGTAAGTTTACCGGCTATGGAGATAGGCTCAACTGGTTCTTGCGCGAAGACGGTTATCTCTATGACTTTACCGATCCATACTATGTTCTGTCGAAATATAAAAGTGAGAACAATGCTGTTAATTTAAACGGTAGTATCTACGAGGAGATTAAACCCTTTGCCGGTCTTACCTTGAAGGCTGTTCAGGCTATTGATGCTGCCGATTCGCGAACTGGCTCAACACTTTTGCCTTTTGACTACAATAACTACGATGGTACACGCTCAGAGAGCTTCTCGCGCTACTATCGTATGACCTCGTCGAACACCATTGAGTATAAGTTCAACATCGACGATATTCACAACTGGACACTGCTCGCAGGTCACGAGTCAATTATTGCAAAGAGCGAGGGCTTTGGCGTATCTGTTAAGGGCCTTACTGACGAACGAGTAATTGTGATGGGTGCCGGTGATATGACTCAGGTTCAGTTGGGAGGTCACAGCATCAGCGAGGAGGTTTTCAACTCGTTCTTCGGTCGTATGTCGTATAACTACGATGGTAAATATCACATCGACGCTTCGTTGCGTACCGATGGTTCTTCGCACTTTGCAAAAGGCCACCGTTGGGGTACCTTCTGGTCTGTTGGTGGTATGTGGAATGTTAAGAGCGAGGAGTTTATGTTGCCCTACGACTACATCAACGATATGCGTCTGAAAGCATCGTACGGTACCACTGGTAACTCGGATATTGGTCTTTACGCTCCCTATGGTACAATCGCAATCGGCGGCCAGTACAATGGTGAAACCGGTATGGGTATTTCGAGTCCCTCCAACGATGGTATCACTTGGGAGACCATCAAGACTTTGAACATTGGTCTTTCGACTCGCCTCTTCAACCGTATGAGTTTTGAGTTTGACTTCTACAACCGTGTTACTGAGGATATGTTGATGAGTGTTCCCTATTCGGCAACAACGGGTTATTCGTCGGGTACCGGTAATGTGGGTAGGATGTTGAACCGTGGTGTTGAGATGCAGTTCAGCTACGACCTTATTCAGACTCAGAATTTGTTGTGGAGCGTTTATGGCAACATTGCCTACAACCACAACGAGATTTTGGCACTCTATGGCGATGTTGAAGACTTGCGCCCCGGTACTCTGATTCGCTACGCAGTGGGTCACAGCTACGGTGATTGGAGTATGGTTAAATTTGAGGGTGTTGATCCTCGTGATGGTTACGCACTCTATCGCGATAGCGATGGCAATATCACCAAACAGTGGTCCGATTCGTATGCGGACTGGCTCGACGGTAAGCGCTTCTTGGCAGATTGGTCGGGTGGTTTTGGTACCTCGTTGATGTGGGGTAACTTGCAGGTTTCTGCCGACTTCTCGTGGATTGGCGACAGGTGGATGATGGTT
The DNA here is from genome assembly GCA_045659085.1 of Tidjanibacter sp. GTDB lineage: Bacteria > Bacteroidota > Bacteroidia > Bacteroidales > Rikenellaceae > Tidjanibacter. The sequence continues at coordinate 51,320 of JAZOWE010000002.1, forward strand.
AATGAGATGCTTTACACCCACAATGTTGCAGGTAGTATGCCTGGCGCAGGCCACTTTGCAAAAGTTTTGGAGGATATTTGGATGGAGCCCGGTGATGTTACCAACATTCCTCACCGTGAGACTCCTATGGATGAGGTGTCGGACTACTATCTTTCGAATGCATCGTTCTTGCGCTTGAAGAACTTGACTATTTCGTACAACATCCCAGGTAACTGGTTTGGTAATGGCGCGTTCATTCAGGGTGCAAGGGTTTACGCAATCGGCCGAAACCTTCTTACTCTTACTGACTTTGTTGGTATGGATCCTGAGAATTTGTCCAACATTACTGCGGGTGAATATCCCAATACTCGTCAGTATACTTTCGGTCTTGAATTGTCGTTCTAAACCTCTTAAAATGAAGATATGACTATGAAAAAGATACTTTTTATTGCAGTTAGCGCACTTGCGGCTCTTTTGGCATCGTGCAATATGGATAAATTCCCACACGATTCAATCTTGGAGTCTGATGGTGTGCAGAGTATGGCTGATGCGAAGAAATTTCGCTCGGGCATCTATATGTATGCAAAGTCTATGTTTGGAGGCGGTCGCTACTCGCTTGATGAGGTTAGTGGCGGTCAGTTCCATGCGATGGTGGACTTTGGTAATGCAAACGGTGGTCTCTATCGTTGGCAAATGCAGGTTACCGAACCTTCGGCCGAGAGCCTTTGGTATGGTGACTATGGTGTAATTGCCAATATGAACTACGCTATCGGTGCATACGACAAACTTTTGAAAGCTGAGAATTCGGACCTTACCGCCGAGGAGAAGGCTGAACTCGAAAGCTACAAGGCAGAGGCACACTTGGTGCGAGCTTTTGCTTATTGGGATTTGGTAATCAAATTCTGCGTGGCTTATGTAGACGAGGATCAGGCAAAGAACACCCTCGGTCTTCCCTTGCAGACTGTCTATGCTCCCACCTCGGATGTTTCGAAATATCCTGGTCGTTCGAGCCTCTACGACACCTACAAACTCATTGAGGAGGACCTTCTCGAAGCGCTCAACATCAATGCAGTTGGAACCGTAGGCTACAACTACTTTACCAAAGATTCTGCAAAGGCTCTCTTGGCTCGTCTTTACCTCAATATGAGGGATTGGCAGAAAGCTGCAAAGAATGCTCAGGAGTTGACACAGTCGACCGTATATAGGTTGGCATCGAACGAGCAAGAATTGGAGGGTTTGTTTATCCACGATACTTCCAACGAGCTCCTGTTTGTCGCTTATGGTGAGTTGAATGATCCCCACAATGCAACAGGTGCGAGCACCTTCATTAACGATACCAAGGATGGTACGGGTGAGAACTGTAAGCCAAACTATGTTCCTTCGAAGAACTTGTTGGACTTGTATGATGTGGGGAAAGATATGCGCTATCCTATCTTCTATAAGACAAGAGAGGTTTCCGTATCTGGCCAGAAGCCTGCAAATCTTGAACTCTTCTGGAAATTTGCGGGTAACCCCATCTATCAGAAGACTAAGGGTGTGCTGAACTGCATCAATGCCGGTAAGATTCGTATCTCGGAGATGTATCTGACTTTGGCAGAGGCTGCTGCTATGATGGGCGAGGCGGGTCTTCAAACCGCATCCGATGCGCTGAACACATTGCGTGCTTCGCGTATTAAGGACTATGTTGATGAGACTTACGACGCTTCGTCAATTTTGGGTATTATCAAAGCAGAGTGGAGTCGAGAGTTCGTTGGAGAGGGATTCCGTATGGTTAACCTCAAACGCTGGGAGGATGACCGAGTTATGGGTACTCCCCAGGTTGCCGAATTGACATATATGGGTAGTAGCTTGAACTCACTTGATAGGCTTATTACTGACTCGCGTGCAATTTGGCCTATTCCCAAGGCTGAGATGGATGTAAATCCCCAGTTGAAGGGCCAGCAGAACCCCGGTTATTAATAAATAGGTATAACTATTAAAGTCTTTTGAAGAGTATGAAATTTATTAAATATATCGCAGCCGCTCTTCTGCTTACCGTAGGTTTTGCTTCGTGCAACAACGGTGGTGATGATATGGGTGACGGTACGGTTGGTAAGACCACCGTGCAGTTCGCTCAGGCAGAATATGAAAGCGGCTATGGTACGGGTATGGTTAAAGTTCCCGTGACCATTACTGCCGACAAGGAGGAGGATATGAACTCTTGCAATGTGTCGGTGAAAATAAAACCCGTCATCACAGGTGAGGAGTATGAGGGTACACACAATGAGACTGGTCTGTCCAGCGACGGCGACTATGCCGTAACCTCGTGGAATCTCAACTTCCCCGCATACGCCAAGTATTTCGACAAGAAAGATCCCACCAAGTACTACGACGAGGCTACCCAGAAGTGGACCAAAACCGTAAACTTGGAGGTTAAGATTATGAATACCCAGTCGGATGAGTTGCACATCACTTTCGAGATTGAGTCTGTAACCGAGGGCGTTACTATCGGCGAGAACAGGCAGTGCAAAGTGGTGTTGGAGAAGACCGTTTTGGACCGCCTTGGTGGTATGTATAAGGTTTCTTACGATGAGGCTGTATGGTTGTTCGGTGCAGATAATAGGTTCTTGAAGGACGATCCCAGTTTGGGTGAATTCTTCCCTGCCGATGTGGCTAATTATGCTTGGACCGCATTGCAGATTGTACCTCTACATGACGACCAGACAGGTACCGACTACTTCGGTTTGGCATCTGACAATATGCTCTACTCGTTGTTCGTAATTCCATTCTATGCATATTTCGATCCTTCGGTAGAGAAGATGTGCTTGGCTTCCAAAGATGTTCTTGCATATCTTGATGAAGCAGAAACCATTGGCGTAGTTTCGGCTATCTACGATGTAACTAAGGAAGAGTGGGCGACCGAGGATATGATTTATCTCGACTTCGATGTAGAGACTGGTGTTATCACTCTCCCCGCAGACTATGCATTTAGTGTTTCAATCTTCGGTATTGAAACCGGTGACTTTATGGGTGAGATGACTCCCGCATACAAGGGCTTGAAGTTCACCAAAGCGAAATAATGGAGCCTTTGGCAGAGTAGAAATCTCTACTTACAGATTGCGAGGCGCGACCACCATAGGTCGCGCCTCCTTTTTTTCGCTCGGGGGGTTGCTAATTGACAGAAAATTATTACCTTTGCATCCCGCAAACTGCGCGAAATAAGAGATATATAAGCAAAACAAAATAATATTCACACTATGAACATCATCAAAGAGGCTCGCGAAAATCAAACCGCGATTATCAAAATCACCGTTTCGGAGGCTGACTATGCAGCAGAGGTGGACAAAAAACTCCGTGAGTACAAACGCAAAGCTAACATCCCCGGCTTCCGCCCCGGTATGGTACCTATGGGTATCATCAACAAGATGTACCGCAAAGGTGTAGTTGCCGAGACCGCCTACAAAATGGCTTCGGACAACTGCTTCTCGTACATCGAGAAAGAGGGTATCGACTATATGGGCGATGTTATGCCCAGCGATGAGCAGGGCGCTTTCGACTTCGACAACAACACCGACCACGAGTTCATCTTCGAGGTAGGTTTGGCTCCCGTTGTAGACCTCGAACTCACCGAGAAAGACAAAGTTACCCGCTACAAAATCAAAGTAGACGAGGAGATGCGCGAGGGCTACCGCAGCCAGTTCCTCCGCACCTACGGTCGCTTGGTTGATGTGGATGTTGTGGAGAAAGACGAGGCTGTGATGTGCACCCTCGACAATGGCGACATCAAGACCGAGGATGCCTATGTTGGCCTTATCAGTATGAGCGACGAGGAGCGCAAACCCTACATCGGCAAGAAGGTTGGCGACCAGATGGTTGTTAATGTAAACGAGCTCTACAAGAGCGAGCAGCAGAGGGCTTCGGTTTTGGGCTTGAAAGAGAACGAGCTCGCAAGCATCAATCCCGAGTTCAACCTCACCATCACCAAAATCCGCAAATATGCAGATCCCGAGATGAACGAGGAGTTCTTCAAGATGGCTTTCCCCGCAGGTGATGTTACCAGCGCCGAGGAGTTCGAGAAGATGATCGACAAGAAGATTGAGGAGGAGCTCAAAAAGGAGAGCGACTATGTGTTCACTCAGACCTTGCGCGAGTACCTCGTAGAGAAAGCAAACCTCACCCTCCCCGAGGACTTCCTCAAACGCTGGCTCTTGGCTATCAATGAGGGTAAGTTCACCATGGAGGAGATCGAGAAAGACTTTGCACCCTTCGCAGAGATGATGAAGTGGAGCGCAGTGCAGAAACACTTCGCAAAGAAACTCTCCATCGAGGTTAAACCCGAGGATATGCAGGCCGAGGCTAAGGCATACGCTGCTGCACAGTTTGCACAGTATGGTATGATGAATGTTGCCGACGAGATGCTCACCAACTACGCTCAGCAGATTCTCTCGAACAAGGAGGAGGCCAACAAACTCATCGAGAAAGTTTACGAGGCTAAGGTTGTAGAGGCTGTTACTCCTCTTGTGAAGGTTTCCAACAAGAGTGTGACTATTGCAGAACTCAACAAAATATTGGCAAAAAAACACGCATAATCGGCGATTTTGTTGTTGCACTTCGATAAGCGGAGTTCCTCATTTACGATACGTAAACTGCGGACTCCGCTTTCTTGTGCGCCTAAAACTCGCTCGATTCTTCGCGTTTTTTGTTATTCTTGGTGCGGGCTCGCTCCTTCTTTTGGCACAAAAATCCCTCGCTTATTTTGCTTTTTTCCTCTTGGGAGAAAGCTGCTGGCTCAATCCTTCGCGTTTTTTGTGGTTCTTGGTGCGGGCTCGCTCTTTCTTTTAGCACAAAAAACCCTCGCTTATTTTGCTTTTTACAAAAACAAAGAAAATTCGTACCTTTGGGGCTTGATAGGTTGCATTGTGGTGTAACCTTTGCAATGACGAATTATAATAATAGGTAAGCATATGAAAAACGAATTTCAGAAGTTTGCCCTCTCGCAGGGTATCTCGTCGCTCAATCTCCACCGCTATCAGTCGGTTATTGACGGCTATGTGTCGCCCACAATCATTGAGGAGCGCAGGTTGAATGTGGCACAGATGGATGTCTTTTCGAGGCTTATGATGGATCGTATCATCTTCCTCGGAGCGCCCATTGATGACGATGTGGCCAACATCATCCAGGCGCAGCTCCTCTTCCTCGAAACCCAAGACCCCGAGAGGGATGTTCAAATCTACATCAACTCGCCCGGTGGCAGCGTGTCGGCAGGTTTGGGTATCTACGACACTATGCAACTCATTGCGCCCGAGGTTTCGACTATCTGTACGGGTATGGCAGCCTCGATGGGTGCAGTGTTGCTCACCGCAGGCGCCAAGGGTAAACGCTCGGCATTGCCCCACTCGCGCGTGATGATTCATCAGCCCCTGGGAGGTGTGCAGGGACAGGCGTCGGACATTGAGATTACCGCACGCGAAATTCTCAAATACAAACAGGAACTCTACGATATTTTGGCCAACCACTCCGGACAGCCCATTGAGAAGATTGCAGCAGACGCCGACCGCGACTATTGGATGCGTGCCGAGGAGGCTAAGGCCTATGGACTGATTGACGAAGTACTTATTGGTCGCAAAAAGTAAGATAAGAGATGGCAAACAATAAAGATAACCGCCGAGGTGGCGGTCTGGACTCCTGCTCGTTCTGTGGCCGTAGTGCCGCAGAGGTGGGTATGCTCTTTTCGGGTATGAACGGAGCGACCATTTGTGACGAGTGTGTGGAGCGTGGTTATGAGGTGTTGCAGGAGCAGACATCCTCGAAGAAGAAAAAGGGTGGGGCAGTGCCACCAATCGAGAAGAGCGACCTATTGAAGCCGGCCGAGATTAAGGCTTTCTTGGATAGGTATGTTATTGGTCAGGATGCAGCAAAGAGGACTCTCTCGGTGGCGGTCTATAACCACTACAAACGCCTCTTGGCGGCTCAGGATAGGCAGAATGCCGCAAAGAAGAACTCGCCCAATTCGGAGAGTGCCACCATTGACGATGTGGAGATTGAGAAGTCTAACATCATTATGGTGGGCGAGACGGGTACGGGTAAAACCTTGTTGGCAAGGACTATCGCCCGACTTCTTAAAGTGCCATTCACGATTGTTGATGCTACGGTTTTGACCGAGGCGGGCTATGTGGGCGAGGATGTGGAGAGTATTCTCTCGCGACTCTTGCAGGTTGCTGACTACAATGTAGAGCAAGCCGAGAGGGGCATTGTCTTCATCGACGAGGTGGACAAAATTGCCCGCAAGAGCGACAACCCATCCATCACACGCGATGTTAGTGGCGAGGGTGTGCAGCAGGCTCTGCTGAAAATTTTGGAGGGTACGGTTGTGAATGTGCCCCCTCAGGGCGGCCGCAAACACCCCGAACAGAAGTTCGTGCAGGTCAATACGAGCAACATCCTGTTTATCTGCGGTGGTGCTTTTGACGGCATCGAGAAGAAGATTTCGCAGAGGCTCAACACCCGTGTTGTGGGCTACAATCAGGGAGCTGCGCAGTATATCGACCGCAAGAACATTATGCAGTATATCACACCTCAGGACTTGCGCTCGTTTGGTCTGATTCCCGAGCTTGTTGGTCGTATGCCGGTGCTGACATACCTCCAACCCCTCGACAAGGAGATTTTGCGCCAGATTCTCACCGAGCCCAAGAACTCCATCATCAAGCAGTACACCAAACTCTTCGAGTTGGATGGGGTGAAGATAACCTTTGCTGAGGAGGTGTTGGACTTTGTGGTGGACAAGGCTGTGGAGTTCAAACTCGGAGCCCGTGGCCTTAGGAGTATTTGCGAGGCGATAGTTACGGATGCGATGTTCGACCTTCCCTCGTCGGGCCTTACGGAATTTACCATCACCCTCGACTATGCAAAACCACGAGTTGAGAAGATGAAAAAATGTTAAACAGAGGGGCTTGGAAAAGTGAAAATAAGGTGCACCAAAACTTTGGTGCACCTTGTTTTTATTAACAACACAAACTAAGGGGGTATTTCGTACTAATTGTCGTCAAGCTCCCTCACCGAGCCATCCCATTCGACAACATGGGTAGCAGAGGGGATGTGCACAATCACACGCCCCTCGTGAGTGATGACAAGTGTGTCGCCCTCGATGCGGAGCGAAGAAGAGTCGGGGCAGCAGTGGCTGAAATAGATGCGACGCAACATTGTGTGTTTGGTGCTATTGCTGGCCACATAGTTGTCGTTGTTGCGCACCATACGGATAACCTTGATGTCGGCCTTGTCTATCTCTTCCAAGATGGGGCGCATCAGAGCGCGTGTTTGGCGCACTTGGCGCATTCCGTCAATAATCTGTATGGTGGCAAAGGCGAGAAAAATGACTCCCGCGGTGATGAGAATTTTATTGCTTGTTTTCATTGTTTTGCTCGGTTTTATAGTTGTTGTAAAGTTTTAGTAACTCCTCGGCAGTGATTCCGAGTGTGGTCATACGGCGAAAGAGAGTGACCATTTCGCCCTCAATAAACTCCTTGCGACTCTCCAAGAGTGCTCGCTCGGCTGCACCCTCGGCCACAAAGTATCCAATGCCTCGCAAGGAGGAGATGATTCCATTGCCACAGAGTGCATCATAGGCTCGCATTACCGTATTGGGGTTTACTTGCAGTTCTACGGCTAATTCTCTGACGGAGGGAACACGGTCGCCTTCGTGCAATGCCCCAAGGATTATGCGCTCTACGACAATGTCGTAGATATGCTGATAGATTGGTTTATTTGTTCCAAAATCCATAGTCCTCCTCCTCTCTTATTTTGTTTCGTATTCGTGGAACTTAAACCACGCTGCCACAAGCAACACTGCGGGCATAATCAGGCTGTTCCACCAGCGAGATTGCACAATCTTCTCGGTTGTACACTCCAAGAGGGTGTCGCCCACCTCGATGTGGTTATTGAGAGTGGTGATAAAGGCAGGAAAGTCCATTGTCGCAATACTTGTTCCATCTCCATTGATGAGCAGAGAGGGAATGGCGTAGAGCAAGACGATAGCACCCCAAGTGGCGATGAGTGATAAACCAACATGGCCTTTGTGGGAGATTGTGTAGGCGAATATGATAGAGGTTGCAAAGATTGGCGCTATTACCAACATCTCGGTCAGCCCCGCAAACCAATGGCCTGTAATGGAGCGAACAAAAGCAAACTCATTCAACTCTGCACATCGGGGGGCAACAAGGCTGGCGACCACCTCTAAGCCCACAATGGCAAGTGCCAAAACCACAAAGGTGTTGAGCGTAGCAAAGAGGAATTTCTCGCCCTTTGTAGCAGGCAGTGTCAGGGCCTCCACTTGGCGTTGGGTGTGGGTGTAGGGGGCGAAATTTATCTTTGCCAAGATGAAGGGAGCAAAGAAAGTTACAAAAATGATGATAGCCTCGAACCTATCCAGAGAGGGCATACTGTCGCGTAGCACACCATGCAGAGCCAACAGCAGGAAGAGTGTGTAGGCTCCCAAGCCGGCGAAATAGTTGATGCGATTTTCGGTGTAGTGCTTGCGAGCCAGCAGCCCGAAGCGACGGAAAGAAAATGTCTGTTTCATAGTCTTGGTTGGGGTTATTTGGTTGAGGGGTTTAGGATACTTTTAATCTCTTCGCGGTGGGTGGTGGCGGCACCAAAGAGCAATTCGAGGTCGATATTGCTCTCGCTGTTGGTGGTGTTCTCCGAAACGGTAGCCCAACCACCCAATGTGGGTTGGGAGTAGAGGGCTCCTTCGGCAGAACTCTCCACTGCAAATTTCAGTCGGTGCGAAATCTCATAGGTTGAGGCATCTACTATGGAGCCATTGTGGTCAATGATGACGATATGGTCGAGGAGATTTTCGACATCTTTCACTTGGTGAGTAGATATGATGGCGGTGCGAGAGGGGGTTGCCCACTCTGCCAGCAGACGACGAAATACAGCCTTGGAGGTAATATCAAGTCCATTGGTGGGCTCGTCAAGAAGCAGTAGGGAGGTGCCGCACGCCATAGCAAATGCAATGCATACCTTCTTGCGCCCGCCCATCGAAAGAGTGTTCAACCGTACATCGGGATTTACCTCAAATGCCGCGAGAGCCTTGGTCATAAACTCGTGGTCGAAGTGGGGGTAGAACGGGGCTGTGATGCGCACATACTCCAAGGTGGTAATGTTGGGGAGCCCCACCTCTTCGGGGAGGACGGCTACTTCGCAGAGCATAGCGACCTTCTGCGTCGAGGCTCTGTGGCCCAACACCTCCACCTCGCCTTTCTCGGGAGCGAGAACTCCGCAAAGAAGTCTGAGTAGGGTACTCTTACCTGTACCGTTGGCTCCGAGCAGACCATAGATTTGTCCAGCCTCGGCCGAAAACGAAAAATCGCGGAAGATGTGACTCTTGCCACGATAACGAAATGAGAGATTCTTTACTTTAATCATAGTGTATTGGTGTATTAGTGTTTTAGTACACCACAAAGGTAGGTAAAAATATCTAACCTCCAAATTATTTTTTGATTTTTTCAGTGTCGGATATGGCTTATAGGTCTTATTAAGACCTATAAAAAAAACTCTCGGGAATCTTTTTCGATACCCGAGAGTTTTTTGTAATGTGGGACTTGCTCGCGATTAGAAGCGATAACCTACGGTAAGTCCAACGGATATGTAGCGTGTTTCGTCGGCAATGCGGACAAAATTTTCCAACGAGCGGAACTGGTTCATATACCTCAAATCAATAGTCCAACTCTTCCAATCCATACCAAGGTCTGCGGCCCAGCCCCAAGGATCACGGTTGAGCATTTCGGCAACCTCTTTCTGGTATTTGTCGTCGGCATCCTTGAAGGCTGTATTGGCGGTGGTGTAGATGTTGATGGTGTAGGTTGGGCCCCACGCAGCACGCAGGGTGACATCCTTTGAGAGTTTGTAGCCACCGCCCAGCATCAGAGGAAAGTTGAAACAGCCTGCCGAGGCGTTACCTCCGCCACCAAAGTAGAAATCGTTAGCCCAAGTAGCGTCGAGCTGCATATAGAGCGAAAACTTACTCTTTTTGATGGGCAGGATACCCCTCATATAGCCGCCAAGCTGATATCCAAGGTTGGGGGCGCCCAACATACTGCTAAGGGCTGTGGTGTTGGTAACGATATTTTGGTAGGGCATAGAAATACCCACCTTGGGGCCGAAGACGAAGTTGTCCTGTCTAATCTCTTTGGCGCTCCTACCGCTTTGTGCAAAGGCGGCGGTCGAAAGCAGTGCGACCATCACCACACAAAAAATCCTCTTGCTCATATCTCTTTGCTTCTATTTTTTTGTCCGTTAGAAAATAAGGTTACTCCTCGATGCTCCACGCCGAAAATGGGGTGGGGAGGTTGTTGTCCTGCGAGCGAGTGCCCACACTCTGGTAGTCGGTGGTGCTGAAAGTCATACTCTCGCTCTGTTCCATTGCGTCGTAAGTGCCTATGGGGGCAAAGCCTATCACCATATCATTGTTGTAGGTGTAGATGTCGAAACCACAAGGAGTGTCTATTGAGAGGATGACACCGTTGGCGTTTTCGGCAATCTCCTCGGTGGTCATCACAATGGGCTCTGTGCCACTTGCACCCGCACCGCGCAGTTTGAGCACTTCGGTAATCTTACCCTCCGCGTTGTAGGCATTTGCCCAGATGGTGTCGTTTTGGAAGGCGTTGATGGGTTGAAATGGTTTCTCATCTTTGGCTGTCTTCTCTGCCCACAACTTGTGGTCGTAGTCTGTGCCGTCAAAGGTTATGGTGTTGCTCTCGGGGTCGTACTCGCCATACAAGCGTGGGCGACTAAGACCAAAGAGTCCCGAAGCCACATAGTGATATTTGCCCACCTTCTGCAAACGCATATAGAACTGACCTCGCCCCTGGCGCGAAGCATCTGTGGGTGCGGTGTAATGGGTGTCGTAGTAGCCAACCTTTACAAGAGGAGCCTTCTCGTCGTCAACGATGGTGAGAGTGGTGTTTTTGATACTACCCATCTCCGAGCCGTCAACCTTTGTGAGTCTAAATTCCAACACAACGGTTTCGTTCTGCAAGAAGTCGTTATCCTTTGCGCTGAAATGCACCTTTTTGTTGTACTCTGTGTATGTAACCTCCACGCCCTTGATTATGGCTTTGCGGGGGTTGTCGGTCTTCTCCACGGTGTAGGTCTGGTCGGTGGTTGTAAACTCAATAACATCGTCCAAAACGAGTTCTTGCGCCTCGGCATTCTTACCGGCAGTCATCTCCACCTCCATATCCACCACAACGGGATATTTGTAGGGCGATTTCATCAGGTAAACCGAGATGTAGCCGTTGGAGCCCTCTCCGGTCTGGAACGAGGTGTAGCTAAACTCCAAATCGGTGGCGTCGGGCTCGGGATTGCACGAAGCTGCCAAAGCCATCATTCCGAGAACAGCGGTAAGCAGACCTGCGTATTTTACTATCTTTTTCATTCTAAGGTGGTGTGTATGTTCGATAATAATCGTATTGTTCAACTTTTTTGGTGCGCAATGCGCGCACGCGCACATTATGCAAAGGTAACGCATTTTTGGAGAAAATCGTATAAATGTCTATCCAAAAACACTTTTTGTGCCCGAAAATATGGTTGGGAGGGATTAGTTAATGGCTCCTCGGTAGGTATTGTAGAGTTCCATTACGGCGTTGGTGTAGCCTATTGTTACGGGAGCATCGCCAAAACGGCGCATTTTGTAGTCGCTCGTGGCAACCCACTCCGGGCGGCTCATATTGGTCATCATCTCGGCAATATCCTCCCAGCTGTCGCCCATACCGCCCGCTGCCACAACAAGTCTTTGAGCTTCGAGGGTGCGCGTTATGCCACAGTTGTAGCTCGCAACCACAATGGCAATGCGGTCGTCGGTGGTGGGGAAGTCGCCAAAGCCGAGTGCTCGACTGCTGCGCCTAATGAGCCTTGCTGCAAGCCAAATGTTGGTTGCGGGGTCGGCAAGGTCATAGCCCTCGTCGAGCCCCAAATCTTCGGCAACAATGGGTGTTACCTGCATCAAACCTACCGCCCCTTTGTGGGATACCTGGTCGTTGCGGAAGCGCGACTCGTGGTAGGCCATAGCCGACATCAGACGCCAATCGACACCCACCTGTGCGGAAATATAGCGTAGTTGCTCATCCCACACCGAGATGCCTTTCACAACCCTTGTGGGACGATAGCGAAGCTTCTCAAATCGTTCGGTGATGGGGCGTTCGTGAAAATAGAGCTCAATCAGTGTGGAGTACTCCTTGCTGGTTGAGAAGGTGTCGAACCACTCCACAAAGGCCTCTTTTATGTGCCTGTCGGCAAAGACTAAAATGTATTCACACTCCTCCATCTTCGCCACCTTGCGGAGCGAACGGTAGAGAAATCTCACGAGTTCCGCCTCGCTGTGCTCACAAATAAGGGCATCGGCCCGGCCGGCCACAACCCTCTTGGCCATAGCTACTCCGTCGAGCCTTGTGGTGTCGCACACCGCTCCCGCACCTTTGAGCGAAGAAAAGGTTGCTGTTGAGTGAAACATCTTGTCCGAGAGCACCCTTTTGCCTCTCCAAAACTCCTCGTCTATTTGCGAGGATGCGCTCCACGCGGGGAGCATTAGCGAGTAGCCTGTGGTGTAGAAACACTCCGAAGGGAAGTCGTGTAGCAGTACCCTCTCCGAGCGGGGGATGACAGCAATGTCTATGCTCCTTTGTTTCATACCCTTGAAAATGGAATCGGCAGAAATGTGGGGCAGTACGCGCAATTTGCAACCCAGCGAGCGAGCCAGAGTGTCGGCAACATCGGCAGCAAAACCATAGCGTTCGCCACTCACAACCGTATAGCCGGCAACATTCTCCGAAATGGCAAACGACAACTCTCCCTCCAAGTCATATGGGCGCAACGAGTCACAACCCACGACCACGAGTGTCGAGAGTAGAAGGGGTAGTAGTTTGCACACTAAGGGTTTCTTCATTGGCTACTAATTGTCGAAGTACCAGCAAATTCCGTATTTGATGAGAGCCCTGTTGTAGGGGTAGAGAGGAACGCTGAACGAATCCTTGTAGTTGTCCAAGAGGTTCTCGCTGGCGTGTTGGTACTGAACGAAAATGCGCATAGTTTTCCACTTGGCCGTAAGGAATACATTGGCGTAGGGGTAGTTGCCCAACATCACCTCCTGCTGGTTGTGGAACATCATAGTTGCGGGGTTGTATGCCTGCGCATAATATGGTGTATTTGCCCAGCAGTCAAGACCTACGCGCACCCACAGCACATTGCGTATGGGGCGGAATGCGTAGTAGTAGGAGATGTTGCCCGACAGACGAGGTACGGGAAAAATATCGTCCGAGGAGCTGTATTGAAACAATATCTTGTGGTCGAGATGCAAGCCACCCAATGTGAAATTCTGTTCGAGATATACGGCCGTAACGCTCTCAATGCCAAAACTCTGTGTCGGCATTGCATTTGTGCCGTAGTATATGGGGTTGCCAATGAGTGCTTGGTTGAAGCCCACCTTTGTACCCGTATGGGGTATTTCGAGAGCAATTTTAAGCTCCGTAATGTTCTGTCGCGAGAAGTTGTTGCTCCACGCAAAGTGGTTCGAAAAATAGTTCTGCTCCCAATACGAAGGGCTTTGCAGTGCATAGGAGAGGCTGCCCGAGAGTGTTATGGGGCGCTCCTTGATAAATAGGCGCAATTTGGCGTCGGCATCAACATTCAAATCTCCCGCGCGATAGCCTGCCATATTTACCCTCATTCTGCCGTGCCAATCGAGCCACTTGCCAATGAAACCCTTGGCGTCGGCATAGGCGTAGTAGGTGTTGAATTTGTCGGTGTGGTAACCACTCAGGTAGTCGTCCATGCGGAATTGGAAGTATTGGTGGTGATCCCAGCCCAAACCTCCGTCAACGGTGCCCACCACTCCCTCGCGATTGTAGGGCACAAACTGCACAAAGATGCGGTTCGTAAGGAGCGACTCGGAGAGTGTATCACTCGATGTTGTGGGGTCGATATACCAATTTTCGTAGAAACTGCGCTTTTCGACAACCGAGCCATTACGGTCGGTGATGTTGTACTCCGTGCCACTGCGGGTGTCGGTGTAGCGTCTGCCCCAACGGTTGTAGGTCAGGGCGTGGCCAAAGTGAAGAGCCGTGCGGTCTGCCATTGTGAAAACAGAGTCGGAGAGAGGAACAAAGGGAATGCCGTAGGTCTGCACCACATAGAGCGAGGTGTTGGTCGCCTTGTTGAGTGCGTCGCTCAGTTTCATAGGTACACCTTGTGCCGACTCGTAGAGGGTGTCGGTGATGTGCCAAGCCTCCACCATACCTCCGTTCTCCCTCTGTGATATGGTGTTGGTAATGACACCCGCATGCAGAGCATAGCGCTTGCCCGTATGGCTCACATTGCCCGCAAAATCATCCACCTTTCCTCGCTGCCAATTGTAGATGCCACGCGAGTGGTAGCTGTTGTAGCGAACATTGAAACCCGTTGAGGGTGTGATGTTTTGGGCGTGCAACACCTCCAACTTATCCTCCGCATAGCGCTTCTGACCACCTGTTTGATAGGCAAGCGATGTGTAGGGGCGTTTGTTGTTGTAGTGCGAGGCGTTGTCCACCGTAAAGAGGTAGGAATAATATCCTTTTGTGAAGTCAAAATCGTTGCCATTGGGGCGACGGAAGAAGTTGAGCGGGGTGCTCACTCCTCCCAAAATGCCGACATTCGCATCGCCCACATCCTCCCTCTGGAAGGGGTAGTCGCGCGAGAACAGTCCGAGTAGCGTGTCGACCTTCTCCATACGCACATTGTTGGTGTAGGTGTCTGCCACCCAGCGGAAGTGCTTTTGGCGACGAATAGTGTCGTCAAAGAAGAACGATTCGAGAGGCATAACCTCTTTGACTACCACGGAGTCTGTCTTCTCGGTAGGCTCTATCGGGTTGCCGTTCTCGTCGAGTTCCACCTCGCCCGAATAGGGGTTGCCGTTGGCGTTCTGCATTGCTGCGGCAAGTGCAGCACCTCCGTCGCGCCCATAGTCCTGAGCATCCATATATTGGGCTTGGGCCGAGTGTGTGCCAAGAGTTATGGCACAGAGGGTTGTGAGTATGTAGAGGAGTCTTTTCACGAGGGGGTTATGCTTTGAGGTTTTTGTTCGCCTTGCAGCTGTTTGCAATGGTTGTGGTGAGCGAAATGAGAATGTAAACGACGATTATGCACCACAAATAACCCACACCGCCAACAATGAGCACAGTGAGCGAAAAGATGAGGAACGCAAAGCGCAAAGCGTTGTCGCGCACAGCAAAACTCCTAAATTTGAACGAGAACATCCCAATGGGTGAGATAAGCAACCACGCGCCCACCAAACTTATGGCAAGGATTATGCTGGGCGAGAGAGTAATCATACTCTCCTCCACGGCCCACGCCAGCGAGCCGACGGCAATGGCAAGTGCGGGGGTGGGAAGTCCTATGAAGCTCTCCTTTTGGTCGGGGTCGATGTTAAATCGTGCGAGCCTCAGTGCCGAGCAGAGCACAACACCAAGGCAGATAAGCCACCAATAGCCAACACCTTCGCCATTGCAGTACATTGCAATGAGTATGAGTGAGGGGGTAAGGCCAAAACTCACCATATCTGCCAGCGAGTCGAGCTGCACACCGAGTGCGGAGTATTGTCCCGTAAGGCGTGCTGCAAAGCCGTCCAAAAAGTCGAAGACGGCCGATGCAAGGATGAAGAGCAAGGGGAGTTTCAGAGATATGTTCGTGTCCCAAATGGCCGCTATGGTGCAGATGGTTGCCATCACTCCGCACGCAAGGTTGCAAAGAGTGAGCAGATTGGGCAGTGTGAAATACTTAATTTTCATATTTTGCGTTCTAAAAATAGAGTTGCGTGTAATTTATATACCATAATAATTGGCAAAGATAGTAAAATTTCGTACTTTTGTCTAATAGTAACCGTGGGAAGTTTTGCAAAATAACGCATAACCGACCAAAAACATTGCCTAAAAGATGAACAACAACCAATTTTGTGTTATTATGGCGGGTGGTATTGGTAGCCGTTTCTGGCCCATTAGTCGCCACAATCGTCCAAAACAATTCCTCGATGTGCTTGGCACGGGTAAGAGTCTGCTGAGAGCAACCTTCGACCGTTTTGCCAACATTATCCCCACCGAGAATATCCTCGTGGCAACCAATGTGGCATACCGCAATATGGTTTTGGAGGAGATTCCCGAGATTGCTCCCTCGCAGATTTTGTGTGAGCCAGTGAGCAAAAATACTGCTCCCTGTGTGGCTTATGCAGCAATGCACATTAGGGCTCTCTGCCCCAACGCAACAATGGTTGTCAGCCCCTCCGACCACCTTATCATCAACGAGTACCACTACTGCGAGGTTATTCAGCAGGGTATGGATTTCGTGGAGGAGAATGGTGGTAGGCTTTTGACCATCGGTTTGGAGCCTACTCGTCCCGAGACGGGCTATGGCTACATTCAGGTCAATAAGCACATCTCTTCGGGTAAGTTCAACAAGGCCAAGACATTTACCGAAAAGCCCAACAGAGAGTTGGCTCAGATTTTCATCGATAGTGGCGAGTACTTCTGGAACTCGGGTATTTTCGTGTGGAGGGTTGAGGATATTCTCGACGCCTTCCGCGAACACCACAACGAAACCTACACCATTCTCGACTCCATAAGGGATGCCTATGGCACGCCCAACGAGCAGGCCGAGTTGGATAGGGTATATCCGGAGTGTAATGCTATTTCGGTCGATTACGGTATTTTGGAACGCTCGTCGAATGTGTGGGTGCGTTGTAGCGATTTTGGTTGGAGCGACTTGGGTACTTGGGGCTCTATCTACCAAAACTCACCCAAAGATGAGCACGGCAACACCCTGAGAATGGGAACTTTTACCTTCGATACCGAAAATTGTATCATAAAGCTCCCGAATGGCAAAATTGCCGTATTGGAGGGCTTGCACGACTATATTGTGGTCGATACGGACGATGTTTTGTTGGTTTGTCCCCGCAATGCCGAGCAGAACATCAAACGATATGTGGAGAATGTGAAGTTTGAGACGGGGGAGGAGCATATTTAGTGGGCGAGTACATCTCGCGGGCATCTGCTCCGCGATATGCACTCGCTAAGGGAATTGAAAATTGAAAGTTGAAAATTGAAAATTGTGGAGCAGGCTATGCCTGCGAGTTATTAAATTTGCGCCAGAGGCGCACCGTAATTTTCCATTTTCCATTTTCAAACAAAAAGCAATACGAAGTATCGCCCAAAAGTCGCAATGAAACGAATGATGGAGAAACTATACGAAAAATATCTTGCCTCTTCGGGGGTGCAGACCGACAGCCGAAAGATTGTCGGTGGTGAGTTGTTTTTTGCCCTGAGGGGTGAGAATTTCGACGGCAATCGCTATGCGGCAATGGCTTTGCAGGCGGGTGCCAAATATGCCGTTGTGGATAATCCCGAAGTGGCGGTGGATGAACGCTATGTGGTTGTTGATGATACGCTTGCGACTCTCCAAGAGTTGGCTCGTTACCATCGTCAAAGGCTCTCAATTCCCGTGCTTGCCATAACGGGTACCAATGGCAAGACAACCACCAAAGAGCTGACCTCTGCTGTGCTCTCGCGCAAGTTCCGCACCTGCTACACGCAGGGTAATCTCAATAACCACATTGGTGTGCCGCTGACACTGCTCTCCATTCCGAGTGATGCCGAATTTGCCATTGTGGAGATGGGGGCGAGTGCTCGGGGCGAAATAGCTCTGCTGGCGAGTATTGCAGCACCCGACTATGGCCTTATTACGAACATCGGCAGGGCCCACTTGGAGGGCTTTGGTGGTGTGGAGGGTATCCGCAGGGGTAAGGGCGAACTCTACGACTTCTTGGCTCAAAATGGTGGCACGGCACTCTATCGTTCGGACGATAAGACGCTCTGCGAGATGGTGGCTGAGCGCAAGGGGTTGAAGGCTGTGGGCTACGACTCTCGCCTGGCGGAGGGTGTTAGGAGCAACCTTGTGGGCGACTACAACCGCTATAATGTTGCAGCGGCTTTGGCCGTTGGCGAGTACTTTGGTGTCGAGAGGTCGGAGGCTTTGGCGGCTGTTGCCGACTATGTGCCGTCAAACAACCGCTCGCAGTCGATGACCACCGAGCAAAATCTGCTGACGGTCGATTGCTACAATGCCAATCCTTCGAGTATGGCGGTGGCTATTGCCAATCACAATGCTGCAACACATCCCGACTATCCCCATAAAGTGCTGATACTTGGCGATATGCTCGAACTTGGCGAGTGGAGTCACGAAGAACATCTTGGAGTTCTTGCCGAGGCTTTGGCGGGCGATGCAGAGCGAGTATTGCTGGTGGGTAGCAACTTTATGGCTACGACGGAGGTGGCGGATGGGCGTATTGTGCGCTTTGCCGATGCTGCCGACTTGCGCCTATGGTTGGAGCGCAATCCATTGACGAGGGCCTTTGTGCTGGTCAAGGGCTCGCGAGGTGTGGGACTCGAAAGAGCGATAGAAAAATTGTGAGGTACTATTTTGAATTCAAAATAGTGTAGCGTATTTTTGTGGCGTAAAGTTTTAGCCAATACGATAGAAAATAAATGAAGAAAAAAGAGAGCTTTGTAGGTCTGTTGCGTAACATCCTTACCAAAGGGATGTTGGTTCTTTTTTTATTTGTTTTCACACTTCCTGCCGACGCGCAAAATAAGCCATACACTCTGCGTATATTGAAGGGTAAGAGCCTCGAAGGGGTGCTTACTCCCACTGAACGCAGGGGTATGTGGGGCTATGCCGACGAGCGAGGCAGAACGGTTGTTAAGACGATTTTTGCCGACGCAAAACCTTTTGAGGACACCCTTGCGAGGGTTAAGTTTGGCGATAAGTGGGGCGTTCTGCGCCACAATGCCGAGTATCTTTTTGAGCCCTCATACGACACCATTGCTCCCTTTGTGGGCGACTTGGCGTGGATGGCTCGTGAGGGTAAGTGGGGTGTTGTGAGCAAGTCGGGCAAAGAACTCTTTGCACCCCAATTCCACGCACCTGCCACCTTCGATAAAGGCTTGGCGTGGATTGAAAAGGAGGAGCGCTGGGGACTTATCTCCGAGAGTGGCGAGGTTGTCTTTGACTTTGAACTCTATGACTATCCCGCCTTTGAGAATGGTGTTTGCTGGGCTCAATGGGGCGGTGGCTGGGGAGCTATAACCCCCGAGGGCGATGTGATTTTTGAGCCGGTACTCTTCTCTCGCCCTCAATTCTTCAATGGTATATGCTGGACACGCTGGAACGACGGCTGGGGAGCTATAACCTACAATGGTGTGGTAATCTTCGAACCCGTAATTGAGCAGATAGACGACTTCTCGGAGGGCATAGCTTGGGCTCGATGGTCGGGAGGTTGGGGAGTTGTGTCCTCGGCGGGCAAGGTGGTTTTCGAGCCCGTCTTGGATAGTTACCCGATGTTCGAGAGCGATGTGGCGTGGACCAAATGGAACGGCAGATGGGGAGCTGTGTCGCGCAGGGGCGAGGTTGTCTTTGATGCTGTTTTGGACGAAAAACCCATTTTTGGAGATAGTGGTGTTGCGTGGATTCGCAACGGTCTGTGTTGGGGAGCTGTCAGGGCCGACGGCTCGGTAGCCTTCGACTTTGTTGTTGAGGAGCAGCCTCTCTTTGGCCCCGATGGCGTGGCGTGGACTCGCTGGAATAACCATTGGGGTGCAATCTCACAAAGCGGACAGGTGTTGTTTGAGCCCACAATGGAACAGGCTCCCGAATTTGATGCCGAGGGTGTTGCGTGGGCTAAGTGGAACTCACTGTGGGGCGTTGTGCGCCACTCGGGAGAGGTGCTGCTTGCTTCGTGTATTACTTCCCGACCTGTTTTCGACGAGAGAGGGTTGGCTTGGACGGAGCGTGCTGGCGAGTGGATAGCGGTTAATACCAGGGGCGAAATCCTCTCGGAGGTGGCTGTGGCTACCAAACCTGTCTTTGCAAACAGAAATTATGCGTGGGTAGAGTGGGGTGGTAAATGGGGCTCCATCACCCGCGAAGGAAAAGTTATATTCAATGCTCGCTTGGCTTCGTGCCCCTCGTTTGAGGAGAGAGATGTGGAGTGGGTTGAGTGGAATGGTAAGTGGGGAGCCATTGCTCCCAATGGCCGCGTGGTGTTCGATGCCATACTCTCCTCGCGTCCCATATTCCCCGAGGGTACGGATAGGAGCTGGGCGATGTGGAACAACCTGTGGGGTGTTGTCAGTCGCGATGGCGAGGTGGTGCTTAATGCTATGCTCTATGAGCGCCCTTCGTTTACGGAGCGCGACACCTGCTGGGCCATCTGGAACGGAGCGTGGGGTATCGTTACTCGCAGTGGCGAGATTGTGCTTAACCCCTTGCTGAAAAACGAGCCTAAGTTTGGCGACAAGGGTGTTGCCTGGGGCTTGTGGGGCGGCAAGTGGGGTGTTATCTCGCGCGAGGGTATGATTGTTCTGCGCCCTCTGTTGCCCGAAGAGCCAAAGTTTGTGGAGGGCGAAAGGACGGCTTGGGTAAGATGGAACGACCGCTGGGGTGTGGTTAGCCGCGACGGAAAGGTTGTCTTTGAGGCGGTGCTTGCCGAACGCCCCGACTTTGGCGAAAAAAGTGAGATGTGGTATGAATGGAATGGTGGCTGGGGTGTGCTTACCCGCAACGGCGTGGTTAAGGTTGAGCCCACCATCGATCTTTTGCCAACCTTCAATAACGGCTTCGCTTGGGTGAGGATTGACGACAAGTGGGGCGTGATGAACGAAGATTACCAGATGATTATGCCCGCTCACCTCGACGAGGAGGGTAGTGGTAGGATGATTGTGAATACGACCATTGTGGATATTGCACAAAATAGGATTACAACCTACGACACCATAGAACTTGTTGAGGACGAGAGTGGCTCGGCAGACTACTACCGCATAACGAGTGGCGGTATGGTTGGTATTATGGGACTCGACGGAGCTGTCATTATTGCCCCCGAATGGGACGAGGTTGAGTACCGCGAGGGTGTTGCTCTCCACGCAGTCCGCAAAGGTGTGAAGTGGGGCTTCGTGGACGATACGGGTAGTGTTGTGGTGGAGTGCCGCTACGATAAGACTACGGGCTTTGGCTCGCAAGATATTGCAATGGTTGCCAATGGTGGCAAGTGGGGCTTGCTGGGCGGTGGTGGCAGGGAGATTATCCCTTGCAAGTACGACCACATAGAGCCCTTTGCCGACGAGCTGGCAATGGTTGTGAATAATGGCCGCTATGGCTTTGTCGACGAGCAGGGACGCGAGGTTGTGCTCTGTAAGTATGAGCAGGCAAGGAGTTTTTCGCAGGGTAGGGCGGCAGTTAAGGCGCGCGGCTTGTGGGGCTACCTCCGTAGGGACGGACAGATGATTATTCCCGCCTCGTTCCGCGATGCAGAGAGCTTTGCGGAGGGTGTGGCTGCCGTTATGACTGAGAGTGGTAAGTGGGGCTACATAAATACCGATGGCGAGTATGTCATTTCGCCCCGATTTGACAAGGCCGAGAGTTTTGATTGCGGTTTGGCCGCTGCAACACTCAATGGCGTGGCATATTATATCGACCAGCGAGGCAACTGCCTCTACGACTATCGTGGTATGAGGCTGCCCGAGACAGGGTATGTGGTGGTTGGGTATAAGGGCCGCTATGGCATTGTCAATCGCAAGGGCGAGGTTGTCTCCACTTGTAGATATAACTCCATTGGCGACTTCTCGGAGGGCTATGCTGCCGTGCAGGTGGATGGCAAGTGGGGATATATCGATGCGGCCGGTGTTGAGGTTATAGAGCCACGCTACATCTCTGCCGAGCCTTTCAGCGACGGTCTGGCAAGGGTTGTCTACCGCGACAATGTGGAGTTCGTAACCCCCGCAGGCCGTACGGCTTTTAGCTCGCGCTACGACAATGCCGAGTCGTTTGATATGGGATACTCTATTGTGGTGCGCGGTGGTCGCTATGGCGCGGTGAATAGTCGTGGCGACGAGGTCGTTCCCTGCCTCTATGAGCGCGTACGCCCCCTCGGTGAGGGACGCTTTGCGGTGCGCCACGAGGGTAAGTGGGGTTTTGTGGGCTCGGATGGAATGCCCATAGTGCCCTGCATCTACGATGCTGTTAGCGAGTTCTCGGAGGGCGTGGCAGCCATAAAGCTGAACGACAAACGAGGTCTGATAGATGCTTCGGGCAAGGTCTTGCGCGAGCCTATGTTTGACCTTATTACCACCTTCGAGAATGGCTATGCGGCAATCATATTGGATGGCAAGGGTGGCTATGTACACAGATGTGGCGAATATGTGGTTTTGCAATAAAAAAATAGATTTTTATGAAGAAGATACTTTATGCTTTGTTGTCTGTGATGCTCCTCGTGGGCTGTGGCTCGAAGAGTAGTCCCGCAGGTGTTGTTGAGGAGTGCTGGAAAAGACTCTCGGAGGGCGAGGTGCGCGAGGCAGTGGCACTTATGGCTGCCGAGCAGAGCGAGGTGGCGCTCTATCGCGAGATTTTTGAGGAGCAGAGTGGGGAACTTGTCGAGGCAGGAGGCATTGAGGATTTCGAGGTGCTGAGCGTTAGCGAGGGCGAAACGGAGGCCTCGGTGGAGGCTGTCGTAACTCTCGCCAATGGACAAAAAATTGAGGCGACATATAACCTTGTAAAGAGAGGCAAACAGTGGCTTATTACAGAGTAGCAACTGTGTGTTGAGTTTGCTTTTCTTACCTAATAAAAGTTGAGAGTGCAAAACTTTGCACTCTCAACTTTTATTTATAACTTTGTGCAAAACTATAAGTCATGACTATAATCCAACTCGAATATCTCCTTGCAGTGGCCAACTGTGGGAGTTTTTCCAAGGCGAGCGAACTCTGCTTCGTAACCCAACCTTCGCTCAGTATGCAGATTAAAAACCTCGAAGAGGAGCTCGGTGTGGTGCTGCTCGATAGGTCGAAAAAACCTGTGGTGCCAACTCAGGTGGGTGCGCTTGTGATAGAAAAAGCTCGCGAGGCTCTGCTGGCGTATAATAATGTGAGAGAGTGTGTTGCAGAGCTCAAAGGTAGTGTTGCCGGTAGGTTGAGGCTCGGCGTGATACCCACCATTGCGCCCTATCTTCTGCCACGCTTTGTGCACACCTTTGGCGAAAACTTTCCCAAGGTGGAGTTGGAGATTAGGGAGATGATTACTCCCGACATTATCCGTGCAATGGATAGTGATGAGTTGGATGCGGCAATTTTGGCAGGAGGCACCTGCCCCGACCGCATCACCGAGCAGGAACTCTTCGACGACAGGTTTTACGCCTATGTGTCGCCCGAAAATCCGCTGTCGGCACGCACCAATCTCCGCATTGAGGATATTTATAGCAAAGACCTTATTTTGCTCTCGGAGGGGCATTGTTTGAGGGATCAGATTATTGAACTTTGTGGTGCACATCGTCTTCACGACCTGCCCTATACACTCCAAAGCGGCTCGCTCGAAACGGTTATGAGGATTGTGGACACTACTTCGATGATGACCATCATTCCCGAGATGGCTCTGCCCTACATTCCCGACTCTGCGCGAGGTAGGGTTAAGACCTTGGCAAAGGGTGCCGCTTCGCGCAAAATTGTAGTCGCTGTGCGTCGCACCTACGCAAAGGAGACGATAATTACCGCCCTTCGCGAAACAATTATGGAGTGTGTGAAGAAAAATATGCCCCGATAGGACAATAAATCGGAGTGAAAAATGTACTTTTGTAGTTCTATTTGAATAAACAACAATAACTTTATATGCAGGAATTGATTAATAATATCGTTGAGGCGATTCAGGACAAAAAGGGACACAACATCGTATCGTTGGACCTGAGTGCGCTCGAAGGCACAATTTGTGACGCATTTGTGGTTTGTAATGCCGACTCCACCTCCCAGGTAGATGCCATTGCCGATGGCATTATTGAAGCTTTGGAGGAGAAGATGGGCGAGAAACCACGCAGGGTGGAGGGTAAGACCAACGCTGCGTGGATTGCGGTGGACTATGTGGATGTTATCGTTCATATCTTCCTTACCCCTCTTAGGGAGTACTACCGCCTCGAACAACTCTGGGCAGACGCTCCCGCCACTCGCTACGAGTCGGAGGAGTAGTATGATTTTTTTGGTGTGCCTTTTGCGCTTGTTTTATTTTTGCGCCCATTGTGCGTGCCGTAATTTTCATTTCTCGGCTTTGGGGTAATAAACCCCCAAAGTTTTCGTTACTGATTTAGGTGAAAGAATAGAGTAAAAAAACAAAAAAGTTTGATGGAAAATAATATGAACAATATGGGGGGTGGCAATCCAAACCCCAATATGCCACCTCTTGGGCCTATGCCACCAAGGCGTAGGCGTGGGCCAATGTCGTGGTTCTTCTGGTTTTGGAGCCTTATTCTTGTAGGCTTGTTTGCTATGCAGTTGATGGGTGGCGAGGGAACACCTCAAAAGACCACTTGGAGTGCATTGGAGCAGATGCTCGCGTCGGGAGATGTGAGCAAAATTGAGGTTAATAACGACAAGGTGGCGCACATTTGGCTCAAAAAAGAGGTGTTGGAGGAGTATCGCCAAAAACCTACCTATAAAACCCTCCCCGATACCAAACACCAATTCATCTACAATATCGGCAACCCCGACATCTTCCGCTCCGACCTTGCGGCTGTGAGCGAGAAGTATGGTGTTGAGGTGCCTATGCCTGCGTGGGAATACTCCACGAGCGTGTGGCGCGAACTGCTCAGTTGGTTGCCTATGGTATTCTTTGTGGTGTTGATGTTCCTGATGTTCCGCTCGGCGTCGCGCGGTGCGGGCGCTCAGGGCGGAGTTATGAATGTGGGTAAATCGCGTGCGCAGGTCTACGATAAGGACAACGCCAATAAGATTACCTTCAAGGATGTTGCCGGTTTGGAGGAGGCTAAGGTGGAGATTATGGAGATTGTAGATTTCCTCCGCAAGCCCGAGAAATATCGCGACCTTGGTGGTAAGATTCCCAAAGGAGCACTGCTTGTAGGCCCTCCCGGAACGGGTAAGACTCTGCTTGCAAAGGCTGTGGCGGGCGAGGCGAATGTACCCTTCTTCTCCATTAGCGGTAGTGACTTTGTGGAGATGTTTGTGGGTGTGGGTGCTGCGCGTGTGAGGGACTTGTTTACTCAGGCAAAGGAGAAGGCCCCCTGCATTGTCTTCATCGACGAGATTGACGCCATTGGCCGTGCGAGGGGTAAGAATGCCGGCTTCTCGGGTAACGACGAGAGGGAGAATACCCTCAACCAACTCCTCACCGAGATGGATGGTTTTGGTAGCAACTCGGGCGTTATTGTGCTTGCTGCCACCAACCGTGTAGATATTCTGGATAAGGCGCTGATGCGTGCCGGTAGGTTCGACAGACAGATTGATGTGGGCTTGCCCGAGCTCAAAGAGAGGGAGGCTATCTTTGGCGTGCATATGCGTCGCCTCAAACTCGACGAGGATGTCAATGTGGAGTTTTTGGCAAAGCAAACTCCCGGTTTCTCGGGTGCCGACATCGCCAATGTGTGCAACGAGGCGGCTCTTATTGCTGCCCGAGGCGACAAAAAGGCGATTGGTAAGGAGGACTTCCTTGCGGCTGTGGACCGTATTATTGGCGGCTTGGAGAAGAAGAGCAAGGTTATCACTCCTGCCGAGAAACGCACCATTGCCTACCACGAGGCAGGACACGCAACGGTTAGCTGGCTGCTCAAACACGCCAACCCCCTTGTGAAGGTTACGATTATCCCCCGCGGTAGGGCACTCGGTGCTGCGTGGTACCTGCCCGAGGAGAGGCAGATAACAACCACCGAGCAGATGATGCACGAGATGGCGTCGCTCTTGGGCGGTAGGGCCTCGGAACTGCTGACCTTTGGCGAGATTTCGACGGGAGCACTCAACGACCTCGAAAGGGCCACTAAGATGTCCTATGCTATGGTAAGCTACTATGGTATGAGTGAGAAGGTGGGCAACCGCTCCTACTACGACTCCACGGGACAGAGCGACTACTCGTTCTCGAAGCCATATAGCGAAGAGACCTCTGTGCTTATCGACAAGGAGGCTAAGGGACTCATCGACAAGGCTTTCGATATGGCCACCACCATCCTGAAACAAAACCGCGAGGGACTCGCAACCCTTGCTGAGCTGCTTTTGGAGAGGGAGGTTGTGTTTGCCGAGGATTTGGAGCGGATATTTGGCGCCAAAGCGTAGCGAGTGTGCCTTGCGGGTGCTTTTTGCACCAAACTGCGCCTCGCAACTTCCTCATTTGCGCCCAGCAAACTCCGCATCCTCGCCCATCGCAAGCCTTGCATCTGCTCCGCGATATACACTCGCTAAGGGAATGGAAAATTGAAAATTGAGAATTGAAAATTCCTGTCCCTCCTATTTTTCTTGTTTTTCCTGTCTTTCTTGCAGGAGAAACAGGAGAAACAGGAGAAACAGGAGCGATACGCAGTATCGCCCAAAAGTTTTTGGTGAAGCTTTTTGCAAAAAGCTTCAAAAAAGAAAGATGAGCTTAAAAGGTAAAAAATTAGGATTGCGAACAGTGGCAGGTGCCGTGTTGGGCATTGTCGTTGTGGGTGCGGCTTTGTGGTCGCCCTGGGCTTTGGCTTTTGTGGCAGCCTTGGTTGTATATTTGGGACAAGACGAACTCTACCGTATGGCGGCAATGCGCGAGGGTGTGCGCCCTATGGGTACGCTTGCAGGCTGTGTGGGTGTGGCGCTTGTTGCCGAGAGTGTCTTGGAACACTCGCCCGTGGTGTTGCTCACACTGTTGCTATTTATACCTCTGCTCTTTGCTGTTGAGCTGAGGCGTGGCAGTCAGAAACCTCTCGAAAATATGGCAATTACCACCTTCGGACTGCTCTATACGGCTGTGCCTATGGCGCTGATGATGCTGGTGGGCTTTGTTGGCAAGGAGTGGGAGCCTGCAAGGGTGCTGGCTATCATCTTCATAGTGTGGATTAACGACATCTTCGCCTACTTGGTGGGCTGCTCCATCGGCAAACATAAGATGTGCCCCTCGATTTCGCCCAAGAAGTCGTGGGAGGGCTTCTTTGGGGGCATTGTATTTGCTGTGGGCTTTGCTATGGCTGCGGGCTATATGATGGAGGGCAATGTCTATGCTTGGGGTGGACTTGGTGCTGTGGTTGCTTTGGCGGGCGTTGCCGGCGACTTGGTGGAGTCGATGATTAAGAGGGAGTTCGATGTTAAGGACTCGGGCAACCTCATCCCCGGTCACGGTGGTGTGCTCGACAGGTTCGACGCCCTGCTTATGGCTATGCCCTTTGCCTATATTTATATGACAATGTTTGGATTATGAGAATAAACCCCGAGGGATATAAAGGAATAAAGATTAATACCGCAATTTTTCTGCTCATCATTGCCGTAGTAACTGCCACGGCTGTGGTGTATGAGTGGGCGTGGTGGGCATTGGCGCTGGTCGATGCCTTCTTGGTGTGGCGCATAGTCTTTTTTATCTTCTTCTTCCGCGAGCCACAAAGACCCCTTATCCGACAGGAGGAGTCGGTATATGCCCCTGCCGACGGCAAGGTGGTGGCTATTGAGGAGGTTGATGGTCCCGAAGTGATGGGTGGCAGATGTGTACAGATGTCGGTCTATATGACCTTCTATGATGTGCATGTGAATTGGCACCCTGTGGGCGGAGAGGTTATCTTCAAAGACCACTTCGATGGCGATTTTATCCTCGCTTGGCATCCCAAGAGTTCTGCGCTCAATGAGCATACGACGGTAGGTGTTCGTACGGCTTCGGGCGAGGTTGTTGCTTGGCGACAGATTGCAGGCTGGATAGCCCGCAGGATTGTCTGCTATGCGGAGGTGGGCGATAGGGTGGAGCAGAACACGAAGTCGGGCTGTATTAAGTTTGGCTCGCGTGTGGATGTTTTCCTGCCGCTCGGTAGCGATATTTTGGTGGATATTGGCGACAAGGTCGTCGGCAGCCAGACCGAACTTGCAAGACTCAAAAAGGTTGAGAACTAAAAACTCTCAACCTTTTTTTTCTAAGAATTTGTCTAACAAGGATATTTTGTCGTTATGCTCACCCTCAAAATCCTCATTTACGCCGAGTAAACTACGGTTTTTCGGGCGTCGCAAGCCTAAAACTATCACTTGTTATACAAATTCTTACAAACACGAGGGTGCTCAATGACTTGTTAGGTACCACCCTGGGTTCGAGCCCCTCGTTTTGGTTATGCGGTAAATAAAAAAACGGAAGGTTTTTCAACCTCCCGCCTCTTCGGTGATCCGCCTGGGGTTCGGGTGCTCGCGCACCCTTTGGGCTTTTTGTTTACAACCCCCTAACCCCCTTGAAAGGGGGCATTCCTGGGTTCGAGCCCCTCGTTTTGGTTATGTGGTAAATAAAAAAACGGAAGGTTTTTCAACCTTCCGCCTCTTCGGTGATCCGCCTGGGGCTCGGGTGCTCGCGCACCCTTTGGGCTTTTTGTCTACAACCCCCTAACCCCCTTGAAAGGGGGCATTCCTGGGTTCGAGCCCTGCCATGTTGATGGCTGAATAAAAAAAGAAAACGGAAGGTTTTTTAACCTCCCGCCTCTTCGGTGATCCGCCTGGGGCTCGAACCCAGGACCCCAGCATTAAAAGTGCTGTGCTCTACCAGCTGAGCTAGCGAATCATCGCGCTTTCATTCCAAAAGCGGTGCAAAGATAAGGCAAAAATCCTTTTCTGCAAACTCTTTGCACTTTTTTTTTCGTTTGGCGCGTTTTTTTAGGGGTTATTTGCCCCTTTTGCCTTTGATGCCAAAGACACAATATCTTACAAAAGGTATTCTGCGGAGTACTTCCCAGAGCACCACGGCACCCACATAGGTCGCAACAAGTGCCAATGCGTAGTCGGCCCATACGGGTAGCGAGGTGGTTTTCAGCCATAGGCAGGCAGCCGTACAAACTGTCATATGCGTCACATAGAGGCCAAAACTGCTGCGTGTCATATAGTCGGCAAAGGGCGATGTGTGGTCTGCCCAGCGTTTGAAACCGCCAATCATTGCAAGAGTCGCAACCCACGCAAAGGTGTTGTAGCCCAAACTCTGCACTATCGACGGGTGGGTGTAGTCTTTGCCGAAGGTGCAGAGGGTGAAGATAGTGGCGCACCCTACGGCGGCTATCGTAAGCCACAGGGCCTTGGCTGCAAGAAGACTGTGTATCCTCTCGGAGGAGAAGATGTAGTAACCACAAAGGAATGCCACAAAGTAGAAGATGGGACGATAGAGGTTAATGAGTCCTTGTGCATTTACGGGCTGGTCGAATTGTGTCTGGGCCACACCCCACACCACAAACAACAATGCCACAAGGAGTAGTGCTATGTACTTGTCCGAAATCTTCGCGAGCCACGAGTGTACCTTCTCCACATCCACCACTCGTCTCTCCACAAGGAGCAAGAGTGAGAAAACGAAGAGGTCTTGGATAAACCACAGAGGCCCCGTACCGCTCATAACAGCAATGAGGTATTTTACAAACGAAGGGATACCTTCGGGTAGGGTGGCCGCTGCCGCTTGGGTGTTGAGCAGTCCGAGTATCCACCCAAAGACGAGCAGTCCGAGGGTGGAGGGTACGAGGAGCTTGCGTGTGCGCTCCCGACGGAACTCCTGCGGTGTGCGATTTTGGAGCGCATAGTGGCTCGAAGTTCCCGCCAAGATGAACATCAGGAGCATAAACCACGGATAGATGGGATACATCACCACATCTTGCCATTGACGCTCGGTAAAACCTCCTACGGCACCAAAGACTCCCAGCGAGTTATAGTTGTAGAATACATGGTAGAAGAGCACCAATAGCACCGTAACCCAGCGCAAATTGTCGATAAAATAGTAGCGATTTTTCATTTTTTTAAGTGGAATGGATGGTTAGACTTAGTGTGGGCTGTGGATAGTCGAATTACTTAAAAACTTCCTCCACCGCAGAGTCAAAAATCTGCGTTTTGACGAGTGCGAGCCCTTTGGTAGTGTCGCCCAGCACCAGCAGCGAGTCACCGGCCTTGATGTTGAATACCTCGCGAGCCTCTTTGGGGATTACAATCTGCCCCTTGTCGCCTACCTTAACTACTCCGAAGAGGTATTTGTCTTTTTCTGTCTGCATAGTTATTTTTGTATTAAAAGTTAGAAAAGTAGGAATTTTCCCACAAAGTTAGAACAAAAAATGAACTTTGCAAATTTGTTGGTCGCCCGCAGTCGGTCGTCGGTCAATGAAAAACCACCTCCCCGAACATTTGCAGGGAGGTGGTTTTAATATAGGTATATGTTCGTGGGATTACATCCTTTCGGGGACTTCGATACCCATCAGGGCCATACCCCTGCCGATAATTTCGGCAACAACGGCACTCAACTGCACACGGAAAGCACGCACCGAGGCGTTCTCCTCGCGAAGGATGGAGTGGTCGTGGTAGTAGCTGTTGTACATCTTGGCAAGGTCGTAGACATACGCACCGACAATGCTGGGCGAGTAGGTCGCAGCAGCCTGCTGAACAGTCTGGGGGAAGTCGGCAAGGTATTTTACCAACTCAACCTCCTCCGAAATGAGCGACAAACCTTCGGCAATAGCGCCCTCGATACCGGCCTCGGCAGCCTTACGCAATACGGAGCGGATGCGGGCGTAGGTATACTGAATGAAGGGGCCCGTGTTGCCGTTGAAGTCGATACTTTCGCGGGGATTGAAGAGCATAGTCTTCTTGGGGTCTACTTTGAGGATGAAGTATTTGAGAGCACCCAAACCTACGATGCGGGCAATCTCCTCCTGCTCCTCGGGGCTCATACCGTCGAGTTTGCCGAGCTCTTCGCTCATCTCGCGGGCAGTGCCCACCATATCCTCAATCAAGTCGTCGGCATCCACAACGGTGCCCTCCCTCGATTTCATCTTACCCTCGGGAAGTTCCACCATACCGTAGGAGAGGTGGAAGATGTTGTCGCTCCACTCGTAGCCCATCTTTTTCAGCACGAGTTTGAGTACCTGAAAGTGATAGTTCTGCTCGTTACCCACAACATAGATGATGCCATCGAGGTTCTCGTCCCTCTGGCGCGAGAGTGCGGTGCCCAAGTCCTGTGTCATATAGACACTTGTGCCGTCGCCACGAAGCAGAAGTTTCTCGTCCAAGCCGTCGGCCGTAAGGTCAATCCATACCGAGCCATCTTCGCGGCGGTAGAATACACCCTTCTGCAAGCCGTCTGCCACAATATCCTTACCCAAAAGGTAGGTCTGCGACTCATAATATACCTTGTCGAACGAAACGCCCAGAGCCTTGTAGGTGGCATCAAATCCCTCGTAAACCCAGCCATTCATCCTCTCCCAAAGGCCATAAACTTCGGGATCGTGAGCCTCCCACTTTTGGAGCATTGTGCGAGCCTCCTTCATAATGGGTGCCTCCTTCTTAGCCTCCTCTTCGTCCATACCTCCCGCTACGAGCTCTTTGATTTGAGCCTTGTAGTGTTTGTCGAACTCAACATAGTATTTGCCCACGAGGTGGTCGCCTTTCATACCGCTCGATGCGGGGGTTTCGCCCTCGCCATAGAGCTGCCAAGCGAGCATACTCTTGCAGATGTGAATACCGCGGTCGTTCACGAGGTTGGCCTTGATTACCTTATAACCTGCTGCTTCGAGAATCTGCGATACGGAATAACCCAACAGATTGTTGCGGATATGACCGAGGTGGAGGGGTTTATTGGTGTTGGGCGAGGAGTACTCGACCATAACTGTTTTGCCATTGCGGGGTGCAATGCCGTAGCCCTCGGCAGTGGCAATCTTTTGGAACTCCGAGAGCCAGAAGTCTGCCCTCAGCGATATGTTTAAGAAACCTTTGATGGTGTTGGTGCTCTCCACGATGGGACACTCCGCCACGAGTGCTTCGCCAATTTCGGCAGCGGTAGCATCGGGCGACTTGCGGCTGCGTTTGAGCAAGGGGAATACTACGAGAGTATAGTCGCCCTCGAACTCTTTGCGAGTCTTTTGAAGTTGGAGCGAGAGGCCGTCGAGAGGCCCATAAAGACGCTCAACGGTGGTGGTTACGGCACCAAGAATTACCTGTTCGATTGTCATGATGATATACTTATTTTATACTTTTGCCTTGTTTAGAGCGCAAATATAACTATTTTTGGGGCAAATTTAGCAAACAGTGAAGATAGGAAATATAGATTTTGGCGAAAAGCCCATTTTTTTGGCTCCAATGGAGGATGTTACCGATCCTTCGTTCCGTATGTTGTGCAAGGAGTTTGGTGCCGATATGGTTACTACGGAGTTTGTGTCGTCCGATGGACTTTTCCACGGTGCAGAGAAGACTTTCCGCAAGCTCAATGTATCCGATGCCGAGCGCCCCGTAGCAATCCAAATCTACGGGCACCTCATCGAGCCTATGGTGGAGGCTGCCAAGTTGGCCGAGAGGGCAAATCCCGATGTTATCGACATTAACTTCGGTTGCCCAATGAAGAAAATCGCCGGCAGGGGAGCGGGTAGCGGTATGATGAAAGATGTACCCCTGATGGTGGAGATGACGCGCCAGATTGTCAATGCCGTAAAACTTCCCGTTACGGTCAAAACCCGTCTCGGCTGGGATGATGATAATAAAAATATAGAGGAGATTGCCGAGCGCTTGCAGGATGTGGGTATTCAGGCACTCACCATTCACGGTCGTACGCGCTCGCAGATGTATCGTGGCGAGGCCGATTGGACACTCATAGGCAAGGTTAAGAACAACCCACGCATACATATACCTATTATAGGTAATGGTGACATTACAACGGCTCCTCGCGCTGCCGAGTGTTTCGACAGGTATGGCGTGGATGCTGTGATGATTGGCAGGGCAACATACGGCCGTCCTTGGATATTTCGCGAGTGCAAGCACTTTATTGCTACGGGGCAGGAGTTGCCACAACCCTCCGTGCCCGAAAGGGTGGCTATCGCCAAACACCATCTCGACCTCTCGCTTGCTGCCAAAGGCGACTTTGTGGGTATCATCGAGATGCGTCGCCACTTCTCCAACTACTTCAAAGGGCTTCCCGATTTCAAGCAGACCCGTATGAAGCTCGTCACGAGTTATGACCCCGACGAGATACGCTCACTTTTGGACTACACTGCCGAGCGTTGGGCGGACTATGATTTTTCGCAGGTTATACCTGCGCCCCTATCTCATGATATATAGCGAGCACATATCGCGGGCATCTGCTGCGTTACGCTTGCGCTCGAAATCCTCATTTACTCTGAGTAAACTGCGGTTTCTCGCCCATCGCAAGCCTTGCATCTGCTCCGCGATATGCACTCGTAGAAATTGATCATCTATCTTGCTTTCAACTGCGGACTCGCTCTCTTGTTTGGCACAAAAATTCCTCTGCGGTATGCACTCGTTTGGTGGCTCTTTTGGGGCAATGTTTTACCTGTCACCCATGTTACCCTTGTCATCCTTGCAAATAAAGAAGGCTCGGCAATTTGCCGAGCCTTCCTTCGTTATAATTGGTCAGATTACTCCTGTTTGAGAGCAGCCTGAGCAGCAGCCAAGCGTGCGATGGGTACACGGAAGGGCGAGCAGCTTACATAGTCGAGGCCAGCCGAGTGGCAGAACTCAACGCTCGAAGGCTCACCGCCGTGCTCACCACAGATACCGCATTTGAGGTTGTTGCGGGTGGTGCGACCTTTGGTTACGCCCTCGCGTACGAGACGACCAACGCCGTTGCGGTCCAAAATCTTGAAAGGGTCAGCCTTCAAAATGTTCTTCTCCAAGTAGATGGGCAAGAACTTACCAATATCGTCACGCGAGAAACCGAGAGTCATCTGGGTAAGGTCGTTAGTACCGAACGAGAAGAACTCGGCAACCTCTGCAATCTGGTCGGCAGTTACAGCAGCACGAGGAATCTCAATCATGGTACCTACCATATACTCAATCTTGTCGTTGCGCTCTGCGAAAATCTCCTGAGCTACGCGGTCGATGATGTTCTTCTGGTAGCGGAGCTCTTTGTGGTTGCCAACAAGGGGAACCATAATCTCCACTTTCACGGGCACGCCTTTCTCCCTAACATTCATTGCAGCCTCCAAGATAGCGCGGGTCTGCATCTCGGTAATCTCGGGATAAGTGTTACCAAGGCGGCAACCACGGTGACCGAGCATGGGGTTAACCTCTGCCAAAGCCTCAACCTTAGCAGCGATCTTCTCAACGCTTACACCGATAACCTTAGCGAGCTCTTCCTGCTCTTTGGCGGTGTGGGGAGCAAACTCGTGCAAGGGGGGATCCAAAAGACGAACAGTCACGGGAAGACCCTGCATAGCCTCGAAGATACCCTCGAAGTCCTCACGCTGCATAGGAAGAAGTTTTGCCAAAGCTACGCGGCGACCAGCCTCGTCGTCTGCCAAAATCATCTCGCGAACAGCCAAGATACGGTCGCCCTCGAAGAACATGTGCTCGGTACGGCAAAGACCAATACCCTGTGCGCCGAAGCTTACTGCCTGTTTAGCATCGCGGGGCGAGTCGGCGTTGGTGCGTACTTTCAGGCGTGCATACTTGGTGGTAAGATCCATAAGTTTGCCGAAGTCGCCACTGAGCTCAGCCTCTTTGGTTGCAACCTGACCGAGGTAAACCTCACCGGTCGAACCGTTGAGCGAAATCCAGTCGTGCTCGTTGATTACAAGACCGTCAATCTCGATGGTGCGGGTCTTGTAGTCGATTTTGAGCTCGCCAGCACCCGAAACGCAGCATTTACCCATACCACGAGCCACAACGGCTGCGTGCGAGGTCATACCACCGCGAGCGGTGAGGATACCGGCAGCATCCAACATACCCTTCAAGTCCTCGGACGAAGTCTCACTACGAACCAAGATAGCTTTTGCGCCGTGCTCGTTGAGATATTTCTCGGCATCCTCAGCAAAGAATACTACGGGACCTGTTGCAGCACCGGGGCTGGCGGGAAGACCCTTAGTGATAACCTTTGCACTCTTGATAGCCTGTTTGTCAAATACGGGGTGGAGAAGCTCGTCGAGTTTCTCGGGCTCCTGACGAAGAACAGCGGTCTGCTCGTCGATAAGGCCCTCCTCCAACATATCGATAGCGATCTTAACCATCGCAGCACCGGTACGCTTACCGTTACGAGTCTGCAACATCCAGAGTTTGCCATCCTGAATGGTGAACTCCATATCCTGCATATCTTTGAAGTAGCTCTCCAAGTGGTCTTTGATGTCGCAGAGCTCTTTGTAAACCTCGGGCATAACCTCCTCCAACGAGGGGAACTGAGCTGCGCGGGTAGCCTCGTCGATGTTCTGAGCCTTAGCCCAACGGCGCGAACCCTCCAAGGTAATCTGCTGGGGAGTACGGATACCTGCCACAACATCCTCGCCCTGTGCGTTTACGAGGTACTCACCGTTGAAGATATTCTCACCGGTAGCAGCGTCACGCGAGAAGCAAACACCGGTAGCCGAGTTGTCACCCATGTTACCAAATACCATTGCCATTACGCTAACTGCGGTACCCCACTCCTGAGGAATGTTGTTGAGTTTGCGGTAGAGGATAGCCCTCTCGTTCATCCAGCTGCGGAATACTGCGCAGATTGCGCCCCACAACTGCTCCCAAGGATCAACGGGGAAGTCTTTGCCGGTCTGCTCCTTAACTGCTTTTTTGAAGCGAACAACGAGCTCCTTGAAGTCCTCTGCGGTCAAATCGGCATCGTTCTTAACGCCTTTCTCCTCTTTAACCTCCTCGATAATTGCCTCGAAGGGGTCGATATCCTGTTTCGATGCGGGTTTCATCTCCAACACAACATCGCCGTACATCTGTACGAAACGGCGGTAGGAGTCCCAAGCGAAGCGGTCGTTGCCCGAACGAGCAGCAACAGCCTCAACAGCCTTATCGTTCATACCAAGGTTGAGGATGGTATCCATCATACCGGGCATCGAAGCACGAGCACCCGAACGAACCGACAACAAAAGGGGCGATACCTCGCCACCGAATTTCATACCGGTCGACTCCTCAATCATCTTGATAGCAGCCTCTACCTCTGCTTTGATGAGCTCAATTACCTTTGCCTCACCCTCTTTGTAGTACTCGGTACATACATCGGTGGTGATGGTAAATCCGGGAGGCACGGGCATACCCAGCAGGTTCATCTCTGCAAGGTTTGCACCCTTACCGCCAAGCAACTCTCTCATCTTACCGTTACCCTCAGCTTTCCTGTCACCGAAGGTGTAAACTCTTTTTACGCTTGCCATAAGTAAATGTAAATTGTGTTAATATTGTGTGTAATAAATTGAATTTCAGTGGTTTGTTGCCAGAGGAACGACTTTTTAGTCGCAACATAGCCCACAAAGATACCTATTATAAATTCAAAATGCAAAATTCAAAATGCAAAATTGTTGGTTTGGACAATAAAAAAGCACCCCGTGGTGGGGTGCTCATTGTGAAGTGGGAGTGTTGTGCTCACAACCGTCAACCGACTGCGAGCGTGGGGCACCCGAGAGGAAAAACAAGAAAAACAAGAATGACAGGAAGAACAAGAAAGACAAGAAAAACAAGAAGAACAAGAAGAACAAGAAGAACAAGAAAGACAGGGATTCATATTTCTCCTGTCATTCCTGTCATTCCTGTCACTCCTGTCACTCCTATCACTCCCTCCCCCTATTGTTCACCGGTATCAAAAAAGATACCCGTGTACAATAGGGAGCACCATAGCTTTCAGTTTTCAATTTTCAATTTCAATCTCAATAGGTTGATTGCGGCGGTGGCGGCTCGTTCGATATTTACGGCTCGCACCTTTCCGTGCTGGAAGAGTTTGGCTATGGTGTGTGTGGGGGTAGCCACTGCCACCCATACCGTGCCTACGGGTTTCTCGGGGGAGCCTCCCGTTGGACCTGCAACGCCCGTTGTGGCGACACCATAGGTTGTGCCGCACAGACGCCTTGCTCCCTCGGCCATCTGGCGGGCCACCTGCTCGCTTACGGCTCCGTATGTTTCGAGGTTGTGGCGCGATACGCCCAATACATTCTCTTTCACGCTGTTATCATACGATACCACGCCGCCCCAAAAGTACTCCGATGCGCCACTCATAGCTGTGAATTTTGAGGCTATGACACCTCCTGTGCAACTCTCTGCCGAGGCGAGAGTTTCGCCCCTCTCGACAAGGATTTCGGCAACAGCACTCTGCACCGTTGTGTCGCCCCAACCAACAAAATAATCCCCCAAAATGGGAATAAGTTTTGCAAACTGCTCGTCAAACTCCCTCTCGGCTTGTTCCTTATCGACATCATAGGCAGAGAGCCTCAGTCGGAGTTGCGAAGGAGAGGGGAGGTATGCGAGGTGGAGGTGGGGTGGGAGGGCGTCCTCCCAAGGAGCTATGAGTTCCGCCATCATACTCTCGGCAAGGCCATAGGTTATGGCCGTACGATGAACGACGGAGGAGAGTTCGAAATGTTGGGTTAGGAGAGGCAAGACGCTCTCTGTCATGAGTCCCTCCATCTCGAATGGCACACCAGGGAGCGAAACCACTACTCTGCCGTTGCGCTCAAACCACATACCAGGGGCTGTGCCTTTGTGGTTGGCAAGAACGGTGCAGCACTCGGGCACCATAGCCTGTCCCTTGTTGAGGTCGTTGAATGCTATGCCGCGGGCCGCCATCATACGCTCTACGCGCTCGTAAGTCTCGGTGTGGCAGACCATTGGGGAGTTGAAAATCTCTGCCAGCACACGCTTTGTGATGTCATCTTTTGTGGGGCCGAGGCCACCGGTTATGATGGTAATCTCGGCCTTTGCCATCGACTCCTCAACGGCACTTATAATCTCCTCGCGCCTGTCGCCAATGGAGTATTTGCGACGGATGCTTACGCCAATTTCGCCAAGGCGGGCGGCAATCCACGCCGAGTTGGTGTCTATGATTTGACCGATGAGAATTTCATCGCCAATGGTTATGATATCTGCCTTCATTATGTTGTTTTTTTGTTTTTGCGTGCCTCTTTTTCTGCGGCTCTGGCGGGTGCTGCGAGTTTGCGGCAGGTGCGCGAGGGGAATGCGGGGCCCTCGTAGACCATTGCCGAATAGCACTGCACAAGACTTGCTCCGGCGTCGAACATCCGCTGCGCATCCTCGGCACTCATCATACCTCCAACACCAATTACGGGATAGCTGTAATCCATCTTGCTGCACACATATTTTATCAGCTCGATGGTGCGCTCCAAAAGGGGTGCACCGCTCAGTGTGCAACCCTC
This sequence comes from Tidjanibacter sp., assembly GCA_045659085.1. GTDB lineage: Bacteria > Bacteroidota > Bacteroidia > Bacteroidales > Rikenellaceae > Tidjanibacter. The sequence continues at coordinate 89,430 of JAZOWE010000002.1, forward strand.
ATAACGCTTTGCTTCTTTGGGGGTTATTGCGCCCGTGTATTGTTGCGAAGAGTCGCTCACAACGAGTCCGTCGAGGGGGGTGTCTATGAGTATGCGCACCATATCGTCAATCTGGCTGTCGCTCCAATCGGGCGATATTTTCAGCAGTATGGGGCGGTATTCGTTCTGTCCCCTGCGGAAATCGAAGAGCGAGTCGAAAATCTGCTCCACAAGAGCCCTCTCCTCGTTGGTGTACTCCTCGCCCACACCAATTAGCGATGTGAAGTTGATGGTAAAGTAATCGACATATTGATAGAGGCTGCGGAAGGGGCGAAGATACTCCTTCAAGACATAGTCGCGCGGAGTGTTTGTGGGTGCTGTGAGGTTGGCACCAACCACCACCTTTCGGCCGTGTGCTCTGCGACGCAGACGCTCGATGGTCTTTTCGAGTCCGCAGTTGGGCTCGCCCATACGGTGTAGGAGTGCTTTCGAACGACGCATACGCATCAATCGTGGACGAGGGTTGCCCTCCTGTGGTTTAAGCGTAAGGGAGCCAATCTCCACAAAACCAAAGCCCAAGGCTCCGAATTGGCGATAGAGCCGTGCGTCCCTATCCAGGCCTGCTGCTGCACCTATCGGGTTGCGAAACCTTACGCCAAAGACCTCCCTTTCGAGCGAGGGGTGGCGATAGGTGTAGATGCGAGAGAGTATCCACTCGCCCAAGCGCGAGCCTCCAACGATGCGGAGTGTGGCGAGCGAAAAATTCCTAACCCTCTCGGCCGGAAATAGGAACAGAATGGGGCGTATTAATCGTGTGTAAAGTGACATAATTTTGCTCGTTGTGGGGGCTATCTGCATCCCAATAATCTCACAAATGTAGCTAAATGTTTTGATAGTTGTTCTCGGGTGCGATATTTTCCCTCAAAATACGCCTTGAATGGGTGGTTTTCCGATAACAATTTTGTACCTTTGCAAATTATGAAGATTCTTATTGACCAATTTGTTCCGTGGGCTGTCGAGACTCTTGCCCCCTATGCCGAGGCTGTGAGTGTCGATGGCAGAGCCCTCGCGCCCGAGGCGGTGGCGGATGCCGATGCGCTCATTGTCCGCACTCGCACAAAGTGCAATGCTGCACTGCTCGATGGTGCACACAATCTGAAATTTGTAGGTACGGCAACTATCGGCTACGACCACATGGATAGAGATTATCTTGCATCGCGAGGTGTGAGGTTTACGAGTGCTGCGGGGTGTAATGCTCGCGGTGTATTGCAGTGGGTGTCGGCAGTGCTGGCTCACTTGTCCGAAGTTCAAGGTTGGGAGCCCGAGAGTAAAACGCTGGGAGTTGTTGGTGTTGGTCATGTGGGCTCGCTTGTGGCCGAGTATGGTCGCAGGTGGGGTTTCAGGGTGCTGTGTAGCGATCCGCCACGAGAGAGGGCTGAGGGCTTGGGCGAGGCCGAGGGTTTCGTGTCGCTCGAAAGGCTACTCAAAGAGAGTGACATTGTAACGCTGCATACTCCATTGCTACGCGAGGGCGACCATCCAACCTTTCATCTTGCCGATGAGGCTTTTCTTGCACAAATGAGGGACGGCGCAACGCTGATTAATGCTTCGAGGGGCGAGGTGGCTGATAGTGAGGCTCTTCTTGCACATTCGGAGCGACTTACCCTCTGCCTGGATGTGTGGGAGGGCGAGCCCGACAACCTTAACCTTAAACTATTGGAGGTTGCGGAGGTGGCTACACCCCACATTGCGGGCTACTCGTTGCAGGGTAAGGCCAATGCCTCGGCCATAGTCATCCGTTCGCTGGCACACACGCTCGGCATCGACGAGTTGAAGGAGTGGTATCCCGAGGGTATCCGCCCCAGCCAAGCCAGAGAGGTGTCGTGGGGTGAGATGTGCGCTCGGATTGACGACCACTGCCACCTGATGGATGAGACGGCAAGGATGAAGGCAAATCCTTTCGACCTTGAAGATAGACGAAATACATACCCCCTGAGGGAAGAGTTTTTCTAAAATAAAGTATCCGTTTGTCACAGAATGTGAACATATACGACACTCTTGCTAAATGGTGGGGCTACAAGGAGTTCCGCTCCGGTCAGCGTGAGGTTATAGAGCGTGTGATGGCGGGCAAGGATACCCTCGCACTGATGCCTACGGGTGCGGGTAAGTCGCTCTTGTATCAGGTGCCCACAATGGCTCGCGAGGGAGTGTGCGTGGTTGTTACCCCACTTGTGGCACTGATGAAAGACCAGGTCGATAACCTCACCAAGAGGGGAATTAAGGCTGTGGCTCTGCATAGCGGTATGACTCGCAGAAGTATAGATATTGCTCTGGATAACTGTGTCTATGGCGATGTGAAGTTTCTCTATATTGCCCCCGAGAGGATACACAACGAGATGCTTGTGGCGCGACTGCGCAAGATGAAGGTGAGTTTGCTTGCTATTGACGAGGCTCACTGTATCTCGCAGTGGGGCTACGACTTCCGCCCTTCGTATTTGGAGGTGGGATTTCTGAGGCGTATTGTACCCGATGCTCCCGTGCTTGCCCTTACTGCCTCGGCAACAGATGAGGTGGCCAAGGATATTATGAGGCTCTTGGCTTTTCGCGACGGAGAGATAGTAAGGAGTAGTTATGCACGCCCCAATGTGTCGTTTGTGGTGCGCCGATGTGACGACAAGAGGGAACAACTCGTACGAGTGCTTTCCAATGTTGAGGGCTCGGCCATTGTCTATGTCCGCACTCGTGAGAGGAGTGTTAAGGTGTGCGAGTGGCTCTCGGAGGAGGGTTTCTCGGCACAGTTCTACCACGCAGGGTTGCCCCACGAGGAGCGCAGTATCCGACAAGAGGAGTGGCAAAGGGGCGCAAAACGCATTATGGTTGCTACCAATGCTTTTGGTATGGGTATCGACAAGAGCGATGTGAGGGCGGTGGTGCACTACGATATGTGCTCCTCGCTTGAAGCATACTATCAGGAGGCAGGCCGTGCAGGTAGGGACGGCAAGAGGAGCTTTGCGGTGCTCTTTGTGGAGAATGACGAGGAGGTGGGCCTGACCAAAAGGGTAGAGAATGACTTTCCACCGCTCCCGCTCATTAAAAACATATACTCGAAAATATGCACCCGAATGATGATACCCTATGGTGAGGGGGCTGGTGTGGGGCGCGAATTTAACCCCTATGAGTTTGCCCACGCCGAGGGTATAACGGTCGATATGCTCTATAATGCCGTGAAAATTTTGGCTCAAAACGGCTACCTCTCGCTTAGTGACGAGAGAGAAAACTCTGCCCGACTGATGTTCTGCGTGGGTAGGGAGGAACTCTACGACTACCGCATACGACGAGGAGAGATGGAGGGGGTGTTGCTCGCCATTATGAGGCTCTATGAGGGCGTCTTTACGGAGTTTAGGGCCATTGATGTTCAGGAGATTGCACTTTATAGCGGCTATGGCGTGGAGAAAGTGCGCGAAGAGTTGAAACACCTCTGGCGACAGCATAACATACGCTATGTACCGAGCAGCTATTCGCCCATTATGACTCTGCTTACCGATAGGGTGCCCGAACAAGACCTCTATATAGCCCCCGAGAGTTACCTTGTGCGCAAGAGGTTTGCTGTGGAGCGTGCCGAGGCGATGATGAACTATGCACTGATGGACGATGGGTGTCGCAGTCGCTACATTCAGGAGTACTTTGGCGAAACAAGGGCCGAGGAGTGTGGCGTGTGTGACCTCTGCCTTGCAAGGCGCAAGCGCAAAGGTGTGGTTGTTAGCGAGTCTGTGTCGCCCGAAGATGTGCTGAGTGTGGTGGAGCAGACGGGTGGTATCTCGCCTCGCGACTTGGCACGGAGATTTGTCGCCGAGCCCGAAAGTGTGGCCCGTGCGGTGGAAATGCTCTTCGAGAGCGAGAAAATTTATACCGACAGGGGTGGAATTCTCAGGATAAAGAGGTAATTTTGTGGCCGAAATTATGAAACAACAGTTCCAACATAGCATATCGCCCGACGATATTAAGGATTTGCCCGTTGTAGGCTTCGAGGGCAACATTGTCATTGTCGATTCGTCGGAGAAGTTGGCAAAGGCGTGCGAACACCTTGCCGGCGAGAGTGTTATAGGCTTCGATACCGAAACACGCCCTTCGTTCAAGGCGGGTGTGAGCTACAATGTGTCGCTCATTCAACTCTCCACTGCCGACACCTGCTACCTCATAAGGCTTGGTGCGGTGCGTATGGAGAGGTGTCTGATGCATCTTTTGGAGAGTCGTAAGACGCTGAAAGTGGGTGTGGATGTTCTGGGCGACATTCGCAATCTCAACAAGGTGCGCCACTTCCGAGCCGCAGGTTTTGTGGAGTTGCAGAAGGAAGTAGAGGCTTTCGGCATTGAGGATAAAAGCCTTAGAAAGATGGCAGCAATCATTCTCGGTGTGGGCGTGTCGAAGGCTCAGAGGCTCAGTAATTGGGAGGCTAAGGAGTTGACCGCTGCACAGATGCGCTATGCTGCAACCGATGCGTGGATTTGCTTGGAGATGTACGATAAATTGCAAAAGTCAAGATAGAAATATATGGCAGAAAATAAAAAAATATACCTCAAACACGGCAAGCAGGAGTCGCTGTTGCGTAATCACCCTTGGGTATTTTCGGGCGCGATTTCGCGCGTTAGCGAGGAGATTGAGGAGGGTGAGATTGTGGATGTGTTCACCTCGTCGGGCGACTTCATCGCTCGTGGTCACTCGCAGGTGGGCTCTATTGCCGTAAGGGTGCTCACTTTCGACAACGAGGAGATTGACCAGAGGTGGTGGAATGAGCGCATTGGCTCGGCTCTGGCCGTAAGGCGTGCGTTGGGACTTACCGACAATGCCGAAACTACCTGCTATCGCCTTGTGCACGGCGAGGGCGACAATCTGCCAGGGTTGGTTGTGGATATCTATGGCTCAACGGCTGTGGTGCAGTGTCATAGTGTCGGTATGTACCTCTCGCTCGGAGAGATTGTTGAGGCCCTCAAAGAGAACTTTGGAGCAAAACTTTCCGCCATATACAACAAGAGTAGCCAGACTATGCCCTATAAGGCAGAAGTGGAGGTTGAGGATGGCTACCTTTGGGGCTCGGGCGAGGGCGAAGAGGTTGTCTTGGAGGGTGGCCACAAGTTTGCCGTCAATTGGGCAAAGGGACAAAAGACTGGTTTCTTCATTGACCAAAGGGCAAACAGAGCTCTTGTGGGCGAGTATGCCAAAGGGCGTAACCTGCTCAATACATTCTGCTATACGGGTGGTTTCTCCATCTATGCTCTGGCTGGTGGCGCAAAGAGTGTGACAAGTGTGGATAGTAGCGGCCTTGCCATAGAACTTGTGGATAAGAATGTGGCTATCAACTTCCCCGAGGGCGCACCTCATAGGAGCGCAGCAATGGATACCTTCGATTTCCTGCGTACGGTGGAGGATGGCGAGTTCGATATGATAATTCTCGACCCTCCTGCGTTTGCCAAACATCACAAGGTGTTGGGTAACGCTTTGCAAGGTTACAAAAGACTCAATGCAAGGGCTATGGAGAAGATTGCCAAGGATGGTATTCTCTTCACTTTCAGTTGTTCGCAGGCTGTGAGCAAAGAGCAGTTCCGCCTTGCGGTATTCTCGGCAGCGGCTATTGCGGGACGCAAGGTGCGAATTTTGCACCAGCTTACTCAGCCTACCGACCACCCTATAAACATTTACCACCCCGAGGGGGAATATCTTAAAGGTTTGGTCTTGTATGTGGAATAGAAAAATGGAGCCCAATAGGCTCCATTTTTCTATTCCATCGGTGCAATCACAACCTCCAAATCCTCATCTTTGAGCAACTCGGGGATGCGGGCAATATCCTCTTGCGGGGTGCCTATGGTGTGGAATGGGTAGAATACGCGCGGATGGATGGCGCGAGCAGCCTCCACAGCCATCTCTACGGTCATCGTGTAGGGCAGATTTACGGGCAGGAAGAGATAGTCGATATCCTTCACTGCGAGCATTTCGGGCGTGAGTTCCGTATCTCCGCCAATATAGGTGCGCCTGCCGGCCAACTCCACAATGTAGCCATTGTCGCCCCTTTCGCGTGGGTGGTACTGTGTGCGCTCGATGTTGTAGGCGGGCACGGCCTCCACCGTAAGCCACGAGTTTACGAAGGTGGTGTTGCCACTGCCCAACACTTCTGCGCCCTCCAACTCGGCACCGACCACGCTATTGGCAATGATTACCGTGTCGCTTTTGCGCAACATCTCAACTGCTTTGGGATCGAAATGGTCATCGTGGTGGTGGGTGATGAGTATGGCGTCAGCCTTTGGGAGGCTTTCGAAGTCTGCCTCCTCACAACAAGGGTCGAGGTAGATGTGTTTGCCGTCCCACTCCAACCCTATGGTTGCGTGACCAAACAGGGCGAAAATAATGTCGCCTCTGCTGTCACCCTCTCTGCGGTCTTGTACAAAATCTTTTTTCATATTTTGTTTTATTAGGAGTTGCAAGAGTTTCAGGAATTTACGGTTCTCTTACCCCGACTCTCTATTCTCAATTCTATTTAAGGTATTTATTTAGCCATCCGAAGAACTCGCGGTTCCAAACCAGCGAGTATCTCGGGCTTTGCCCGAGTAAGCCCCTCCCTGAGGGAGGGGTTTGGGGTGGGGTAATACACTTGGTTCCAGCCCCACCGTAACATCGGAGCCAATAGTTGCTTTTCTACTTCAAATACTTATTTAGCCATCCGAAGAACTCGCGGTTCCAAACCAGAGAGTTCTGGGGCTGGAACACTTGGTGTGCTTCGTTTTCAAAAGCAACGAGCCTTGCAGGTACTCCCTGCAATTTTGCTGCCGTAAATGCCTCCAAACTCTGAGTAAAGGGAATTCGGAAGTCCTGCTCGCCCGTAAAGATGAGAATTGGGGTGTCCCAATTAGCCACAGCCTTGTGGGGCGAGTTGCGGTAGCTGCGCTGTGCAGTGCGGTTTTTGGTGTCCCAATATGCGCCGCCGTAGTCGTTGTTTACAAACCACATCTCCTCGGTGTGGCCATACATACTCTCGAAGTTGAAGATGCCACAGTGTGAGATGAGTGCTTTGAAACGACCTTCGTGGTGACCTGCAAGATAGTAAACCGAGTATCCGCCATAGCTTGCACCAACGGCACCGAGTCTGTTCTCGTCGCTCCAAGGCTCTGCCGAAACGCTGTCGATGGCTGCGAGGTAGTCGCGGATGTTCTGACCGCTGTAATCGCCCGAAATCTGGTCGAGCCACTCCTGACCAAACGAGGGCAGACCTCGGCGGTTGGGGGCAACTACAACATATCCCTCCGAGGCCATAAGCTGGAAGTTCCAACGGTAGCTCCAAAATTGGCTCACGACACTCTGGGGGCCGCCCTGACAGTAGAGCAGGGTGGGGTATTTCTCGTTCTTGTCGAAGTTGGGAGGAAGGATAACCCATACGAGCATCTGTTTGCCATCGGTGGTCTTAACCCAGCGTTTCTCGCACTTACCCATAGGGATATTGTCGTAAATCTGATGGTTGATGAATGTCACCTGGTTGAGTGCCCAACCCTCGCCAAAGGTGTAGAGTTCGGGGGCCTTCATAATGGTGTTCATGTGGAGCATAAAGTTGTTGCCCACCTTGCTGAACGAGTTGATGTCGTGGTCGCCCGAAGTGAGTACCTCCACCTCGCCACTGTTGAGCACCACGCGGCATACTTGGTGTGTGGCGTGGATGGGGGCGATGAAGTAGAGGGTGTCGTTACCCTCCCATACAACATTCGATGCGTTGTAGTCGAACGATGCGGTCTGGTCGCTCATGGAGCCATCCTCGCTGTTCCACACAAACAGACGCTCCTTGTCGCTCTCGTTGCCCGCACGGCGCATACTGCGGAAGGCAATCATCCTATCGTCGGGACTCCATACGGGATATTTGTCATAGCCGGGCATCTCTCCCCACTCCTTGCAGATGTTGCGGGTGGTGCCGGTGGCGATGTCGTAGATGAAGATGTCCGAGTCGGTCGAAACAGCATAGGCGGCACCTGTGAGGTGTTTGCAGGTGTAGGCAAGGGCAGTACCTGCATTGTTCCAGGCAATCTCCTCGCTGTCGAAATAGGGCGCAAGGGGTGCATCCCAAGGCTCTCCCTCCATAATATCCTTACCCTCTCTTACGACACCATTGCCGATGGGGGCTACGAAGATGTGGGAGTAGTCGCCCTCATCCCAATAGTCCCAATGGCGTACCATCAAATCGTCGTAGATGCGGGCTTTCGACTTGTCGGCCTCGGCATATACATCCGAGCCTTTGATGTTTACGATGTGCACCTTCTTGGTGTAGAACATAGCCTCGCCTGTGGGGGCAATACCAAAGCTCTCGATACCCTCAATGTTGGTGAGCTGCTGTTTGTCGCTTCCGTCGGGGAGTATGCTCCATACCTGACCGTCGGCCATATAGTAGAGGCGATTGCCAACCCATTGTGGCGAGGAGCCTTTCTCTACAAGGCGTACCACATCGCCACCCTCGGCAGGCATCAGATAGATACCCGTTGTGCCCTTGTTCTCGGCCATATTGTAATAGGTAATTGTGAAAGCCGCAAGGGTGCCGTCGGGCGAGAGCTTCTGACTGCCAACACGGCCCATTTTCCACATCACTTCGGGGGTAAATTTACCCGCTGCAATCTCTTCGGGGGTGAGGTTGTTTGTGAACTCCATAACTTCCAAAGTTGCATTTTGGCTACATCCTGTAAGGAGGATTGCTGCCATTGTTGTTTTTAATAAATTTGCAATTTTCATATTAGGTTAGTAAATAATTTTAATATATAACTCTTGTTTTTATTTTGCTGCTATGTGTATTCTTGCTGTGTTATTAAAATAAATTAATAAGTAATTAAAATTCTTAATTATTAATCTTGTATTTCAAAAAATCCTCAAAAACTACTTTTATGGTCGAATAGCTCTCGTCGACCGCTTGCCAGAGCCTGCGACCACCAAGCCATTCGGCAGCGGTGATGCTCTCACCCTCCTCGGGCAAAAGTGCCGGCTCGCTACCTGCGGCCAACATCAAAAACCACTCGGTCTGCTTGACCTCCCATCTGCCATATGCGCGGTGAAAGTGGCGGGTGGTGCAGAGGGGGGTGATGATGTCCATATCCTGCAATCCCGTCTCCTCTCTTACCTCGCGAATGGCAGCCTCTTCGGCGCTCTCGCCCTCGTCGATGTGTCCTTTGGGGAGGTCGCGCCACCCCTTGCGAGTGATGATGAGGATATTGCCCTCTTCGTTTTCCACTAAGCCACCGGCCGCCCTGACGATGGGCATAGTGTCGCAAAACTCCCCTCCGAGTCTTTGGCCGTCGGCCGAGAGGATAATTAGCGAGTGGTGGTTGCCCACGGCATCCAATAACTCCTCGGGCATGGGGACTTTATTCCCCTCGATATGTAATATCGGGGAGTTTTCACTCTCCTCAGCCGAATGGCTAACTGCCATAAAATCAGCCTCTGAGAGAAAATCGAAAAATTTATTTTCAAAAAATAGTCGCATAACTCTACAAAATAACTAATTTTATGGCAGTTTTACAAATTTAAGCGATGGAAAAATACGAAAGCAAGCAACAACAAATACGCCGCTCGGCAGAACAAATCTACTCGGCGCTGGCATCTTTCAACAATTTTAGCCCCATGGTAGAGGGTAGGGTTGATGAGTGGAGTGCCGACGACGATGTCTGTTCGTTCAAGGTTAAGGGTATGCCCGTGCGCCTGAGGATGGTGGAGCGTGAGCCCCATAAGACCATAAAAATTCAGGGCGACGATGGCACGCCCATCGACTTTACTTTCTGGCTGCAACTCAAAGAGGTTGCTCCTTATGATACCCGTATGCGCATTGTCGTTCACGCCGAGTTGAATATGATGATGCGTATGATGATCGGCAAGAAGTTGCAGGGGGCGGTGGACCAGATGGCAGAGGCTATCGCCAACGCCTTGAACTAAATTCAAGTCGTTAGCAAATTGAGAATTGAGAATTGAAAATTGAAAATTAAGGAGTGCCCCTGACGGGCACAACAACACAAACAGTGCCTATGGCGCACCACAATTTTCCATTTTCCATTTATTTAAGAAACAAACCTAAAAACAACTATAAACTTATGTTAGAACAATTCGTAAATCGTCACATTGGCCCTTCGGAGAAGGATTTTCAGCAGATGCTCAAAACTATTGGCGTGGAGAGTGTTGAGGAACTTCTCTCGCAGGTTATGCCACAGAGTATTCGTCTTCGCAAACCCCTTGCTCTGGATGAGCCTATGACCGAGGCACAGTTTGCTGCCCACATCCGCTCGCTTGCAGAGCGCAATCAGACACTTCGTTCGTTCATCGGTATGGGATACTACCCCAACTCGATGCCTGCGGCTATCGTTCGCAATGTCTTCGAGAACCCTGCGTGGTACACCTCCTACACCCCCTATCAGGCAGAGATTTCGCAGGGTAGGTTGGAGGCTCTTCTGAACTTCCAGACTATGATTGTGTCGCTAACGGGTATGGAGATTGCCAACTGCTCGCTCTTGGACGAGGCTACTGCTGCCGCCGAGGCTATGCTTATGATGTATGCTTTGCGCAGTCGCGACCAGCAAAAAGCGGGCGCAAATGTGCTCTTTGTGGATAGCAACATCTATCCCCAGACGCTCGATGTACTGCTCACCCGCAGTGAGCCTTTCGGCATAGAGCTCGTTGTGGACGACTATGCGACTTACGAATTTACGGGCCGAGAGTTTGGCGTGATGGTGCAATATCCCGCAGCTGCCGGCCAGGTGAGGAACTACGAAGAGTTTGCTGCCAAGGCACACGAGGCAGGTGCCAAGGTGGCAGCCGTGTGTGACCTTATGAGCCTTGTGTTGCTGAAAGCTCCCGCAGAGTGGGGCGCCGATATTGCTGTTGGTTCGTCGCAGAGGTTTGGTCTGCCTATGGGCTTTGGTGGCCCCAGTGCAGGCTATATGGCAACCAAAGATGCCTACAAACGCAATATGCCCGGCCGCATTATCGGCGTGTCGGTTGATAGGCTTGGTAACCGCGCACTGCGTATGGCCCTCCAAACACGCGAGCAACATATCAAACGCGAGAAAGCAACCTCGAACATCTGTACCGCGTCGGCACTGATGGCCTCCATGTCGGGCTTCTATGCGGTGTATAACGGCCCCGAGGGTTTGAGGCGTATTGCAAAACATATCCACTCGCGCACTGTGGCCGTAGCCGAGGCTTTGAAGGCTTTGGGCTTTGTTCTCCGCACCGAGGAGTACTTCGATACTTTGGAGGTGGAGGCCGAGGCTGCTGTTGTGTCGGACATCGCCCTCTCGCACGGCATTAACTTCTTCTATCCTGCCGAGGATAGGGTGCGAATGAGCTTCGATGAGGTTACTACCGACGAGGAGGTTGCAGAGGTTGTTGCGATTTTTGCCGAGGCTGTGGGTAAGAAGGCCCCCAAGAGCGTGAAGATTGACGAGGAGTCAAGCATTATCCCCACTTCACTCCTCCGCCAGAGCGCAATTCTTACCGAACCCGTGTTCCAGAAATACCACTCCGAGACCGAACTTATGCGCTACATCAAACGCCTCGAACACCGCGATATTTCGCTCGCAGACAGTATGATTTCGCTCGGCTCGTGTACTATGAAACTCAACCCTGCCGTAACGATGATGCCCCTCTCGCTGGCAGGCTTTACCAATATGCACCCCTTTGCTCCTGCGGCTCAGGCCGAGGGCTACCTTGCAATGATTGCCGACTTGGAGAGGGACCTCGCAACTATCACAGGCTTTGCTGGTTGCACCTTGCAGCCCAACTCGGGTGCTGCGGGCGAATATACGGGCCTGATGATTATCCGCGCTTGGCACCAGAGCCGCTCGCAGGGATATCGTAACATCATCCTTATCCCCTCTTCGGCACACGGCACCAACCCCGCATCGGCTGCTATGGCAGGTATGAAGATTGTGACCGTTGCTTGCGACGACAAGGGCAACATCGATGTTGAGGACTTGAAGGCCAAAGCCCAGCAGTATGAGGGCGAGCTTGCAGGTTTGATGGTAACCTATCCTTCCACTCACGGTGTCTTCGAGAGTCGCATCAGGGAGATTGTAGATACTGTTCACGAGTTTGGCGGTCAGGTATATATGGACGGCGCTAATATGAACGCTCAGGTGGGCTTGACCAACCCCGGCTTTATTGGTGCCGATGTGTGCCACCTGAATCTGCACAAGACCTTTGCAATGCCTCACGGTGGTGGCGGTCCTGGTGTGGGCCCCGTATGCGTTGCCGAGCACCTTGTGGAGTTCCTGCCTTCGCACTCGGTTGTTAGCGTGGGTGGTGCCGATGGTATTACCGCAGTGTCGAGTTCGCCTTGGGGTAGTGCACTTTTGCTGCCCATTACCTACGGCTATGTTAAGATGCTGGGTGCCGAGGGCTTGCGCAAAGTTACCGAGGCTGCCATTGTCAATGCCAACTATATGTCGTGCCGCCTGAGGGAGGCCTATCGCACCTACTACTCGGGTGAGAGTGGTCGTGTCGGTCACGAGATGATTTTGGACCTCACGAACTTCCGCAAGGAATATGGCGTTGAGGTTGGCGATGTGGCTCACCGACTTATGGACTACGGCTTCCACGCTCCAACACTCTCGTTCCCTGTGCACGACACCCTTATGGTGGAGCCTACCGAGAGCGAGTCGAAAGAGGAGATGGATAAGTTCTGCGATGCTCTTGTGAAGATTCTCCACGAGGCTCAGACCTGCCCACAGATTGTCATTAATGCTCCCTATACCGCTGCCGAGGTGGTGGGCGAGTGGGCTCACGACTTCTCGCGCGAGGAGGCAGTCTTCCCATTGGAGTGGGTTAGGGTTCAGAAATTCTTCCCCTATGTGACCAAGATTGATAATGGTTATGGCGATAGGAATCTTGTAGCGACCAACACCGCCGAATAGTCCGAGCACATCTCGCCGGTGCTTTTTGCACCAAAATTCAGAGAGCGGCTTCCTCATTTACGCTTAGTAAACTGCGGAGCCGCCTTCTTGTTTGGTACAAAATTTCCTCCGCAAAACACACTCGCGGGAGTTTAGGGGAGTTAAGGTATTTAGGGTATTTAGGGTGTTTAGGGTGTTGGTGCTCTTTTTGTCTTTCCTGTCTTTCCTGTTCCTCTCTAACCTCTCCCCAAAGTTGGCGGAAAGTGTCCGACGCGGGGGAGAATTGTTATTTTTTACCTTTCAAATTTCTATTTTCAATTTTAATAGGTATATTTGTCGGTTAATTTAGGCATAAACTATGCGTTAGGGTATGAAGATGGCACGAAAAGGCATATTGATTTTGGCGGTGGCAGCGGTGGTTGCCTCCTGCATCGTCAGTGATGAATTTGCGCCCAAACAGCGTACTCAGATAGAGAATTATCTGAACAGAAGCGAGTTGGAGTATAGCATTACCTCCGACAGCGCCTATGTGCACTTGGCGGGTAATAAATTCGCGCCCGAAATCCCCGACACATACGAGGCCGCAAAGGGAGATAGGGTAACCTTCAATTTCGAGGCCTACACCTTCTCCTCCTCGCCAGCCTCGATGCCATACTACACCAACAAACGCTATCTTGCCGAGAGAATTTCGGACGAGCTGAATACAACCTATTGGAACTTTGAGCCAAGGGTTGTGAAGTTGGGCGCGGGAGAGATACTAAACTCGCTCGAAGAGGCGTTAGAGGGTAGTATGACGGGCGACTCGCTGGCGGTATTTATGACCTCGTCAATAGCCTATGGCGAGAGCGGAATGGGTACGGTGCCTGCCAATACGGCCGTTATGTTTGTGCTTACGGTTGAGGATATTACGAAATAATACGACAAATAGATAGATATGAAATTAAATAAGATAGCACAGTTTTTTGCCCTGTCGCTCGTGGTGGCGATGGTGTTGGCTACGGGTTGTGCCGAGAAGACCTCTACGGACTACTCCGAACTTGAAGCAAACTCCCTGAGGGCGTGGATGAATGAGAACTATCCCGGTTGGGAGGAGAGTGGCGAGTGGGTTCGCACCAATAAGGGTGTCTATATCCAATGGATGGAGCGCAACGAGGGCACAACCTCTGCCGACATCATCGTCAAGGAGGGCAACTGGGTGAGAATTGACTATACGGGCAAGACGCTCGACGGCAATATCTTCTACACTCGCGATGCCGAGGTTGCAAAGGTGCAAGGTACTTTCAGTCGCAGGGCTCACTATGTGGATGATTTTGTCTATTTATATTCCAACAATGGCGCACTCCCTGCGGGTATGTTCGAGGCTCTGACAAGGATGAAAGTGGGCGATATGACCAAGGTGATTATGCCCTCGGATATGTACAAAGGCTCAACGGGTTACAACACCACCAATGTGGGCTACAATGGCCAATGGGGTGTTGATGGTAACAAACCCGTCATTATCGACTCGCTGACTATTAAAGAGGTGTCGGAAGATCCTATTGTGCTCGAAAACAGACAGGTAAATGCCTATGCCGAGAACCGCTGGGGTTTGATGGAGAAAGATACCGTTTCGAAGGGATTGTATGTGCAACTTATGACTCCATTCCCCGTAAAGCGTGACTCGGTAATCAAGGCCGGTAAGAGCGACTCGGTGCTCACTTGCTACTATAAAGGCTACTTCCTCGACGGCTTTGTATTCGATAGCAACATCGACTCGGTGCAGATGCGTGCGTGGGGCGAGATTGTGAACGAAGGACCTATGAAGTGGGATATGAGGCAAACGCAGATGATTGCGGGCTTTAAGGAGGCGTGCGTGAGGGCTTGCTATGGCGACCGTATGAGGGTGGTATTGACCTCTGCCTACGGCTATGGTATCTCGGGTAGTGCAGCAAGGGCTGTTACGGAGTCTTCAAGTTCCTCTTCTTCCGACCTCTATGACTACTACAACTATCTCAACTATTATAGTTATATGAATAGTATGTATGGCGGTGGTTACGGCTATGGTGGCTATTACAATGATTATTATAGCAACTACTACAACCCCTACGCATACGGCTACTATAACCAGTCTTCGAGCTCTTCTTCGAGCTCTTCCTCCATCGAGGATGAAAAGGAGGAAGAAAAGGTTACTATCTCAACCGAAATTCTCCCCTTCACACCCCTCGTGTTCGAGATTTGGGTGTGTGCCGAGAATGGTAGCGAAGACGATTTGACGCATAACGATTTGTAGATAATTGTGACTCAAAAACGGAGTGCTTTGTCGTGAGTCGACAAGTACTCCTTTTTTGTAGTGTGATATTTGGTCTATACATCTTCTTTTGTATACAACTATGAAAAGGTTTATCGGTCTGTGTTTTGCCATTGCAGCCCTGGCAGTGGGGTTTTGTGCGTGTGAGGAAGTTGGTGGGGAGCCCGACGGAGGAAAACATCCCCAAACAACACCGAGCAGGTTGTGGATGCCCGCATTTTTGAGCGACGGAATGGTTGTGCAGCAAAACTCTGTGGCAGCCTTTTGGGGTAGAACAAATCCCAATGCAACAGTAACAGCCACGGCGTCTTGGGGAGAGGGTGAGATTCAGACCAAAGCCGATGCAGGAGGTGGTTGGAAGTTGGATATTCCAACCTCCGCAGGCTCAATGGAGCCCCAGACGGTTACTATCAAAGACTCCCACAATGGCGAAATTGTTATTGAGGATGTGCTGGTTGGCGAAGTGTGGCACTTTGCCGGACAGAGCAATATGGAGATGCCGATGAAGGGTTTTACTAATCAACCCGTAGCCAACTCCGAACAAGAGATTGCGACCTCTATCGATATGTCACATCTTCGACTCTATCTTGTTGGTCGTCAGGCTTCTAATGTCCCTTTGAATGAGGTTGCCAAAAACAAATGGTTGAAGGCAAGCGTTGCCGACGAGGCTCGAAGTTTCAGTGCCATAGCCTTTTTTGCGGGGCGTAGGATGGCCAAGGAGCTGGGTGTTCCGGTCGGTATTCTCTGCACTCCCTATGGCGGAACACGCATTGAGGCGTGGATGCCCGCAAGCAGACTATATTCGTTTGCCCCCGACGACTATAAGTCGGCAAACGAACTGAGCGAGTCGGTGGTGGCAAAGAGTGCCCCGGGGTTGCTCTATAATGCAATGATATACCCCACGCTGAACTACACTGTCCGCGGCTGGGGTTGGTATCAGGGCGAGAGTAATCGCGATAATCCATATTCGTATGCCCGCTTGCAGCAGGCTATGGTTGAGGAGTGGCGCAAGGCAAAAGGGGATACGGATGCTCAAATGCCATTCTATTATGTCCAAATCAGCGGCATCGGCAAGGATGATATTTCGGGAGCGGATGTTATTCAGGCACAGTGGGATGCGCTGAAACTTATCCCCAATAGCGCGCTGATTACCACCTCGGATGTGGGCGACTACGACTGCATCCACTATCCCAACAAAAAAGTCCCCGGAGAGCGACTTGGCGACCTGATTTTGCACAAAACTTATGGTCGCACGGATATAAAGGTTGGTGGGCCGCTTGTTAGGAGTGTGCGCTATGAGGGGGACAAGGTTGTTGTGACCTTTACGAATGGCGAGGGACTCCACGCAACCCAATCTCCCATACCCTATGTGCAGGTGTTGGACTCGTTTGGTAACCTGCACCCTGCAACCGCCTCTATTGTGGATGGCACTATGGAGATTAGAGCCGAGGGTGTGGATGAGCCAAGGGGTGTGAGGTATTGCTATTCGACTTGGCACCTCTCGACTGTTTTCAACGATGCAGGTATTCCGCTGGCACCTTTTAAGCATAGGAGATAGAGATTGCCATCGTAAAAAATGAGGGCGACCGAGGGTGAAATACGCACTCCATTCTCGCCGTATATATATATTAAATTGTAAAGGAGGAGTTAAACCCTCCTTTTTATTATCAAAATGTTGATAAATTGTTAATAATTATACGGGGGGGGGGGATTTTTCTACCCCTTAAAATTCTAATTTTGCCCCTTGGAAGGGTGTATTTTCCCACCATTTTTTAACATTTTGAGGTAAAATTAACCGCTTTTCCCAAATTTAATCAAAGGGGTAAGCTGTTTTATCTTAATGGGCTATTAAAACGATTTAACTTAACTATATTAGATTGTATCTAATAAACTGCTACGAAAAACTACTATGGTACAACAAATCTTGCGATTTTCGGTTGGCGTTCTGCGCCGTTTTAATCCTGCAACAACCACCGAGAGTGGGAATGGGGTAGTGTCGGGCTCGGCAAACTGTGAGGCCCGTGGCGCGTCGGCCCGTGGCGCGTCGGCTCGTGGTGCATCGGCTCGTGGCGCATCGGCTCGTGGTGCATCGGCTCGTCGTGTGTTTGCAACCTTTGTGCTGCTGTTGGCGACGCTTGTTCCCTCTCTGGCGCAGAGTCTGAGCGTTCCCACAATCATTGGCGACAGGATGGTGCTACAACGCAACTCCACTTCGCGTTTTTGGGGTTATGCCAATCCCAATGCGCAGGTTGTTGTTGCTCCCTCGTGGGGCGACGAGGTGGCTGTCGTTGCCGACGGCTTTGGCCAGTGGCTCGCAGAGGTGCCTACGGGCGAGGCTGCCGAAAGGCAGAAAGTGACCATCAGCAGCGACGGCGAGGAGCTCTCATTCTCGGACATTATGATTGGCGAGGTGTGGGTATGCTCGGGCCAGAGTAATATGCAGTTTACGGTGGAGAGGACCATTGATGTTGTGAAGGCCTTGAAGAAGCCCAACCCCAAGGTGCGCCTCTACCACACGGGCCGCAACTCTTCGCGTGTGGAGATGGACGACATTTATGGTGCCTCGTGGACCACTTCGGCCGCGGCACACTTGGAGCAGTTCTCGGCAGTGGGCTATGTTTTTGGCGATATGTTGCAGCGCGAACTCGGAGTACCCGTGGGACTTATCAACGCCTCCTATGGCGGCACATCCATCGAGTCGTGGATGCCCGAGAATGAGATTGTAGAGAACCAGATGTTCCTTGCGGGACTCAACGAGAGCCTTACGAAAAATGCCCATAAGTGGAAAGGTAAGGAACGATATTTTGCTGCTGCTCAGTATAATGCAAACATTCACCCCATTGTGAATGCCACCATTGCGGGTGTTATCTGGTATCAGGGTTGCCACAATGTGACAACCACCGTTAAACACTACAACAAACTGCTGGAACGCTTTATTGTTTCTTGGAGGGAGCGTTTTCGTAATCCCGAGATGCCTGTCTATGTGGTGCAGATTGCTCCCCACACCTACGAGGGTATTCAGGGCGCACTCTTGCGCGAGAAGCAGGCCGAGGTGGCGGCAAAGATGGAGCATGTGGAGATTATTGCCACCATCGACCAAAATGAGCGTACGGGCGATATCCACCCACGCAACAAACAGGTGGTGGGCGAGAGGTTGGCTGCTGCGGCTCTGGGCGAGCACTATGGCTTGGAGGTGGATTTCCGCGCTCCGTCATACAAGTCGATGACCTCGGAGGACAACAAACTGCGCCTTGCGTTCAACGATGCCGAGAAGGGCTTTGTGTGCGAAGAGGGTAGGGTTAAAGGCTTTCAGGTGTCGGATATGACGGGCCGCTACTATTTGGCGGAGGCCGAGATTGACGGCTCGGAGGTTGTTGTGTGGTCGGAGAGCGTTGCCGACCCCGCAAATGTGCGCTACTGCTTCAACGAGTACGAGGGCAACCTGCGCTGTGCCAATGGCCTGCCTTTGCTGCCTTTCCGCACCGACTTAGACAACTCGCAGGTGGGTGCAAGGAGTTTCTACGACACCCTCTCGGAGGTGGGCGTTACGGTTAAGTACGACGACTGCGTGAGGCTCGACTTCAAGGGCCGAGAGATTTACCTGTGGCAGAACAACGAGATTGTGGCCCGCGATGTTATGCCCGAATTGCAGGATTGGGAGTTCCTGCAACCCTCGATGTTGAGTGCGGGCGAGCTGACTCCCAAGCTGACCATCACCCCCGATGCCGACGGCTATGTCTATGTGCTTGCACGCAACATCTTCCCCCTTGTGGAGCTGGGCTGGGAGATTATCCCCTGCACGGATATGCACCTCTTCGACCTTGCCAAGAAGAACCGCCCTCGCGGTAGGGTGTTCCTCTGCCGCCACAAGGCCAAGAAGGGCAAGAGTGTGGTTGTGCCCGTGGGTGAAGATATCAACTGCCTGCAACCTATTGCAAAGAGTATCAAGTACAAAAAGTAATAAATCACAAAAAAATAGAATAAAAACAAATTAATTAAACCAAACAAAAACTATGAAAAAAGCCTTCTATGAGGAGCCTCGCATCGACTTGTGTGAGGTGAGTGTGGAGAGTGGCATAGCCATTTCTCCTGTTATTCTTGATTTCAATGGTGGTTTGTCTGCCGGCGAAGAGTTTGACGAAATTATTTACGAAGATGAACTTTAATGTAAGCAGAGCTATGAAAAAGATTTACGCAATGATTTTTGTGGCTGCTGCCACATTGGCCGGTTGCCAGAATGTAAACGACGGTTTGGAGTCGGACAACCAGAATAAAGTTGAGATGAAGGTTGGTGCTTCGGTGCCCACCGTTAGCCGTACCGCACTTACCGAGAATGCAGGTGTCTATAAGGCCACTTGGAAAGCAGGCGACGCACTGAACCTCGTTGAGGTTGCAGGCGAGAGCGTTGCCACCTACGAGAGCGCCGCTTTGGCTACCGACACCGAGAGTGCAAACTTCTCGTTCGAGCTCACCGCTGCCGAGGCCGAGAGCTACACCTACCTTGCAGTTTACCCCAAAGGTGCAGTTAGCAACGCCACCGCAAACAAGTTTGTTGTGACTCTTCCTGCAACCCAGAGCCCCGCAGAGATGAATACCTTCGACGGTGCTGCCGACATTTTGGTGTCGAACGCTGCGGAGAGCACCGTTCAGGGTGGCAGCCTTGCACTCACCATGCAGCGTCTTTCGGCTGTGGGTAAAATCACTGTGAAGAATATGCCTCTTGCTGCTGGCGAGGTTGTGAAGAGCGTAACTTTCTCGTGTGGTCACCCCTTGGCAGGTAGCGCTACCGTCAAGGTTGATGACTTGACTTATGAGGTTAAGCAGGGCATTGGCGAGGTTAAGGTTGTTCTTCCCGAGAGTCAGTCGGGCGACTTCACTGCCTACTTCTCGTGCCTGCCCGCAACCTTGGCTGCCGGCGACGCCTACACCGTTAGCGTTGAGACCTCGGCTGCTACCTACCACAAAGTTTCAACCGTCACATCGCCCCTCACCCTCGCTGCCGGCGCCATCACCTCCTTCACGGTGAATATGGGCGACGCTGCTTCGAAAACTACTTTGGAGAAATTTGACTTTGGTGCTGACTATGCAATCGGTGTAGAACTTGATGGTAAAGTACATTTGTTGCCCGTTACTGCTTGCAATAGGCGCCCCGTTTCGTCGATTGTAGGCGAGGCAAGTGACTTGCTCAATGTAAAAGTTAGTAGCAATGGTACTTTGAGTGGCGAACTTTCCAAAACCTATCGTTGGACTATTGAGAAAAACGCTGATGGTACATTTGGCTTTTATTCGTTGAGTTCGGATGGAGATAAGATTTATTTGATTGGTGAGGGTACAAATGACAATTCCAGTGGTTTGGCAATTAAAGCAGCTGATGCAAATGGTGTATTTACAGCTCAGGATGGTAGCAACTATGTAAACACATTTGATATTGTTGCTCGCGTGGATGGCGGCTACGATGTAGTATTGCACAGGAGTGAGGCGATGACACACCCCTATGTTTATTCTACCGGCACTCAGTGGCGTCTTGGTAAAGGTAGTGCAAATAGCACGAAACTCAATTTCTACCAGATTAAGAAGGGTAGTGTAGAGTCTGTTTACCCCGTAATTACCGAGGCAGCACATATTACAGATGGTACCTATATGTTGCTGTTCCAAAATGCTTCGACTGGTGCATATTACACCATGAAGAATGACATGACTCTCACTGCACCCGCTGCTATCGCTATTGCTGATGCTGGTTTGACTGTGGAGAATGATTTGGTAACTGCTGCAACCGAAATCGCAGATGAGTATAAGTGGATTTTCGCAACCAATGAGGAGGGTGACTTGAATATCCTATCGGCAACCAATACTTCGCGTTTCTTGCGCCAGAAGAACAATGCTGGTGGTATTGCAGTGGTAACCAAAGATGAGTACGATGCGGCAAAAGAGGCAGGAACGATTTCGGGCGTGTATGAGTCGGCTTGGAACTTTGTAGATAATGCGACTTGGGGTCTTCAAGCTATTGCAGGTGCCAATGAGCGTCATCTTGGAGTAAACGGTGCAAATTGGGCAGGCTTTAAGGCTTCGGGTATTTGTGGTAGTATTGTCTTGGTAAAGCTCCCCTCCGTCGAGTAGAAATAATTCAAACCCTTACGAAATAGTCTCCGCAAAGAACTATGAGAATTGTTAAGATATTTTTGATGTTGGTGCTCTCGTGGCTGACACTCGCGGTGTCGGCCCAAGCACCCGCGTCGGCACAACAACCCTACCAAGTGAAAGGTCGTGTTGTGGATGGCGAGGGTAACCCGCTGGTGGGTGCTACCGTCTTCGCCAAAAGCAACTCCCTGAATGGTACGGTGTCGGGTGCGCAGGGATATTTCAATATCACCGTGGCCCCCGACGAGGTGCTGATTGTCAGTATGCTCTCCTACGAAACCAAGGAGGTGCCCGTCAGGGGGCGTCGCACGCTCGTTGTCGAAATCAACGCGAGTGCCGAGCAGATTGACGAAGTGGTGGTTATCGGTTATGGCGAACAACACGCCAAAGATGTGACCGGCTCTATCACTTCGGTGGATATGTCGGCAGTGGAAAAAATGCCCACCACCGACCTCAACAACGCACTCCAAGGACGAATGGCGGGCGTTGTGCTCTCCTCCAACGACGGACAGCCCGGCGAGGAGATGAACCTCGTAATCCGTGGTGCTAACTCTGTGACTCAGAGCAACTCGCCTCTCTATGTTATCGACGGTTTCCCAACAGAGGACTTCGACGCTCTCGATTTGAACCCCAACGATATTAAATCTATCTCCATTCTGAAAGACGCCTCGGCAGGTGCTATCTACGGCTCGCGAGGTGCCAACGGTGTGGTTATTATCGAGACCAAGTCGGGCCGCGGTAAAACAAGCATCTCCTACACCGGCTCGGTGGCCGTAAACGAGGTGGCCAATCGCTATGAGATGATGAGCCCCTATGAGTTTGTGCGCTATGTCAACGACCTGAGCACAGACTACGGCAAAGGCTATCTCGAAAACCTTGGTATGACACTCGAAGACTACCACAATGTGGAGGGATATGATTGGCAGAGCCAGATTTTCCGCACCGCAATCACTCAAAACCACGCTCTGACGGTGTCGGGTGGTAATGATGCAACCCAATATGTCTTCTCGGGCTCGTACCTCAATCAGGAGGGTGTGGTTATCGCGACCAACTACGAGCGCTATCAGGGCCGTTTGCGTTTGGACCACAAAATCAACCCCAAACTCTCGCTCGGTGTCAATGCCAACTACACCTTTGGCAATACCGACGGTGCTATTGCCTCGGAGGCCGGCTCGTCGACAAGTTCGTGGCAGAGCTACCTGATGTATCGCGTGTGGAGCTTCTCGCCCATCGACAAAGGTATCCTCGACAGTGACGAGGGCGACGAGGCAACCGTTGATGTGACCCAACTCAACCCTATTATCTCCGCCAAAAACACACTCCGCAAGGTGGAGAATAGGAATTTTATGGGTAATATCTCGCTCAAATACCAAATCTCGCCCGACTTGCGCTTTGTGAGCACCTTCGGTCTGAACGAGCGCGAGAACGACACCAAGCGTTTCAATGGCCGCAAAACTTATGGCGGTTTTGCCCACAAGTACAACGCCAATGGTGTGAACGGCTCCTACGAGAACGACATCCGTAGCGAGTGGGTGAACGAAAATACCCTGACCTACAAAAAGAAATTCAACAGGGCACACAACCTCAATGCTATGGTGGGCTTCACTATGCAGGAGACTACCCGCAGCCGCTATGGCTACAATGTTATCCAGATTCCCAACGACGCGCTCGGTTTTAGCGGTCTGGAAACAGGTACGCCCAACAAAATACGCTCCACCGAGTCGCAAAACCGCACAATGTCGTTCCTCGGTCGTGTGAACTACTCGCTCCTGTCGCGCTATCTGTTCACATTCTCGTTCCGTGCCGACGGCTCGTCGAAATTCCCCAAACACAACCGCTGGGGTTACTTCCCCTCGGCAGCATTGGCTTGGAGGGTTAAAGAGGAGGCTTTCTTGAAAGACCAAAAGTGGATGGACGACTTTAAGTTCCGTTTCAGCTGGGGTATCACGGGTAACAACCGTATTGGCGATTTCAGCTACTACTCGGCACTCGACTACACCACCCACTTCCCACACGGCAACTCCACACCCTCGTCGGCATCGGGTATCTCGACCTTCGCCAACAAGGCTCTGACCTGGGAGGAGACCGAACAGTATGACTTCGGTATGGACTTGGCTCTGTTCCGCAACCGCGTGAAACTCACTGCCGATGTTTACCGTAAAACTACCTACGACTTGTTGCTCTCGGCCTATGTACCATACTCGACGGGTGTGGGCTCGGCACAGCTCAATGTGGGTAGTGTGATGAACGAGGGTGTTGAACTCTCGCTCGAAACTGTCAATGTCAAGACTCGCAACTTCACTTGGTCGTCGTCGTTCAACATCGCCTTCAACCACAACGAAGTGCTCGAACTTGCCAACGGACAAAACTCCTTCACAACTATCCTCAATTGGACAGGCGACTTCAACGGTACACCTCTCTACATTACCCGAGTAGGTGGCCCTATCTCGTCGTTCTATGGTCTGATTTGGGATGGCGTATATCAGGTTGAGGACTTCGACCAGAAGCCCGACGGTACCTATGTTCTCAAATCGACCGTACCCGATAACGGCAACAACCGCGCAATCGTACAGCCCGGTGATATTAAATATGTCGACCAGAACGGCGACGGTACCATCACCAATGACGATATGGCTGTGATTGGTCGTACCACTCCTATCCACACGGGTGGTTTTGGTAACGACTTCTCGTATAAGGGTCTGACGCTGAGTGTCTTCTTCCAGTGGAGCTATGGCAACCACATTATGAACGCCAACCGCATTGCTTTGGAGGGTAACTATGCAGGTCGCACAGTAAACCAGCTCGCAAGCTACATCGACCGTTGGTCGTTCGACAATCAGGACAGCCAGAACTTCCGCGCAGGTGGATACGGCCCCAAAGGTTATTACTCCAACCGCACTTTGGAGGATGGCTCCTACTTGCGTTTGAAGAATGTGATGTTGTCGTACGAGTTGCCCTCGAAGGTGGCGAAAAAACTCTCGCTCAACAGGGCGCAGATTTATGTGTCGCTTCAAAACTTGTGGACCTTGACCAATTATAGCGGTATGGATCCCGAGGTTTCGACCAAGCACTCGACACTCACACCCGGTTTCGACTATTCGGCATATCCCCGCAACAAGACTTGCACGGTGGGTGTGAAAATTGGTTTCTAATTTCAGAACAAAGAGAAGAAAGGTATGAAATTACTATATAAAATTGGACTGTTGGCGCTACTTGCAGGCTCTTGGTCGTGTAACTTCCTCGATGTGGAGTTGCAGGGCGCAACAACCGAAGAAGAGTATTATCAGAATGTTGAGCAGTTGCAGGAGGCTCTCGACGGTGTCTATGCCGTGTTGGGCAGCAGCTCACTCTATGCCAACGATATGCTTGGCCGTATGGGTTTGAGCTGCGACCTTGGCTATGAGTACTATAAGAAAGATGCCAACACGGTGGGCTATTGGCAGGCCTCGACGGGCGATACCCGTATTCAGGGCTTCTGGCAGAGTTGCTACATCGGCATCAACCGCGCAAATATGCTGCTCGAAAATATCGACCGCGCAAGTGGCGAGCAGGTGGAGAAAGACCGCATCAAGGGCGAGGCACTCTTCCTGAGAGGTTATTACTACTATATGCTCGTTAAACGCTTTGGCCGTGTGCCTGTGGTGCTGACCACCATCGACGACATCAACTCGGCAGAGAAGTTTGTGCCACAGAGCGATGTTGTGAAGGTGTATGAGCAGATTGTTGCAGACCTTATGGCTGCCGAGAGCTTGGTGTTGCCCACTTCCGAGGTGACCGAGGGCTGGCAGATTTGCCAAACAACCGTGTGGGGTATGTTGGCGCGTGTGACTCTCAATATGGCCGGCTATCCCGCAAACCGCAAGGATATGTATACCGTTGCAGCGCAGTGGGCCGAGAAGGTTATCTCTTCGGGCCATCACGAACTCAATCCTTCGTTTGAGCAGATTTTCATCAACTACTCGCAAGATGTCTTCGATATTAAGGAGAGTATGTTTGAGGTGAACTTTTGGGGCGATAACGAGGGTGTTTATAAGACCGCAGGTATGGTTGGTCGCAACATCGGTATTGCTTCCGACGAGAATAGCCCCATTGGCTTCTGCCAGGGTATGTTGCGTGTCAATCCCTATTTCTACTACCTCTTCGAGGAGGGCGATACCCGTAGGGATTGGACCATTTCTAACTTCTCCTATGGCAGCGACGGTAGCAAAAAGATGTTGGCAAAACCCGAAGATGGCGACATTCTGAGCCGTAGGTATTGTGCCAAGTTCCGTAGGGAGTACGAGATTTCGTCGAGCAAAAACACCTCCTACACAGCGATTAACTTCCCCCTGCTGCGCTATTCGGATGTTTTGTTGATGTATGCCGAGTGCTACGCTTTCGACCCTATGTCGGCCGATCAAACCAAGGCTCTCAAATACCTCAATATGGTGCGCCGTCGTGGTTATGGCCTACCCGTAGAGACTCCCGCTCCCGAGGTGGATATTACCGCTGCCGACGACCTCAAACAGGTTATCTATGACGAGCGTGCAAGGGAGTTTGGCTATGAGATGTTGCGCAAAGACGACCTCACTCGTTGGGGTAAACTCTACGAGCAGATGATTCTTGCAGGCAAGTATATCGAGGGGCGTGGCTCTTCGTATCAACTCGCTGCTATGGTGGCATACGAGAGTGTGCGCAAGCGTGACGAGTTTTGGCCCATTCCTGCTCGCGAGATTAGTGTAAATGGTAAATTAACTCAAAATACAGGTTGGTAGAGATGAAGAAGATAGTAATGTTTTTGAGTGTTGCAGCTGCGCTGTTGGTTGGCTGCGACCGTGGTTTCGAGAGTGTTTCGGAGCCCACTTTGTCGGTTACCACCGAGATGAATACCTATTTCACCCAAGAGGCTGTGGTTTTCAACATTGATAGCAATGCCGACTATTTGAGTTTCTACTCCGGAGAGCACGGCAATGACTATGCCTACGCTTTTGTCGAGCGCATCTACGATGGCGAGGCTTATGTTACTTTCAACACCGCCTACAAGTCGGGTGCTCAGTGGAAAAACCAGGCCGAAGAGGAGTTGGACAAGAAAATCATCAGGTTTATGTATTCTACCGACTTCTCGGGTATCAACACCATCGAGGAGATTGAGAAGGCCACTTGGCACGATATGACCAATGCGTTTACCTACCCCGAGGCGCGTGTGGATAACCCCAAATCCCTCAATCAGACAACCCCCGCGGGTGTTTGCAACTTGAAGGACTTGATTGCCGAGGAGGATATGGATAAACCCATCTATTTTGCATTCCGCTACAAGATTGATGCCTATGACGAGGCTCTTAACAACTCTCGTTCGCGTGTGAGTGTGATGAACTTCCAAATCTACACCAAGTGTGAGGAGGTTAATTCGACCGAAACACTCGTAACTCAGGCCAATGCCGGTTGGACTTTGGTTAAAAAAGGTTATGAGCACGACACCGACCCCGACTTTGTTCCTCTGTTGGAGTCCTCCTACATCTATTTCGACTGCGAGGGTGGTCTACCCTATGAGAGGATTTGCTGGGCGGTGTCGGCACCTATCACTATTGACACAAGCGTAAATATCGGTTGTGACTATGGCGTGGGTATCAAGAGTTTCCCCGAATTGCCCGTAACATCCTACACCTACACCTATGCCAAGCCTGGCACCTATGATGTCTATTTTACGGCTGCCAATGTGGACCACGAGGGTAGCCGCTTGGAGAAGACCGCTTCGGTGCGCATTGAGGTCGTAGACCAAGGCTTTGCAGATATTCAACAACCCGAAGAGGGACAATGGTAGTAAGAATTAAATAAGAGTAAGAAAACTATGAAAAAAGTACTTTATATTTTACAGACCATTGCTGTTGTAATGTTGTTTGGTTGCCAGAATGTTGGCGAAGAGAGTTTTGTGGATGGTGGCTCGGACAATGCTGTGCGCTTTGGTGTGCACAACCCCTCCACTCGTGTGGAATTTGCCGATGGCGCCGAGGGGCTCTCAATTGGCTGGACTATGGGCGATAATATCGGTATCTCCGCAACTAAGATGGGCGAGCCTGTTGGTTGTAACTATCCCTATGGTGTGAGCGAAATCTCGGAGGATGGCGAGGTTAAATTGGCAGCATTGTCAAACCTCTATACCCACCGTTGGGCGGGCGAGGCCACAATGATTTTCACGGCCTACTACCCCCACAGTGGGGTTGCGGGCGAGGGTGTAGATTATCTTGCCCCCGTTGCTCTCCCCGCAGTGCAGACTCAGAAGTCTGTGGGCGACTATTCGCACCTTAAAGATTTGTGGGTGATGAAGTCGGAGCCCTACACCGTCAATGGTGTTATGAGTGCCGTAGAGTTGTCGTTCCGAGGCGTTTATAGCATTGTGGAGCTCAAACTCCGCTATGCAGACGGAAAGTCGAACAATCGCTCCATTAAGGATGTGCAACTCCACTCGACCACTGCGCCTGTGGCTATTACCAACGCAAACCTTATGCTCGCGGGCAACCTCGCGAGCGACGAGGAGAACTCTCCTTTGGCTATCAGTGACGGTGTGGATAGCATTAGGCTTGATGTGCAAACACCCTTCAAACTCTCTGCCGACAACACCTCTTCGGTGTGGATGGTGGTTGCTCCCGGTAGCCACGCAGCGGGCGAGTTGAGTTTGGTGCTCAATACCTCGGACTCCTATCGCCTCGAAATGTCAATTGCAGATGCGGCTAACTTTGAGCCCAACAAGGTCTATCGCAAGGAGATTGTTGTCAATCCTGCCGACTATGTGAAGGTGGAGTCTTCGGATGAGCCTTCGGACGAAACTCCCAAGGAGTACTATGCAATTGGTTGGGTGGATGCAAACGGCGCTGTGAAACTGCTCCCCAATGTAGCTGTTGATAGACGCCCTGCAATACATACTGTGGGCGCGTCGGATGCTCTCGTTGGTGTTGAGGTTGGCGAGAATGGCAACCTTGTGGGCGAAATTCCCTCGCTGTTCCACTGGGAAATCGAGAAGTTGGAAAATGGTCTTTATACCTTCTCCTACGAGAACGAAGCAGGCGAGGTAAACTACCTTATTGGCGAGGGTACCAACAATAAGTCCGATGGTCTTGCTATTCAACCTATGGGCGAGGATGGTAAATTCTCGGCTTACTATGATACCGCTAATGGTTATGCCAACACTTTTGCAATCAATGCTCGCGAAGATGGTGGCTACAATATCACGCTGGCAAGGGAAGGCTTTGACTTGATACACTACTATATCTATGCGGCTATGGGTGCAACGGAGGCGGAATCGAGTTGGAGGCTTGGCAAGGGCGCAGCCGAGACATCCAAGCTCTATATTTACAGCGTTCAGACCGGCGAAGTTTATGGCAAACAACCTGCCCCCGAGCCAGAGCCAGAGCCCGAGCCAGAGCCCGAGCCAGAGCCCGAACCTGAGCCCGAACCCGAGCCCGAGCCCGAGCCAGAACCAGAGCCAGAGCCCACATACACTGTGATTACATCGACTGCCGACATCTCTGAGGGTACTTATGTGCTTCTTACCAACAAGGAGGGTGTTTACTATGCAATGTCGAATGAGGTTGCAGTTCCCAGCCCCGTAGCTTACACTTTGAGCGATGTGTCTATGTCGTTTGACGAAAATGGCGAGGTGGTAGCGGCTGATGTTCAGAATAAGTTTAAGTGGGTTATTACCAAGATTGAAGATAATACATCTTGGAATATCCGCTCGGCTGTGAATATGACTCATTTCTTGTGGATGAGGGGTTCCGGTGTGGGCGTTGCTGTCGGAACACAAGAGGAGGTGAAAGCCGTTAATGGTAACTTTGCTCCCGATTGGACTTTTAGCGATGTGGACGGTGTTATGCAGGCTCAAACAAGCCACGCTGCCACCAAAGGTCGCTACCTGTATGCGAATGAAGATCCCAATAATCCGGGTATGATGATTTGGTTGGGAGCGTCGGGCTGTAAGGATGCAATCGTGTTGGTTAAACTCTCCGACTCGACCGAACAAATCGCAACCGAATAGGTTTATATAGTAAGGTGCCTTACTTCGCGGTTAAGGCTCTTATGAAAAATGTATCAGATATGAAAACAAAATTGCTTTCGGCAATAGTATGTGTGATGTTTGGGGTGCTTGCCTTCGAGGCGAGCGCCCAAAACGCACCCAAGAGTGGAAAGGCTCTGGTGGCGGGTGGCGAAAAGCACCTTGCACCTTTGGCCCTGCCGTTTGTTTACAACCAACATCCCGTAGGCTATGCCTATCTTCCGGGCAACGACAAACCCTCTCTGTTTCTCGCCTCCAAGGCGGGTATGAGTGGCGCAAGGGGACTCTTCGTGGCGGACTATCTCTACACCACCGAGGAGGGCAACCCCGTATTCTCCAAGCCCCGCAAAATCAAGTGCTGTTGGGGTACGCCAAAGAATATGCCCTCACACGGTTGTGTGTTCAATCTCCACGGCGAGGTCTACTCACTCTGGCGCGAAACAAAGTCGAAACTCTTTGTGGCACGCTACGATGTGGATAGCAATTCGTTGGTGCGAATGGGTGTATTAGAATCCACCGGATTGTCTAAAAAAATAAATGTTGCCGCTACACCTCTGGCCGACGGGTCGGTAGAGGTGGCTGTGGCTTACGACAACGAGGCAAAGTATCGCCCCGAGGACTACGACGGCTTTGAGTCGTACTACGATGGTGCCGGTATCTATCGTGGCGAGTTGCCCTATGGCGGCGTAAAACGATTTGTGCTTCACAATTTTAGCGACGAGGTGGCAGGCGAAAAACTTACCTCCGACGAGCATATGTTGGCTCTTACGGCTGTGGCGCGTGTAAACCATAGCGGAAACAAGTATGGCTATGTGGCGCTCAACCGCATTGGAGCACTGATGTATATCGATCCTCGAAATCCCTCGGAGCCCAAGTATGTGTGGGGCTTCGACGACCAACCTATGGACTACGAGCGCGAGGGAGGACGCATCATTCCATTCCCCGACACCGAAGGTAATCCCACCTCGTTTGTGGTTGGTGGCGAGGGTGTCTTTGAGTACTACGCATATCTTGGTCCCCACCAAGATGGTGTGTTGTATGACGAGCCCCGCACACTGTTGATGGAGAATGGTCAAATCTACTCCGGTACTCTCGGTGTCCCCAATGTTGTCGATTGGGATGGCGACGGAGTGTTGGATATTGTGAGTGGCAACTCCGAGGGCGAGTTTCTCTTTTGGAAAAATAGAGGAACAGACTTTGCTCCCGACTTCCATTGGGAGGGCGAGCGCCTGAGGGCAGGAGGTCGCGACCTCATTTCGCGCCCCGGTTACTACGATGTGCAGGGTCCTATGGAGGCGTCGTGGGGCTATACGGCTCCCACTGTCTTTGATTGGAATGGCGATGGGTTGCTCGATATTGTGTGGAGCGATGCGACAGCATCGTTCTATGTAGCACTCAATTGTGGCACAAAAGGTTCACCTCAGCTCTCTTTGCCCGAGAAAATTCATCTGGATGGATTACCTTTGTGGGGTACTTGGCGCGTGAAGCCCGCTTTGGCCAGAGTTGGAGATAGGGTGGCGATGATGATTTTCGACGAGGATGACGCTCTGCACCTCTATTGGAGGGTGAGCGATACGAGGGTTTGCGATGGTGGCAAGGTGCTGCTCAATACGGGTGGTAAGATTACCAGCCACAGTGCACGCACTCCACGCCTTGGTGCTTGGGGGCGTTGTAAACTCTCGCTCTTTGATTGGGATGGCGACGGATTGTTGGATTTACTTGTTGGCACACCTCGCTCGGCAAGTATCCCTTCGCCCGACCGCGGTTTCCCCAATGGTACGCTCAAATCCTACGAGGGTTTGCAGGTACTGTTGATGAAGAATGTGGGCAGCAACGAAAAGCCTGTCTTTGAGGAGCCCGTGCAGTTCCAGATGAATGGCGAGGATGTCTATATTGGTCAGCACGCCAATAGCCCAACACCCTGTATGCTGGGCGATACCTCGGCAGGCGCAAACCTTTTGGTGGGCTGTGAGAATGGTCGTTTCTTCTTCTACAATCGCAAGGATTTGACCACAATTACTATTGATGAACGAAATGCGAAACAGCAATGATGTATAGAGCATTGTTTAGAACTTTGGTGTGGGTGTTGATTGCAGGTTTTTTGGGTGCCTGCGAGCCAACACCTATGCCAACCCCATCCACACCTTCGGGTGGAGAGCCTGTGGTGCTTCCTCCGCTTGCGGGCGAGGCGTTGATTAGTGGTGAGGCGGTGCCCGCTACGGCAAACGACGGCCTGGCACCGCTAAACCTTACAAAAACCACCGCCAATGCGCTCTTGGGTGCGGTCTATATGAGTTCTAAGGAGTATCCCGATTTGTTTGTGACAGGCACTTTTGGTCTGGATGCCAAGTATGGAGGAAAGACGGGTGTTCATCTGTGTGAATACAGGGGAAAAACCGACGACGGCAGACTTATTTACGGCGATCCGCAACCCATTGGCGGACAGCCCTGGGATTGGAATGAGCGTATGGTAAGAGTGCAGCAGATTGACGGTACCGTATATGCCTTCTTCCTCTCGGGTACGCGCTTTCGTGTATCGACCTACGATGCACAGACCAAGACCTTTGTTCAGATATCCAATGAGCAACTTTCGGACATTCCTAATGGTGTTTCGGCATTTGATGTGACGGTTGGTGCAGATAGCTACGATGTGGCATTCCTCAGCCCATCCAAGGCGTCATCGAAGCCCGAAATGGACGATGTTACCGAGAGCTACTACGATAGCAAAGGTATCTATCGTGGTATGTTGCCCTACCAAGGAGCCTACACTATGAGCTTTAATCGCTCCGACGGACAGCTCAAAACCGCGGGTAAGAGTAAGTTTAGCGCGGAGGATGAGATTATTCTGGCAGGTCAGGGTATGGCTCGCCTTGTGGGCAATGGTGTGGACGGCTATGTGCTTGGCAATAAGTTCGGCACGCTCAAATGGCTGCCCGCAGCCAAAAACTCGCTGGTGGACTACCTCTACGACGAGGAGGGAGAGGTACTTGTGAACAATAATGTTATGGGAAACATCGTACCCATTGCAGCTGACGACGACAAGCAACTCAACGATTTTATAACCTCGGGCGAGGGTATGCTCTATCTCTATCGCTATGCGGACAGGAATACCCCCGATGGTACGCCCGTGTTCCACAAGGGGGTGCCTGTGATGCAGGAGAATGGCAATATCTACCCCGGCTCGCTCAGTGTGCCTTCGGTGGTGGATTGGGATGGCGACGGAGTGCTGGATATTGTTGCCGGAAACTCCGAAGGTCGCCTTCTGTTCTTCAAAAACCGAGGCTCGAACGCTTCGCCCGCCTTTGGCCCCTACGAATATCTCTGCTCCGATGGAGAGCCTATTTGCTTCCGTGCGGGTTATTACGAGGTGCAGGGCCCTATGGAGGCCGGTTGGGGCTATCTTTGCCCCAATGTGGTGGATTGGGATGGCGACGGATTGCTCGATGTGGTATTTTCGACCAACGAGGGCAAGTTTGAGTATATGCTCAACGAGGGTACGGCCTCGCAGCCAAGTCTGGGCCGACGCAGAGTTATTAAACTCGACGGCTTGGAACTCTATGGTGTGTGGCGCTGCCGCCCTGCGGTGGCTCGCGTGGGCAGCAAGGTCTATATTGCCATTATGGACGGCGACGACGCCCTCCACCTCTATGAGCGCAAAACCAATGACGCAGTGGTAGATAGGGGGCAGATGTTGCTCAACGACGGCAACATCATTACGGGGTGTCAGGACTTGGGTCTTGATAGTGTCGAGAGCCTTGGATATTGCGGTAGGGAGAAACTCGAATTTGCCGATTGGGATGGCGATGGCGACTTGGATATGCTCATCGGCACCCCCGCACAATCCTCCTTCCCCTTCCCCTCGGTGGGGTTGCCCGCATCGCGTAGCAGGGGCTTGCAGGTGCTCTTGTTGGAGAATGTGGCAGGTAGTGGCGGTTTCCGCTTTGCCTACCCACGACAGTTCCAATTCCGCGGTGTGGACTTCCGCTTGGGCGTGCACGCCAACTCGCCCTCGGTGTGCGCATTGGGCAACACTTCCAAGGGCCCCAATCTGATAGTCGGTTGTGAGAGCGGAAACTTCTATTTCTTCTCCCACTACGACCTGACGACAGTGACGCTGTGGTAGCATAAGTGATTTATCAATAATCGTTTACAAAAAATAAGTTATGAAAAAACTGATTCTTTCAATCGTTGCTCTTATGGTGTTGGCGGCTATGCCCGTAGGTGCACAAGACAAAAAAGCAAAGAAGATTTCCAACCGCTACTCAATGGAGCTCGTGCCTAACGAAGACGGTACTTATAGGCTCAAAAACCACGACCGCTACAAATTTATCAACCTCGATGAGGTGCCCGATTTGTTGACCGTTTATGAGCACAAACCCATTGCGTCGGGTAAGCACTACAAACAGTGCGTGAGCGAGGAGTATGTTTACAAAACATATCCCGACTATGAGCTCAAACTCATCGTAGACAGGGCTGTGAGCGATGTTCCTGCCCCCTTTGTGGTGTGGATTCACGGCGGTGGCTGGACTAAGGGTAACAACAATGCTTTCCGCATTTCGTCGCAGTTCTTGGCTGTTCAAAATGGTATTGCGGGCGTGCGTATCGCCTACACACTTTCGCACCAGCCTGGGGCCAAAATTGAGGTGTCGATGGAGGATATCGAAGATGCGGTTAGGTGGGTGCAGGATCACGCCGAGGAGCTCAACATCAACCCCAAGAGTTTCGGTTTCTGCGGTCAGTCGGCAGGTGCGCACCTCTCGGCAGCTGCGGCTATGACAATCAAGGGCGCAAAGGCTATGGTGGGTTATGCAGGCCCCTACAACCTTATCACTTGCAACGACGGTGTGGTTAATACCAAAGACAAGAAGCGTACCCGCTATTTCCACAATCTCGACAAAGATATGTTGGAGGCATATTCTCCCGTCTATATGATTCCAAGAAAGAATATCCCCGCAACACTGCTCTTCCACGGTACGGGCGACAGCATTGTGGACTACACACAGAGCGAGGAGTATGCCGAGGCTCTGCGTCAGAAAGGTGGCGAGGTGGACTTGCGCATCTACCCCTTCTACGACCACAATCTCCACGGTCAGAGGAGCGACATTGGTCACGAACTGCTTGTGATTACAGCAGATTTCTTTGACAAACACCTGAAATAGGGTAGGGCGGATTTCTCGGGAAATCCGAGTTGAAAAAGGCGGCTTCCTCGCTCGGGAAAGCCGCCTTTTTTGCCCCAAAAAGTTGTAAAGATTGGAGGCGTTGATTGGTGAATTGGCCGAAGGAGTATGTCGTATTAACACCTAATTTGCCGATATATAGCCAGTGTAAAACTTCCCCTAAAAAGTTGTAATTTCAATATATAATCTTTACATTTGCAGTCGGTAACTTGTACCTATACTGTGGGTATTGGGGTTACATAAGACTTATGAGTTTTCCCCACTTGGGGGGGTAATTGATTGGTAGTCAGTGTGTTATGTGGCTATCAATGTCCCCAAGTTATATCTACTACGCAAGGATTGGGGCGCTCCGCCGTGGTGCTTTTGGCATCGAAAAAGAGCGAAGGAAGCGTGTGTAACGGCTCAATGGAAGCAAATAATTCTCAAAATTCTATCTGTAATACTCAGCTAAATGTTGAGTGGTATGTGATGCGCGTGACCTATCAGCGCGAACTTGTCGCACGCAGATTGTTGGAGGAAATTGGCATTGTTTGCTTTGTGCCAACCGAGAAAGTCAAGAGGCGCAAGCCTGCCGGCGGATACCAGATGCGCGAGGTCGCAAAACTACACAACTACATCTTCATCCACTCGTCGCTCTCGGCCTTGCAGGAGATAAAAACCACAAAAATCCCCTATCTACGCTATATGATGGCAAAAGGGGATGATGGAAAGCCCGCACCCCAGTTTGTGCCCGCCGACCAGATGGAACACTTTATGGAGATTTGCCGTAGTGAGGGAGTGAGGTTCTTGGAGCCCGACCTCGATTTGAAGACGGGCGATAGGGTGAGGATTCTTGTGGGCCCACTCAGAGGGGTGGAGGGTGTTTATATGCGCACCTCTGCTCGCCACGAAAAGAGAGTCGTTGTGCAGATTGAGGGCGTGGCAGCCGTAGCCACGGCGGCCTATCGCACCTCGGAGGTCGAGAAGGTAAACGGTAACGGAAATTAGCAAAGAGAGAAAATAGGTCATCAGTCAGATGGTTGCTGTGTGGCCTCAAAGAGATAACTTTTCAATAATCGCTGCTGTATGAGAAGATTGTTTGAAGGACGCTACCTTAGCTATTGGGTGGTTTTGTTTATCGATATCGTAGTAGCACTCATCTCGTCGATGATTGCCATTATGTTGGTGCGCTACTTTGCGGGCGTTACCGCCATATCGAAGGGTGTAATGGCGTGGATGCTCGTGGTGTCAATGGTGGTTAATACGCTTTGTTTCTACATCTTCCGCACCTACAAGCAACTCATTCGCCACTCGTCGCTCAAAAGTTTGATGTCGATAGGTCTGTCGGTGGCGCTCAAATCCTGCATCTTTGTCACACTCCTGCAAGTTTTGCCCGCAATTACAATGAAGAATAACGAGATTCTGCTTATGGTGGGACTCGATATGCTGATTTCGGTTGTGGGGCTTGTTGCCGTCAGGGTTTTGATGATTGCAGTTTATGACTGGATTGTGCTACATTCGCACGACAAGCGTAGCAGGGTGTTGGTCTACGGTGTGGGCGACAAGAGTGTCTCGTTGACCACACGACTCTTCAACAGCAGCCACTATCGTATTGTGGGCTTTTTGACCTTTGGTACAAAGATGGGAGGCTATAAGGTGTCGGACTTGAAAACATACTATTTCCGCAACGAAAAGGATGTGGAGACTGTATTGAGAATGACAGGTGCCGACGCTCTCTTGTTTGCCTCTGATGAGGATGCAAAGAATGAAAAGGAGCGACTTATCAGGTATTGCAGCGAGCGCAAAGAGAAGGCAATCAAGATTCTTGTTGCTCCGCAAGTGAACGAGTTGGATAGCGAGAATATCGACAAAATGAAGATGCGCAACATCCGCATCGAGGACCTGCTGGGCCGCGACGAAATTATGATTAATCGCGAGGAGGTCTACAACAGTTTCCACGGCAAAAGTGTGATGGTTACGGGTGGCGCAGGTAGTATCGGTAGTGAAATTTGCCGCCAAATGGCAGATTTGGGCGTTAAGAAGCTCATCATCTTCGATATGGCCGAAACTCCGCTCCACGAAATCCGCTTGGAGTTGGAGCGTAAATATCCCGACCTCGATTTCGTGCCTTTCATTGGCGATGTGCGCTCGGCAAAGAGGTTGCAGGTGGCCTATGATCGCTATCAGCCCGAGATTGTATTCCACGCAGCAGCTTACAAACATGTGCCCCTGATGGAGGAAAACCCCTGTGAGGCGGTGCTTAGCAACATCTACGGCTCGAAGAATGTGGCCGACCTCTGCGTTAGAAACGGAGTGGAGAAGATGGTCATGATTTCAACCGATAAGGCCGTAAACCCCACAAATGTTATGGGATGCTCGAAACGATTGGCCGAGATTTATTGCCAGAGTCTGGGTGTCGCCATCGAAAAGGGACTTGTTGAGGGTAAAACCAAGTTTGTGACAACCCGCTTTGGTAATGTGCTTGGTAGTAATGGTAGCGTCATTCCCCACTTCCGCAAACAGATTGAGGAGGGTGGCCCTGTGACCGTAACGCACCCCAAAATCAACCGTTTCTTTATGACTATTCCCGAGGCTTGTAGGTTGGTTATGGAGGCGGCAACTATGAGCAACGGTAACGAAATTTTTGTCTTCGAGATGGGCGAGCCTGTGAAAATTGTGGACCTTGCGGAGAAGATGATTAAACTCGCAGGTTACATACCGGGTAGGGATATTGAGATTAAGTTTACGGGTTTGCGCCCGGGAGAAAAACTCTACGAGGAGGTGCTCTCAAACGAGGAAAATACGGTGCCTACCGAGCATAAGAAAATTAAAATTGCAAAGGTGCGCGAGTATGATTTCCACTCCATTGCGGAGTGTTTCAACGACCTTATTGAGATTGCCAAACGAGGAGAGGTGCTCAATGCGGTGCGTAATATGAAGATGATTGTGCCCGAGTTCAAGAGCAACAACTCCATCTTCGAAGAGTTGGATCGAGAACTCAAACAGAGAGAAAATATCGCATAGGAAAAACAAAAAAACACTATAAAAGTATGAAAATTGCAGTTGCAGGAACGGGTTATGTGGGGTTGAGTATTGCAACCCTCTTGGCGCAGCACAATGAGGTTGTGGCTGTGGATGTAGTGCCCGAAAAGGTAGAACTTATCAACAACAAACGATCGCCCATTCAGGACGACTACATTGAGGACTATCTGGCCAACAAGCCACTCAATCTGAGGGCTACGCTCGATGGCCGTGAAGCTTATAGGGATGCGGAGTTTGTTGTAATTGCAGCTCCGACAAATTATGACCCACAGAAAAACTTTTTCGATACTCACCACATTGAGGATGTTATCGACCTTGTGTTGGAGGTAAACCCCGAGGCTGTAATGATTATTAAATCGACCATCCCCGTGGGCTATTGCCGCTCGCTCTATGTGAAATATGCACAGAAGTTCAAGGAGCAAGGTCTGGATAGGAGCCGCAAGTTCCGCCTGCTCTTCTCGCCCGAGTTTTTGCGCGAAAGCAAGGCGCTCTACGACAACCTCTACCCCTCGCGCATCATTGTGGGCTATCCCAAGATGATAGAGCAGTTTGGCGAGGAAAACGAGGCTATCAAGGCCATTGCCGGCAACCACTTGGAGGATGCGGCACACACCTTTGCAGCACTCTTGCAGCAGGGAGCACTCAAAGAGGATATCCCCGTGCTCTTTATGGGCTTGAAGGAGGCAGAGGCTGTAAAACTCTTTGCCAACACCTACTTGGCGCTGCGCGTGAGCTGCTTCAACGAGCTGGACACCTACGCCGAGATGAAGGGCTTGGACACGCAGGCTATCATTGAGGGTGTCGGCCTCGATCCCCGCATCGGCACACACTACAACAATCCCTCGTTTGGCTATGGCGGCTACTGCCTGCCCAAAGATACCAAACAACTCTTGGCTAACTACGACGCAGTGCCACAGAATATGATGTCGGCAATCGTGGAGAGCAACCGCACACGCAAGGACTTCATTGCCGATCAGGTGCTCGCAAAGGCCGGCTACTACACCGCTTCGAGTGCGTGGAATGCCGACAAGGAGCAGGATGTCGTTGTGGGCGTTTATAGGCTCACAATGAAGTCGGGCTCGGACAACTTCCGCCAGAGTGCTATTCAGGGCGTAATGAAACGCATCAAGGCCAAAGGAGCCACGGTGATTATCTATGAACCCACCTTGGAGAGCGGTTCGACATTCTTCGGCTCGGAGGTTGTGGGCGACCTTGCGGAGTTCAAACGCCGTTCGCAGGCAATCATCGCCAACCGCTACGATAGCGACTTGGATGATGTGACGGAGAAAGTTTACACACGAGATATTTTCAAGAGGGACTAACGATATAATATGAAAGTACTTGTTACGGGAGCTGCGGGTTTCATTGGCTCCAACTTGGTAGAACGACTTCTTATCACCGAAAGCCCCATTGAGATTGTGGGACTCGATAGCGTCAACGACTACTACGATGTGAGTATCAAGGAGTACCGCTTGGAACGCTTGGAGCGTCTGGCAGCAGAGCACCCCGAGAGTAAATGGGAGTTTGTGAAGGGCAACTTGGCAGATAAGGGGCTCATCGATAGGCTCTTTGCCGAGAATGACTTTGAGGTTGTGGTCAATCTGGCCGCCCAAGCGGGTGTGCGCTACTCCATCACCAACCCCGATGCCTACATCGAGAGCAACCTCATTGGCTTTTACAACATCTTGGAGGCTTGTCGCCACAGCTACGATGGGGGCAAGAGGGGCGTGCAGCACCTTGTCTATGCGTCGAGCAGCTCGGTCTATGGCAGCAACAAAAAAGTGCCCTATTCAACCGACGATAAGGTGGATAACCCCGTATCGCTCTACGCCGCAACAAAGAAGAGCAACGAGCTCTTGGCGCACTCGTATAGCAAACTCTACAACATCCCCTCGACAGGTTTGCGCTTCTTTACGGTCTATGGTCCTGCCGGTAGGCCCGATATGGCATATTTCGGATTTACCAATATGCTCCGCAAGGGCGAAACGATAAAAATCTTCAACTACGGCAACTGCAAACGCGACTTTACCTATGTGGACGATATTGTAGAGGGCGTGCAGAGGGTTATGCACAAAGCACCCGCAAAGCGCGTGGGCGAGGACGGACTGCCCGAACCTCCCTATGCAGTATATAACATAGGTAACTCCAATCCTGAGAATTTGCTCGATTTTGTGGATATACTGCAACAGGAGTTGGTTAGGGCGGGAGTGCTGCCTGCGGACTACGACTTTGAGTCACATAAGGAGTTGGTGGCGATGCAACCGGGCGATGTGCCTGTGACCTTTGCGGACACTTCGGCATTGGAGCGCGACTTCGGCTTCAAACCCCGCACCCCCCTGCGCACCGGCCTCCGCCGCTTCGCCGAATGGTATAAGGAGTTTTATGGGTAAGAACAATGGCAGAGAGAAAAGCATTAAATGATGTATATGTAATCCGACCAATAGCGATATTTTTGTTGGTTGTCTATCACTCGTTCATAATTTATAGGGGGGGGGTGGGGGCAACCTGTTGATTATCAGTATATTGAGTTGTATGATTGGATTGCGACTTTGTGTTCTGCATTCCGTTTGGAATTGTTGGTCTTTTGCTCCGGATATTTATTTGCACTAACACTTACGAGAAAACAACAAACTTTCTGGAAAATAGCAGGTAGTAAATCCAAACGCTTGTTGTTGCCGAGTGTAGTATTTAGTGTCATATATGTAATCCTATTCTACAACACAAAGGAACGAACCGTTGGAGAATTATTGTTGGCAATGGTTTCGGGAGCAGGACATATGTGGTATTTGCCGATGTTGTATTGGGTAATGCTGATGTGCTATGGAGTAGATAAAATTAACTATCCAATTTGGTTGAAAATAGCAGGATTAGCTGCATTGCCAGCACTGTCAATACTGCCCTTACCTCTGCAAATAGACCGAGCAACATATTATGCATTGTTTTTCTACCTCGGAATGTTGTTTTATCGCAATAGAGATGTGATTATTGCCAAGATAAAAACTATTAAGCAGGTTGTCTTGTGGCTGTTGATATTTGTGTGTGTCTATGCCGTTGGGTTGTATATCTCAGAGGGAGGTATGATGGATACATATATGAATAGCGACAATTTGATTGAGAAGGCAATTGCGGTAGAAATCATAAAGTATGTGAAGATTGTGTATTGCATTTTTGGTATAATTTTCATTTACATATTAGTTAATTACTTCTTGGAGGTTAAGAAGATTAGCGTTGCGCCTTGGGTGATAAATCTTAGTGGTTTGTGTTTCGGCATTTATCTGTTCCAGCAGTTTATTTTGCAGATTTTGTACTACAAAACCACCCTTCCAACCGCAGTAGGTCCCTATTGGTTGCCTTGGGTAGGTTCAGCAATCGCCCTAACTGGAAGTCTGTTGCTATCTTGGCTATTTAGAAAAACGAAACTCGGCAGAGCACTTATATAGAAATGAATAAACTCAAAGCAAAAATATCGCAAGTCGCAAAAAATAAGGATGCACGCACATTAGCTGGTAATCTTATATGGCTATTTGTGTTGAAAGTAATCGGGTATGTATTTCCTCTAATTACATTGCCCTACTTGTCACGCGTAATTGGCGTTGACAATTTTGGCGAAATAGCTTTTGCGGCATCTATCATGGTCTTCATCGAGACATTTGTGGATTTTGGGTTCAACTACACCGCAACTCGTGATGTGGCTAGGCAGAGAGATGACATTGGGGCGATCTCTAGAATTTTCTCCAATGTTATGTGGGCTAAAACACTGCTTATGGCAATAGGCTTTGGCATTCTCTGTATACTTATTTATTTAGTTCCAAGTCTATACGAAAAACGCTTACTGTTATTTTTAACCTTCCTTTATATCCCCGGACATATCATCTTCCCTGACTGGTTTTTTCAGGCTATGGAGAAAATGAAGTACATCACCATAATGAATGTACTTTCCAAACTACTGTTTACGGTGCTTATATTCGTGGTCATTCAGGAAAAAGAAGATTATGTATGGCAGCCACTACTAACCGCTGTTGGATACTGGGTGAGTGGTGCTATTGCTATGTGGTTTATAATAAAGAAATTCAAGGTAAGCATTGTGCGCCCACGATTTAACGAAATATGGGCGTCCATCAAGAGTAGTTGGAATATGTTCCTCAGTCTGCTTTTCCCCAATCTTTACACCAACTTCTCCACTATCCTTCTTCGTTCCACCTGTGGCGAGGTGGCAACTGGTTTGTTCGATGCAGGCAAACGATTTATAAATATTATTGACCAACTATTCCAGGTTCTTTCTAGGACATTTTACCCATTCCTTGCTCGTAAAATAGACCATCATGGCTTGTATGTTAAAATTGCAGGCTCGCTGAGCATTATGGCAAGTATTCTGCTATTCTTTAGCGCAGATCTACTTATCAAGTTATTTTTTACAGCTGAATTTACCGAAGCCGCTGCCGTCATTAGGATTATGGCTATTTCACCCTTCTCACTCTTTCTAATGAACACATATGGTGTGAACTATTTGGTGCTTGTTGGCAAAGAGAAACAATATCGAAATATCATAACTATCTACTCTGTATTGGGATTTATTACTACCTGGATACTTACAATCCAATATAGTTACATCGGAACAGCGATAACAATCTCTGGCATATGGTTATTGCGAGGATTAACAACGTATGTATTTGCGACAAAACATAAACGAGCAAAAAAGAGTGTGAAATGAAAATTCTTATTGCAGGAGACTTCTGTCCTCGAGACAGAGTGGCGACAATGGTTGCCAACAAAGACTTCTCATTTTTTGACGGAGTGAAAGAGATTATTAAAGAGGCTGATTATTCGATTGTTAACTTCGAGTGTCCTATAGTCGAAGGAGATGCTAAACCCATAGCCAAATGTGGCCCTGCTCTGCGTACAGAAAGAACTGCTGTGGCGGCAATGAAATATGCTGGCTTTAATTGCGCAACCCTCGCCAATAATCACTTTAGAGATTTTGGAGATAGTGGTTGCTTGACTACCTTAAAGGAGTTGGAGGCGCAAAACATAGACTATGTTGGTGGCGGTAAATCACTAGCCGAGGCACAGAAAGTACTTTACAAGGATATTCATGGGAAGAAAGTGGCCTTTGTAAATTTCTGTGAGAACGAATTTTCCATTGCCACTGCGACAACTGCTGGAGCAGCACCTTTGGATTCGGTGGATAATTATCATCAAATTACCGAAGCTCGCAAAAATGCCGATTATGTTGTGGTGATTGTGCATGGTGGTCACGAGCACTATCAGTTGCCAAGTCCACGAATGAAGAAACTTTATCGTTTCTTTGTGGAAATTGGCGCAGATGCAGTTGTAAACCATCATCAGCATTGTTATAGTGGATACG
This sequence comes from Tidjanibacter sp., assembly GCA_045659085.1. GTDB lineage: Bacteria > Bacteroidota > Bacteroidia > Bacteroidales > Rikenellaceae > Tidjanibacter. The sequence continues at coordinate 132,325 of JAZOWE010000002.1, forward strand.
AATACTATAATGGGAAACCTATTGTGTATGGCCTGGGAAATTTCTGCTTTGACGGTAATCGAAATGGCGGGAATGTAATTTGGCACGAAGGTTATTTGCTTGTGATTGAACTTGGCGAGCAAATACCCAAAATTGAGTTGGTTCCATATGTGCAATGCAAAGATTTAGCTACGGTAGAACTTATGCAAGAAGAGCAAACTGATAACTTTGAGCAAACCATCAGTAAACTGAATGCGATTATTGCGGATGACAATCAACTCCAAAAGTCATTTGAAGGTTGGATTAATAGAAATAAAGCATATGTCACCTCGCTGTTTTCTTCCTGGCATAATCGCTATCTAAATGCTGCTGCAAACAGAGGATACCTACCATATTTAACCTCTCGCAAGGAGTATGGTGCTATGCTGAATCGTATTTGCTGTGAAGCCCATAGGGATATTACTATTGCTGTATTAAACGAAAAAATGAATGTAAAGTAAATTTTAATAGTCTATGAACAAAATAAAGAAGTTATTTCACGCCTTGCTTCATGATAGGAACAAGATTAAGTTGGTGCTTTTGTATAAGTTTTCTCGTTTCTATTCGGATGAGAATTTTTTGAGGAGACTATATAAGTTGAGGATGGGGAAAGAACTCAATCTCGAGAATCCTCAGACTTTTAGTGAAAAACTCCAGTGGCTCAAACTCTACAATCGTAAGCCTGAATACACCCAGATGGTGGATAAGGTTGGAGCCAAAGAATATGTGGCAAATATTATCGGAGAAGAATATATTATTCCTACTATTGGCGTTTGGGATCGAGCGGAGGATATTGATTGGGACTCGCTACCTAATCAGTTTGTATTAAAATGTACTCATGATAGTGGAGGTATTGTAATTTGTAAAGATAAGGCTACTTTAGATATACAAAAGGCTACTAAAAAACTGAAAAAATCCATGCAACGCGATTACTTTTACGATAATCGCGAATGGCCGTACAAAAATGTGAAAAAACGTATTATTGCAGAGAAATTCATAGAAGTACAAGGGCATCAAGATATACCTGATTATAAGTTCTTCTGTTTTAATGGAGAGCCAATGTATTGTCAAGTAATTCGAGATAGAAATACGAAAGAGACTATTGATTTTTACGATATGGAGTGGAATCATATGCCCTTTGTTGGACTGAATCCAATTGCAACAAATGGGGAAACTCCCGTTGCAAGACCTCTGTGTATAGAGGATATGATCTGTATATGTAAGAAATTGTCGAAAAATATTCCATTCTCTCGAATAGACTTGTATGTCATTGACGACAAAGAGTACTTTGGAGAAATTACATTCTTTCCTGCGAGTGGTATAGGGTGGTTTAGACCAGAAGAGTGGAATTACACTTTTGGTAGTTGGATAAAATTACCTCAAAAATAGTATGAAGAGTTCTTGGTTTAACGAGTGTGTGTTTTACACTGCATTGTGGTGTCTGTATTATCTGCAAGGCATTCTATACCCAAGTGGTAGTATTATCTCGAGAGGTGTTTTGTTAATAATAATGCTCCTTTCGCTATACTATATGGTTGTGTCGTTTAGGAAGTATAAAATGCCAACATTCCTCAAAACGGTGGCTGTTTTTGTGGGAATGTTTATCGTATACTTCTTTGTATCTTATGTTAATCCCACGCCGATATATGTTGATTTTGTGATGGAGCAGCAGGTGACTGCTTGGGGCACATTAAAGACATTGCTTATGTCGTTATTGCCTATTTATGCATACTATCACTTTGGACAAAAAGGACTATTGACGGAGCATAATATACCCAAATATATCATTTGCCTATTGTGCTTGACGACTCTGATGTTTATTAGGACCCAAAATAACAATATAATAGATGCAATGAGTATGGGTAGCGATCAAGAGGAGTTTACCAATAACATAGCCTACAACTTTTTGGGACTAATGCCACTTTTTGTATTTCTCCATAAAAAAACAACTCTGCAATATGTGGCATTAATATATGCCATGGTCTTTATTCTGTTGGGTATGAAGCGAGGTGCAATCCTGATAGGTATCTTGTGCGTTATCTATTTTATGTACCAATCATACAACAGCGCAAATAGGAAACTCCGCAAGCGTATTGTTGCATTGAGTGTTATTGCGTTGGTGGGATTTGCATATTTTGCGAGTGATTTCATGGCATCAAGCGACTATTTCCAGTATCGAGTGGAAGATACAATGGCGGGTAATAGTTCCGGTCGAGATGTTATTTATTCGACGCTATGGGAGCATATGTTTGCGCGTAACAGTATTGGTGAGATACTGTTTGGAGAGGGCATGAATCAGACAGTTGCGCTTGCAGGAAAATACGCACACAACGATTGGCTTGAGTTAGGTGTGAATATGGGATTGTTAGGTGTATTTATATATATCATATACTTCGTTGCGTTGGGTATTAATACTTTGAATGTTCGCAAATATAATAAAATAGTTTTTGCATCTTTGATGCTGTGCTGTGTTATAATGTTTGCCTCATCACTCTTCTCGATGTCGTATGGTAGTTTATCTATAGGCACAACCATGGCATTAGGTTATTCTCTTGCATATAGGTGTAATTACACTTCATAAGTTTAAGCATATGAGATTAGGTTGGATCGATATTGTCAGGGGAATTTGCATATATAGTGTAGTTTTGTCTCACACACTTAATGTCCCAATCTTTTATAGAAGTATATTTGACCCATTTTTTCTAACAGGATTTTTCTTTCTGTCGGGAGTGGTTTTCAAGCCTAATTCAATTGGCAAATCGTTATTTGGTAGCACAGCAAAAATCCTCTGGCCCTATTTCATCAACGCCATAATTACTATGCTGGGTAGTATGAAATGGATAGAATTATTGTACATTGGTGATTTTACAGGAGTTGTAGAGTATTTCCAATATCGTGGTACAAAAATTATGATGGGTAAGGCTTTTTGGTTCCTTGCTTGCCTTTTTATAGTTCAGGTTTTGGCAACATTTATTATTAAAGCCCTAAAAAATAATAAACTGCATATGCTGATAGTTGCAGTATTATGCTTTGCTTCTATTACTGGGATATCTGGGACGAAAATTGCGCCTTGGAGCGCTAATACAGCAATTTTGGCTCTTGGTTACTTCTTAGTAGGTGTCATCTGTAAGGATAAATTAATGTCCATAGATTTGGAAAAAATAAAAAGACATTGGGGTGTAATAGCGATATGTATATACATAGTCATAGTAGTATTACTCTACATCTTATTACCTAAACCTTTGTCATTCGATTTACATATCCATAAATTATCGCCCGAATCTGTATATCTGTTGCTCTCATTTATTGGTATTATTTCCGTATGTTTGTTTGCGATGTCACTGAAAAAGTGTAAGCTTTTGCAGATGTTGGGAGAGAATTCATTGATAATATATATGTATCATGGTTATGGAGGACTGATAACCAATGTGCTATTTGGACTATTGCATATCAAATTGTTAGAGTCACAACCTTATGTGTATACTATATTGTTTAGTTTCACATCAATTCTCATAACACTTGGAATAGCACATCTAATTAATAAGTATTGTCCTGTTTTAATAGGCAGAGGAGCCTGCATTAATAATATAAGCAAAAGATTATTTAGCAAATGAAAAAGATTCTTTTATTAAACCAATCTATTGGAACAGGTGGGGCTGAGCGCCAAATATGTGGACTTGCAATTGGGCTAAAAAGGCAAGGGTATGAAGTATTGTTGGTAACTCCTCGTAAAAAGGATTTTTATTCTGTTGAATTGCAGGAGTTGGGAGATTCGTATGAATTGCATCCCGAACTAACCAATACGAAAACACGGATTTTTAGACTCATAAAACTGATTAAAAGATTTCGCCCAGATGTTGTGATTTCTTATGGATATTCAATGAGTTTGCCTGCGTGTGTGGCTAAAATTTTCTGCCCTAAGGTTAAATTGATTGTCTCAGAGCGTAATACCACACAAGTGCTAACAAGAAGCGCAAAGGTGTTATATGCGTTATACAGATTCGCAGACTATATCGTTCCTAATTCGCACGCACAGAGTCAATATTTATCCAATAGATATCCTCAATATAAAGACAAAATAAAGACAATCACCAATTTTGTGCATGTTGATAGGTTTGTTCCCGCAGAAGAGAAAATTGAGAATAATGTTGTAGAGATTGTTACGGTTGCTCGATATAATCCCCAAAAAAATGGACATAGATATATTGAGGTGATTCGCAAGGTTGTCGAAGAGTGTAAAAATGTGCACTTTTCGTGGTATGGAGACAAACATTCGGGCGGTGAATATTATCAACAAATGGAGTCGGCAGTGAATGAGTATAATTTATCCGAATATGTCACTCTTAATAATGCTACTGATAAAGTGGTAGATGTCTATCAATCGGCAGACATCTTTGTTCTTCCATCACTGTTTGAGGGCTATCCTAATGTTGTGTGCGAGGCAATGTGTTGTGAACTACCTATTGTGTGTGGAAATGTTTGCGATAATGCTACCATAGTGGAGGAGGGTGCCAATGGTTTTCTTTGTGATCCCAAAGATGTTGATAGCATCGCCAATGCTATAATTAAAATGGTAAAAGTTGGGCGCAATGAAAGATTGAGAATGGGACGCGGCAATCGCGCTAAATTGATAGAAAGCCATACCATAGAAAAATTTGTTGATAAATATAAAAAACTCATTTAGATATGATAAAGACACGTCAAGACTTAAAAGAATATTTACAGAAAGATCTGTCAAGGTTTAGTTCTAAGCCTCGTTGGTTTACAAAATTCACATTTAGCGAAACGTGGATGTTGTATTCCTATATGAGGACATTGCGTCATTATGAATATTATTGCAACAATAAACGATGGTACAATCTACCTATGTATTTGTACTATATGTTGTCATACAGAAGGCGCTGTCTAAAATATAGAATATCGATTCCTGTTAATGTTGCTGGTCCTGGTTTCTCTTTTGTTCACCCTGGTTTTTTGCGAATTAATCCCGATGTAAAAATTGGAGAGAATGCTACTATATTGCCAAATGTTTTGATAGGGCGCCGAAAACCTGGCAAAGAGACAAATATCCGCATAGGAAATAATGTCTATATATCTACCGGAGCGACTATTTTGGGGCCAGTTAAGATTGGTGACAATGTGACGATAGCAGCCAATTCTGTTGTAATCAAAGACATACCTGATAATTGTGTGGTGTCTGGAGTTCCTGCCAAAATTATTATGCAAAATGGTCAAAAGGTAGAATAACCATATGAAAAACAAAGTAATTCTTGTAGGAGCCATCAACGAGGGAGGTGTGGCAACTTGCGGTGAAACGATGAAAAATCAACTCTTTGTCAAGCGATTCAAAGAGCTGTTCGACATGGTGATTACAGTTGATACTATTAATTGGAAGAAAAGACCGTGGGTGCTTGTGAAATTATTTTTCACATTACTTTTTAATTGTCGTGCAAAAGTGATTATTTCTGCCAGTGGTGCTGCTGCGAAATTGATAAATTTCTTATACTATGTCCCAATAAATAGGAATGTGTATTTTTGGGTTGTTGGTGGTAATATCCATATTGGAATTCAACGAGGACTATATAATATTAAGGCGCTAGCATCATTGAAACACATATTGGTACAGGGTAAGTGTATGGTAACAGAGTTAGATAAGTATGGTCTGACAAATGTGATACATGTTCCCAATTCAAAGCCCATTACATTCACTCCGACAATTACCCCTAAAAAGGAGGGTGAATCCTATCGTTTTGTTTTCCTTTCGCGCGTACACCCCAATAAGGGTGTTGGTGAGATTGTTGAGGCAGTACGACAACTTAACGAGAAGGGGTTGAAGGATAAATTTATTGTCGATTTGTATGGTAAGATCGAACCTGGATATGAAGACAAATTCAATTCCGAGATTGCCTCTTTGGACAATGTGGAGTATAAAGGATTCCTCAATCTGACCAATGATGAAGGGTATCAGACACTCTCTACCTACGATGTTATGTTGTTTCCCACATATTGGAGTGGAGAGGGTTTTCCGGGGATAGTTATAGATGCTAACATATCGGGTCTTCCTATTATTGCATCAGATTGGAATATGAACAAAGAGGTTGTTTTAGATGGAATAACTGGTTATATTATTCCTCCTCATAATAGCGAAGCCTTAGCGGTCCAAATGCAAAGGTTTATTTGCAACGAAGTGGATTTATTTGCCATGAAAGACGAGTGTGTACGATATGTTCAGCAATTTGATTATTGCAATGTTCTTTCTGAAAAACTGATGAAACAGATTAATTTATTATAAAAGTATGAGTAGGCTTGTTGATATATTTAATCATCTTGGGCGTTGGCGTATTGTTATTCCACGATATATAGATGCGCGTAAAGAATTGTCGCTAAAAAAGGGGAATTATCCATATGAGCGTCCCACAAAGGAGCAAAAACAAGAATTAAAAACATTGTGGGGTAAACATAAACCTAATTTGAAATATGTTAGTTTGTATAATTACAAACAAGATAAATTTGATGCAAGATATATTCCAGACGACATATATTATACCAAAATTGACCCCTATTTTAATGATGGAATATCTTGCTCTTCATTAGATGATAAAAACTTCTATAACCTATATTTCCCAGATATTAAGCAACCAAAGACGATTGCTCGTAAGAATGGGAATATCTATCTCGATGAAAGGTATGATATCATTGACATTGAAACAGTAGTACGATTATGCATAACTCAACAACGAGTTGTAATTAAGAAAAGTACCTTGTCGGACGGGGGTAAGAATATTGTGTTCTGGTCAGTGAGTGATGGCGAAGAAAAATTACGTTCGGCACTATCTGCGGTAGATAATTTTGTTGTTCAAGAAATAGTTGCTCAGCATAATAGTATTGGCAAGATTCACCCATCAAGTCTAAACTCAATTAGGATTTTGACACTAACATTAGAAAATGAGGTGAAAGTGTTATCTACGATTGTTCGTATGGGTGCTAATGGTTCCAATGTTGACAATGGACACTCTGGGGGCATTTTCTGTGGAGTTGACAAAGATGGTAGATTTAAGAATGTGGCATATACATACATGGACGGACAAAGATTTGATGATGTTCACCCCACAACACATATCAAATTTACAGATTGCCGAATTCCTAATTATCCAAAGTGTTTGGAACTTGTCAAAAAAATACCTCCAAGATTGTGTCGTGTTTCAAGATTAACATCGTGGGATTTGACTGTTGATGAAAACGAAAATCCTGTTTTGATCGAGGTGAATTTGGCATACGGTGGATTGTTTTTTCATCAAATAGCCAATGGTCCCGTATTCGGAGAGTTGACGAATAGAGTTTTAACAGA
>JAZOWE010000003.1:0-12693 GCA_045659085.1 Tidjanibacter sp.
CCATAATATATTTGCGCAGCGTTACTACTCTATGTTTAACGAGGAAGATTACAAAAGTGACACCATAGAGATGAATGATTATACATATGTTTGTGATACACTCCTCAATTACGGGATAAATATTTACAATATTACAAATCACCCAGGGAGAGAGGATATTTATTACAAAGATGGCTCACCTATAACACAAGATGTAGACATAATAGATTATTCTTATAGTGCAAACCTGTCGCTTCACAACATTATAGACGAGGGATTTACACAAGAACAAGTTAAACTAATCGACGGTAAAAGATTAATTGTTCTTATTGATATTTCTTCGACAGAAGGCAGTATTACAGATGTTTATTTCACCTTTTTTAAGGATACATATTATGCAAAACTGCCGATTGAGGTATTTCGAGCGATGGAATTGAGATTCAAAAATGAGGTGCAATTTGAATTAACCGAAGAAGGTAAAAAAATGACACATTACTCTTTGTCGTGGTCGCAATGTCCTAATGGCAGAGTTGAGGAAATTCATAATAATGGAGAGGACAATGCAAACACTAACAACATACGCACGGATAATATAGGAACAATAAACATAAACAAAGGTACACCAACCACAAACCGCGGAACAATGACACCCATTGGCGGTTTTGGCAAGGGTACAACCACAAATCCATAGGATACAAAACAACAAAACAATATAAACAAAAACCTAAAAAAAACTAAAAACACAGTATGATGGACATTACTATGGCTCAGCTTTCGGGTAAGACCCGCGAGGAGCACGATCTTTTGGGCTGGAAACAGATTCCCGAGGAGTATTATTTTGGTGTGCAGACAATGCGTGCCGTTGAGAACTTCCACATTTCGAGGGTAAAACTCTGCATGTTCCCCGAGTTTATCAAGGCTTTGGCAGAGGTTAAGGCTGCGGCTGCTATGGCAAACCGCGATTTGGAGTTGATGGATGCAGAGGTTGCCGAGGCTATCGTTAAGGCTTGTAAGGAGGTTGCCGAGGGTAAACTCGACGCCCACTTTGTGGTTGATATGGTACAGGGCGGTGCTGGTACTTCGACCAACATGAATGCCAACGAGGTTATCGCCAACCGTGCACTCGAAATTTTGGGCCACGCAAAAGGCGAGTACAAATACTGCCACCCCAACAACCATGTAAACCTCTCGCAGTCAACCAACGACGCATATCCCACTTCGGTAAAAGTTGCCACCGTCAGGAGTATCGACAAACTCATCGTGGCTCTCAAAGAGCTCGTTGCTTCGTTTGCAAAGAAGGGCGAGGAGTTTAAGGATGTTATCAAGATGGGCCGCACCCAATTGCAGGATGCAGTGCCTATGACTCTCGGTCAGGAGTTCACCGCTTATGCTGCAACTCTCGGCGAGGAGATTGAGCGCTTGGAGCAGAACAAGGTACTTCTCTATGAGCAGAATATGGGTGCTACCGCCATCGGTACGGGTATCAACTCCGATCCCGACTATCCCGCACTCTGCTGCAAGTACTTGGCAGAGGTAACAGGCCTTCCTATGGTTGTTTCGCCCAATATGATTGAGGCAACCAACGACACCGGTGCTTTTGTTATGAACTCGTCGGCAATGAAACGCCTTGCAGTGAAACTCTCGAAGATTTGCAACGACCTTCGTCTGATGTCGAGCGGTCCCCGTTGTGGTCTGAACGAGATCAACCTGCCTCCTATGCAGCCCGGCTCGTCGATTATGCCCGGTAAGGTAAATCCCGTAATTCCCGAAGTGGTTAATCAGGTTGCATTCCGCGTTATCGGCAACGACCTGACCGTAACTTTCGCAAGTGAGGCTGCACAGTTGGAGCTCAATGTAATGGAGCCCATCATCGTTCACTCGTTGTTCGAGAATGTGGATATGCTCATCAACGCAATGAACACCCTCAGGGAGAAATGTGTGGATGGTATTACTGCCAACGAGGAGGTTTGCAAACGCTTGGTCTACAACTCGATTGGTTTGGTAACCGCCCTGAACCCCTACATCGGCTACGAGAACTCCACTTCGCTCGCTAAGGAGGCTCTCCAAACCGGCAAGGGTATCTACGACTTGGTGCTCGAAAGAAATCTTATGAGCCGCGAGGAGTTGGACAACATTCTCAAACCCGAGAATATGGTTAAACCTCGCAAGTTCCCCAAACAGTAGCGAAATTGAGCGTTGGGTATCGTAGCAACACACGACACAACAATACATAGTAAAAGCCCCAAGGTTCAACACTTTGGGGCTTTTTATGCATCCACATATAAGGTTTTTGGCACGGTTGGAGATTGGAGCAATTTAGCAAAAGGAGTGGCGGAAACGGGAGTTTGGCCTTACTTTCGCACCATTAAAAAATATACTTAGGTTAGTAATAAAGAGAAAAATCTATGGTAAAAGAGAATCTTATAAGGATGTACGAGGAGAGCTTCCGCAATAATGCCGAGCTCCCCGCCCTTACCGACTATTTCAAGAAGACCACCCTTACCTATTTCCAACTCGCCGAGATTATCGCAAAATACCACCTCGCATTTGAGAAATACGGTATCAAAGAGGGCGACAAAATTGCCCTTATAGGTCGCAACACCCCCCGCTGGGTTACAACCTATGCTGCAACTATTACCAATGGTTGCGTTATTGTCCCCATCTTGCAGGATTTCAACCCCATCGACGCAACCAACATCGTAAACCACTCCGACTCGCGCATTCTCTTCCTCAGCAAGGATGTTTGGGAGAAGATTGACATCACGAAGTTTGAGCAGTTGGAGGCTATTGTGGAGTACGAAACAATGGAGGTACTCTGGGAGCGCAACGAAGGCTCGCTCTCGTCGATTATGAACAATATGGACACTCTCTTTGCCGAGCGCTATCCCGAGGGCTTCAAGGTGGAGAATATCAAGTATCCCGAAGTTCCCAACGATCGAGTTTTCATCATCTCCTACACCTCGGGAACTACCGGCCTCAGCAAGGGTGTAATGCTTACCGTCAATAACCTCACAGCCAATGTAGTATTTGCTATTGATTACAAATTCCACTACCGTGGCTCGCGCGTGTTGGGCATCCTGCCCCTCGCACACGCATTCGGTTGTGCTTTCGATATGCTCACACCTCTCGCAACGGGCTCACACATCACCCTGCTGGGTAAACTGCCCGCAGCTCCAATCCTTTTGAAGGCGCTGAAAGATGTTAAGCCCGACCTGCTGCTGACCGTACCTCTGTTGGTAGAGAAGATTATCAAGGGTAAGGTTATGCCCACTTTGCAGAAACAGCCCGTTAAAACTCTTGTCAAGATTCCTCTGCTCAACAAGGTTATCTACAAGAAGGTGCGCACCCAGCTTATGGAGGCCTTTGGCGGTGCACTGACCGAGCTTATTATGGGTGGCGCGGCACTGAATACCGATGTGGAGAAGTTGCTCAAAAAAATCAACCTCCCCTATACCGTTGGTTATGGTATGACCGAGTGTGCTCCTCTGATTTGCTACGCTCACCACTCCGAGTACAAATCACTCTCGTGTGGTAAGTTGGTGCCCGGCATGGAGATGAAGATTGACTCGAAAGATCCCTACAACATCCCCGGTGAGATTTGCGTGCGTGGCGATAATGTCACCGCAGGTTACTACAAGAACCCCACCGCTACCGAGGCCGTATTTGACGACGAGGGTTGGTTCCACACCGGCGATATGGGTGTTGTGGATGCAGCAACCAACTGCTTCATTCGCGGACGCTGCAAGACTATGATTCTCTCCAACAACGGTCAGAATATCTACCCCGAGGAGATTGAGGCCAAGCTCAACAACCTCGAAGCTGTCGTTGAGTCACTCATTGTTGAGGAGGAGGGCAAATTGGTTGCGCTGGTTGTGCCCAACTACGAGATGGCACAGAAGGAGGGTTGGAGCACCACTAAGCTCAAAGAGCTTATGGCCGAGAACCTCACAAAACTCAACACACTCGTAGCACCCTACGAGAGGGTGGCTGCAATTAAGATGTGTGCTACGGAGTTTGAAAAGACACCCAAGCGAAGCATCCGCCGCTACCTCTATCCCAAGGCTGCGAAGATTGTTTCGTAATAAAAACGCATACAACGGGTGCCCTTTACACCGCACTTCGAAGAGCGGCTTCCACATTTGCGCCAAGCAAACTGCGGAGCCGCTCCTTCTTTTGGCACAAAAATCCATCCATTCTCTGCGTTTTTTTAATCTTGCCGTCCTAAGGGTTGCAGGAAAAACAGGAGATACAAGAGATACAGGGGGAGTTTGTGTGAGGTTTTTTCGGGGAGGGGTGGGGCTCTCCGAAGGAGAGTGGCGGGCAAAATAATAGCCCTCTCAAACTCGTTTGAAAGAGGGCTATTGTTTTGACTGCTATGCTATCTACGAAAGATAGCCACCCCTCCCCGCAAGGGCTGCACTAAAAGTTTTTGGGCGACTTTTTACAAAAAGTCGCAAAATACAAACTACACCCCGAATATGGTGGCGTAAGACAACTGAGCGGCCTCGGCGTTGGGCAGGCAAGCCAGCGCATAGGCGGGCACGGCAATAATCATCTCGGAGAGAGCCCCGCAAATCAGGTCGAGGGTTCTCTCCTCTTTTTGCAGCGTGGGCAGTGCCGAGGGCAACAGCGCGCCAAAGGCCGCAATGCGTGACAAGCGTTGTATGCGGTTTTCGGGAGCTTGCGAGAGTCGCAAGAATCCGGCGATAGGTCTACACTCGGCACGATAGACCGCACCTTTACCACTCCACGGCGAGCCAAAGACCAACACCCTGCCGTCATCAAAAACCCTCACTACGGGACCATCGTCGTTGAGTCTTTCAGTTCCCTCGATATTTTCGAGCCACAGGCGGGTGTGGGTACTCTTACCCGTACCGCTCTCGCCCAGACACATCACAGCCCTACCATCTTTCTCAATAACAGAGGAGTGAATAAGCAGGGTTTTGTGGGGCAGTGTAGCAAATGAATAGGCAAAACATAGTGCGTGGTCGAACATCACACTATTGGGACTCTTCCCCTCGCAAAAGAGGTTTATGCGATAGTTGCCAACCTCGCCCTCCTCCACAAAGGGGCAGACGAGGGTTGCCTCCTCGCCCCCCGAGCGAATCGTCAATCGGTATTCGTCGTCGTAGATGGCGAGCGTACAATCGCCCACCTGCAACTCATAGTCGAATGTCTGCAATGGGGCGTCGGTGCGGGGCTCAATCTCCGCATCGAGCGTCACACGAAACAGGGGCTCGCCCTCCTCGGTGGTCACAAAGGGGCGAAAGTTACGAGGTACGGGCACAGGGCGACACATAGCGCCCATTGCCAACTCAAAAATATGTTCCGCTACCGAAAAACGAGTCATAAGGTTGTCATTATTCCACCAACAAGTCTGCTTTCTGCAACATCTCAATCCACTTGTGGGCGTCGAAGAGAGCAACCTCCCTCTCCACCTCATACTCGGCAGTGAGCAGGTCGGCAACCTTCTCGGCATCGAACTCCTCGCCCTGCAACTGCTCCCAGAGCCACTCGCTGGTGGGGTTAAGGGAGATGATTGAGGTCATCTTTACATTCTGTGCGCCCATACGGACAATAACGCTCTCGCCCGCAATTTTGCGAACTTTGCAGTCTGTTTTCAGTTTCATTTTATCCTCTAATTTTATGTTTCAAATCGAGTGCTAAGGTGCGCAGCCCCTTGCGCCTAAGGCTCAACATCGTGCGGCAACGCCAGCCACAAGAGTCATACCTCAGCGACCTTGCGCCCTGCAATTTCACCGCCGACACATAGGCAACAACATCCTCTGTGCCAACATTTTCCACTTGTCGATAGTTGCCATCGCCCTCCAAGGTGAGCCTTGTACCCTCAATGCGACACAAGCGGTGGAGCACATAGCCTCCCTTATAGCGAAACAGCAGCACCATACCCTCGCGGAGCTCCTCCGCAGCAATGGGCGACAGCACCACCACATCCCTCTCATTCCTCAGAAATGGGCGCATACTATACCCCTTGACGGTCATCTCCACACTCCGTCCCTCGCCAATCAACTCCTCAACGGTGGCGAAAAACAGCGCATTAGGTATGGTCTTTTTCAAATTCATTCTTTTTCTTTTGAAGCTTTTTGTAAAAAGCTTTTCTTTGCGACTTTTTATAAAAAGTCGCCCAAAAATTTTTAGTGTAGCCCTTGCGGTGAGGTGTGGCTGCCTTTGCAGACAGATTAGCAGCCAAATTAGGAGCCCTCCTTCAAACAAGTTTGAGAGGACTCCTACTTTGTCTGCCACTCTCCTTCGGAGAGCCTCACCCCTCCCCGAAAAAAGCCTGCTCTCAAACTCCCCTGTTTTTCCTGTTACTCCTGTTACTCCTGTCACTCCTGCAAGAAAAACAGGAAAAACAGGAATTTTCAATTTTCAATTTTCAATTTTCCATTCCCTTAGCAAGTGGGTTTTGCGCCCACTCTCGGTCGTCGGTCAACCTCATAGGCTCACAATCCTATCGCAAAAGTCGAGCGTGCGGGCATTGTGCGAGATGAAGAGAATCGTAAGGTCGCGATTGGCCTCCGACAGGCCCGCAACAGCATCCACAACCTCTCTTGCAGTCTGCTCGTCGAGCGACGAGGTAGCCTCGTCGAACATCAGCACCGACGCCTCCTTATAGAGTGCGCGAGCAATGCCAATTCTCTGGCGCTGACCTCCCGAAAGGCGACAACCCGCCTCGCCCGTAACCGTATCCACACCATCGGGCAACGAGCCCACAAACTCGCCAAGCTGCGCTGCATCAATGGCCCTCATAAGTCTTTCGTTATCAATCTTTTCCCTTTCCACGCCAAGTGCAATATTCTCGGCAATGGTTTGGTCGGGAATAAAAAGGTCTTGCGACACATAGGCAACATTATTCTGCCACATACGCCTTGCCAGAGGGGTATCAACCGCCACGCCATCTACCCTCAACTCGCCCTCAGAGGGGACAAACAGCCCTGCCAGCAGGTTGAAAAGCGTGGTCTTACCCCTACCCGAAACGCCCTGAATACCTACTCTCTCTCCCTTGCGAATTGCAAGCGAGTAGTTGTTGAGCACCCTCTCCTCGGTGTAGCCAAAAGACACACCTCGCAGTTCCAAGCACTCCTCAAAGGGTAGCTTTTCGGCAGTCTGCGGAGTCTCGGCAGGCTCATTTGACAACTCCTCCGAGAGCAAATCCACAACATAGCTCGTGCGCTTATACTCCGCCCAGCCACCAACTATGCGACTGATGGAGGGGACAATACGATAGGCGGCAACGGCAAAGACTCCGAGGAAGATTTTGAGCGTGCCGACCGAGTGGCCCATAGCAATGCCGAGCAGGATGACCGACACCACACCCAGCACCAACGAGAACTCCACAACATAGCTCGACGCACTGCGCATCCTTGCAGCCCTCAGCGAGTAGTAGCGGAGCGAGTCAATGCCCTGCGCAAAGCGTTTGGTAATGGATGGTTTGGCTCCCGCAATCTCAATATCGGCATAGCCCCTCAGGGCCTCATACATAGTCTTATTTTGTCCCACCTGCAAGCGGTTTTCCTCCCTGCCGTTCTCGACCATTTTGCGGCGAATGATGCGCGAATAGACAAACGCCACGGGCACAAAGACCACCACCGCAAGTGCCACAACCATAGGGTTATAGAGACTCAGCAGCACCAATAGCGACACCACAACGATAACCTCCGTAAGTATTCCCAGCAGACTGCTGACAACACCCGATGCAAAGCGATGACAAACGGCATTGACATTATTCACAAGGGTTGTAGTGTGGTGTGAGCGAACAAAGAGCAGACCGCGCGAGAGATAGTTGTCGTACATCCTCTTCGAGAGGTCGGCATAGAGCAGGAGCATATACCTCGCCCTAACTTGCGAGAGTGCTACACCAACAACGCCTTTGAGCGCAATGAGCAGCAGCACCACCAAGCAGACAGCCACCACAAAAGCACCCTCCGAGGTAAAACCAAGTGCATTATAAAGCCTTGCAACAGTGGGATTTGAGGTTACGATATTCTCATCAAGCACCACAAGTAGCACCGACACCAAAGCCGCAATACCCAGCAAATCGACCGCCGCAGAGCAGAGTGCCGAAAGTACCATCTTCGGCAACCCTCGCCTGCGTTCGGGCGGTATCAATCGGTATGTTTTCTTCAAGTTCATTCTTCTCTACGACACAAGAATTACAAGAGTAACACGGGTTGTCTTTCCTATCTTTCCTTCTCGGTCTTTGACCGACCAACAAAGATACAAATTATTTACGATTAAACATCTGTGCTTGGCGTCAAAAAATAGTTTATCTATTTTTAATTGGAAAAATTGTTTGTAGTGAAAGAAAAAAAGCATATTTTTGCGCGGTATAATGCGAAGTTTACAATACCAAACAATACATTAATTAATTTAACACTTATCACTATGAATTTCAAAAGATTGCTTTTGTTTTTGGTAGCCCCCTTGGCTATGGTGATGGGTAGCTGTACTCCCCCAGAGGAGCCCGAGTACACCACTCCCCAAATCACCATTACCGACGAGGCTGGTGCAGAGGTTACTGCCATCAACTTCGACGCAGAGGGTGGTGACAAAACCATCATCATCAAGGCTACCCGCGGTTGGGAGATCACCAAAACCGCAACTTGGTTCAACGCCACTCCCGCAAGCGACACAAACCTCAATTTGCAGGAGAAGAGCGTGGAGGTTAAGTTCACCGCTATGCCCAACGACGAGGCAGCTCGTACCGAGACCATCAAAATCGTGATGGACAAAATTGAGAAGAGCATTGTTGTTTCGCAGGCAGACGCAGAGGGTAATGTTGCAGGTCCTCAGGGCGAGGGTACTTTGGAGAGTCCCTACAATGTAGGTCGCGCAATGGAGATTATCCTTGCAGGCACCTACACCGAGGATATGGTCTACACCAAGGGTATCATTTCGGAGCTTGGCGAGGATGGTCGTGCACAATACGGCAACTACACATTCTCGATTTCGGACGATGGCACCACCACAGGTCAGTTGCTCGTTTATCGTTGCAAATACCTCAATGGTAAGAACTTCACCACTTCCGACAATCTCGCAATTGGCGACGAAGTTATCGTTTGCGGTCAGCTTGTAAACTTCAAGGGTAACACCCCCGAGATTCAGAGCTGCTACATCGCTTCTCTCAATGGCTTTATGCCCGAGCCTCCCGCGCTCAAAGAGGGTGTTTACGCTTCGGACGCTGCTTTTGTTTGCAACATCGACAACAGCAACGACGCTGTTTACAGCTTGGGCGACACCAATGTTGGTGGCAACGATGTGAGCGGTTTCAAACTCGGTACCGGTAGCAAAGCAGGTGTCTTCACCTCGGCAGCTATTGGTGTTTCGGGCGACAAATACCTCAACTTCTACGCTGTTGCTTGGAATGGCAAGAGCGCAACTCTCTACTACCGCGTGAATGGTGGTGAGACTATGAGCCAGGCAGTTGTTGCAAACACTGGTGCCAACAACAACGCCCCCTACAACGGCCTTGTTATTGCCGAGAGCGACCACTTCTCGGTTAAACTCACCGGCTTGCAGGCAACCGACAAGATTGAGTTCTCGACCGACGCATCGTTCACCGCAGCAGCAAACGACAAATCGGGCCGCGCACTTGTGTTCGGTATCAAACTCACCGACGAGGCTCTTGGCGGCGAGGCTGGCGGCAACGAGGGTGGTGAGACTCCCGAACCTCCCGTAGTTGACGGCGAGTTCATCTACTACGACAACTTCGATAAGGTGGCTGCTGTGCAGGAGGATGGCAAGTATTGGCCCGATAAGATTGCAGAGTATGGCAACCCCATGCCCGCAACTCAGAGTGCCGTAACCTACAACTCGAACAACGCTACCGCTCGCAACAACTCCAATAGCAACGGCAGCTACTCCGACTACGCCGGTAGCGGTGTAAACAATGTCTTCTTTGGCAAGAATCCCACCTACCTCACCATTGGCGGCATCTCGCTTGCCGAGTTGGAGGGCAACGCCCTTACCATCACTTTCGGTACCGAGAGGTATGTCAAAGATGCTGACAACACCGTTAAAAATGAGGAGTTCCAGGTTTACATCAGTGGCGACGGCGAGAAATGGAGCCCTGTTACCTACACCTACTCGGGTACTCCCGGTCGCTGGAATGTAGCAACCGCTCAGTTGAGCCTCAAAGAGGTTCCCGCAACTCTTTCGATTCACTTTGCAGCAAGCGTTGAGTCGGCTTACCGCTTGGATGACTTGAAGATTGTTGCCGGCGGCGAGGGTGCCGAAATTGACCTCTCGCAGGGCGTTGCACTCGACGGCATTGGCGGTGGCGAAGGTGGCGAAGGTGGCGAAGAGCCAGAGCCCAAGCCCGAGCCAAACACCGTTACTCTTGACGAGATTACCGAAAATGGTACTTACAACATTGCAGGTGCTACCGTAGTGGCTGTTGAGTTCAAGAATATGGTTGTTAAGGGTACCCAGAAGATGTTCAATGTAAAGAACCTCGCTAATGCTTCGGCTAACTACAATGTTGGCGATGTTCTCAACCTTACCAACGCAACTGTTAAAGAGGCTTATGGCGTAACCGTTATTGACGGTGAGGCTACTAACCTCGCAATTGAGAAAACCGGCACTGCAACCGTTGAGCACGGCGAAGCAACCGCTATCGACGCTGCTTGGGTAACCAACTTTACCGAGTCGCTCGTTCCCGAGTATGTAACCGTTTCGGGTGTTGGCGCTGCAAGCGGTAGCGCATATTCGCTCAACATCGCTGTTGAGGGTTCGGACATCAATATGAGCATCTCTCTCCCCACCGCAGAAGAGGTAACTGCTCTTGTTGGCAAGACCATAACTGCAAAAGGTTATGCTTTCGACTACAACAGCAAGAACAAGTATGTTTCCATTATGAAAGTGGAACTCACTGTTGCAGAGGGTGGCGAGACTCCCGAGCCCGAGGATCCCGAACTCGCTGGTACCGGCGAGGGTACTGTTGATTCGCCCTACGATGTTGTTCGCGCAAAGGCAGCCATCGACAAATTCAGCACCGTGAGTGGCGTTTTCGTTAAGGGTATCGTTACAACCCACGCAACCAAATACAACTCCACCTACAAGAGCTGCGACTACTACATCTCCGTAGATGGTACCACCGAGAACGAGCTGATGGTTTACAGCGGTAAGTTCCTCAATGGCGAGGACTTCACCTCTGGCGACCAGATTCACGCAGGTGACGAGGTTGTTGTTTGCGGTAATCTGAAAATCTACAACGGCACCTACGAGTTTGACAAGACCAGCAAAATCGTATCGCTCGTTTGCAACCACGAAACCGAGGAGCCCGAGGAGCCCGAACTCCCCATTGAGCCCGGCACCGGCATCGAGTTGCCTTGGATTGAGAGTTTTGATAGCGAAGATTTGAGCAAATACACTATTGTAAGTGGCGGCTCCGAAACCAAAGTTTATCCCGACGACAAATTGGCAGGTGGTGAGGCAGGCGAGATTTTGATCTCCAAAGGAAACGGCTCCATGACCGCAGTTATCGCTTCGGATGGCACGGCTAAGACTCTTAACTTCTGGTTTAAGACCAACAAGCCTGATTACATTTCTGTATCTTCTTCGACTGATGGTGTTACTTTCACTAAAATTACAAATACAAGTTACACCGTAACCGTAGCAGAGGGTGTTAATTCATTTGCTATCACTTTGACTAACACCAACAGTAGCAATGCTCGCGTAGACGACATTGTACTCACTGCTGATGCTCCCGAGGTTAAGTCGATTAAAATCGCTGGTGCATCTGTATTGTTGGCCGAAGGTGGCACATTTGAATGTGGCGAGAACTTTACCGTAACCGCTGTTTACGCAAACGGCACCGAGAAGGATGTTACCGCAGATGCAACAGTGGACAGCAGTGCAGTAAACATGGCAGTAGCAGGTATGTATACCGTAACCGTTTCCTACAATGGTCTGACTGCAAGCTACGATGTTACTGTTCAGAACGCAAGTGTGCAAACTGTAACAACATCTATCGTATTCAAGGAGTTGGGATACAAAAACGGTGATGAAGTTCCTTCGGTAACCAAAGATGATGTAGCTATTACTTTTGCATTGGGTTCCAATACTAACAACAACACCGCTAAGTATTATGATACTGGTACTGGCGTAAGAACTTATGTAGGAAATACCATCACCGTATCGTGTGAGTATAATATGGTTGCTATTGAGTTTACTTATGCAGGTAGTTCTTTCAACAAGATTAGCGCAGATGGCTACTCTGGCACAACTTGGAGTGGCAACGCAAAAGAGGTTGTATTCAATAGCACCGGCACTACTCGTATTCAGGCAATAACCATCACTTACACCAAATAATTATTCCACCACAAACGGTTGAATAAAACATTTCTTTTGGCGAGGCTTCCAATCGGGAGCCTCGCTGTTTTTTTCGCCTTGTCACTCCCCATCCATCCCCTAATGGGCGCCCCACTCTTGTTCACGGGTATTAAAAAAGATACCCGTGAACAGGGTGGCAGGAGGGACAAGAGGGACAGGAGAAACGGGAGCGACAGGAGCGGCAAGAATTCCTGTTTTTCCTGTTTTTCCTGTTTTTCCTCTCGGGCGACCAAGTCGCCCTTTTTTCTTTGCCACTTTTGGTGGCAAAAGTGGCGCAAAAGCCACGCACCACATCTCTGGCGGAGGCGAGAGTCGCAAAGCCTAAAACGAATGCTTCGCAGGCAAAGCGTTTGCCGTCTT
>JAZOWE010000004.1:0-185798 GCA_045659085.1 Tidjanibacter sp.
GTTTCGAGTCCCGCTTTCGGCTCAAAGGGAAGACATCGTCTTCCCTTTTTTGTGCCTCAGCGGGAGTCCCGCGTTACTTCCTCACTCTTTTCCACGCCTGCCTGTGGCAGACAAGTGGGAGTTCGTCAGTGAGGCTCGCCACTCGTTGTGTGGCTCGGTTCGGCTCAAAGGGAAGACATCGTCTTCCCTTTTTTGTGCCTCAGCGGGAGTCCCGCGTTACTTCCTCACTCTTTTCCACGCCTGCCTGTGGCAGACAAGTGGGAGTTCGTCAGTGAGGCTCACCACTCGTTGCGTGGCTCGGTTCGGCTCAAAGACAAAGGGGTAGCGATTGCTACCCCTTTGTCTTTCGTGGTGGTGCAGATACGAGAACCTGCGACCTTTGAAGCCCTCCTTTTCAAAGGTTGGTTTGCCAAATTTTCCATTTTCCGCTGTTGATTTTCGTTTTTTCAATTCAAAAGTGTATCTTTGTAGTTAGCGAGTGTGGCAACGCACCACGCAAAATCGTGAAAATACGAACCAAAAAACTCATAATGCTATGGATTACAACAAGATGCACAAAGCGCACCCATGGCACGGCATTGACCCCGGCACCCCCGAGGAGATTCGCGCCTTTATTGAAATTGTGCCCACCGACACCGTGAAATACGAGGTTGATAAGGAGAGCGGCTACCTTTCGCTCGACCGTCCCCAGAAATTTTCCAACATCGTACCCTCGCTCTATGGTTTCATTCCCCGCACCTACTGCTCGACACAGATGGCGGAGCTGACCAATAAGGCACTTGCGAGGTTTGATGTGGAGGGCGACGGCGACCCTCTGGATATCTGTGTGCTTACGGAGAAGGATGTGACGCACGGCGACATTTTGGTGTCAGCACGCCCCATTGGTGGCTTGCGCCTGTTGGACCACAATCAGGCCGACGACAAGATTATTGCGGTGCTGAAAAACGATGCCATCTATGGCGAGATGACCGACATTGAGCAGTTGCCCACCCGCATCGTACGCCGCCTTATTCACTACTTTACGACCTATAAGGACATTCCCGGCGAGAGCCACCAGAGGATGAAGTTTGTGAGCATCTATGGTCCCGATGTTGCCCGCGATGTTATTGTGCGCTCGATGAAGGACTACAACAACCTCATTGGCGAAGAGAAATAGAGGCGAGCGCAAGGCCATGGCCACCCAACCGTGACGGGTAGCCCTCGACCTTTTCCTACCGCCCAAAACGCAAAGAGCCGACCATGCACTACGCAAGGTCGGCTCTTTTGTTTGATTATGCGAAAAATTTTGTTTTAACTACTCCGTGGTAGGAACATCAAGTTTCATGTTGTCCAAATATGCAGAAGTTGTTGCGACATTTGTTGTAACATGGAAGTCTATTGTCTTGCTTGTATCTGCAATACTAATGTTAAATTCAATGTGCTTAATAACACCATTTTCAGCAGGTGAAAGGGTTGTTTGTTGAGCCGTAGTCCAACCACTTGCCCCTGTGATTTTGTATTTGAAAGAAAGCACTGTTTGTACGGGTTCATCACCAGAAAGTACCACATCATATGACACTTTAAGAGTAGCATTACCATCAACATTTACTTTTTCCCATTTGCAAACAGAACCATTTTGGGCAGTACTAAAACGCAATACTGTGCCTTCCAAAGCGCCACCTGTTGGATATCCGCCACCAGTAGTGCCAGCACCACCAGTCGTAGTTACTTTAATATTCGCGCCATTATCATCAAATGTTATGATTTTGTCGAAAGTGGACAAGAAAATAGGCTTAGCCTCAGGAGCTTGGTCGTAAACGAGGCTTGCGGTGTTGTAGGTGCCGGCGGCGAAAGTAATATCGCTTTCGGCGGTCTTCTCAACAAGCTGAGTACCGGTGGAGGTCTCGATGGTAACCTTGAAGGTCTCGCCTGTGTTCAAAGTGAAGGGAGCGGTAATCATATAGAAATCTGCGCTCTCGCCAACAGCCAACTCAGTGCCATCTTTAACGGTCAGTGCACGCTCGTTGAAGGTGGCGTTTGCCTTGGTGATATCGATTGCGGGCTCATCTGCGGTAAGGTCAATCCAGAAAGTACCAAAGAGTTTGTTATCGCCACCATTGAGAGTGAGTTTGTTGATAACGGTAGGCTGATTGGAGTTGTTGGTTACGGTGAATTTGTGCAACACGGCAAGGTGTTTGAGCTCGACGCTGGGGGTGCGGGTGTTGGTTGCCTTGCCCACCATAATATCTTGGCTCGAAACATGTACCGAACTGTTGTAGCCGGTCTGTGTCTGTGCGCCAATGGGGAAATAACCATCATCGCTCGACTGACCTTTGGGAGTTTTCATCTCTACACTACCACCTGTCGAACGCCATTGGTATAAAACAAACCAGTCGTAGTTTACACCATCCTCGAAAGGTACCTCCACACCCTCGGCAGGTGTAAATTTGCCGGTGGCTTCCTCGTCAATCACAAATTTAAGGTTGCCCGAATAATCCTCGGTACCTGTGGGGGCGTTAAATACAGCCATCACATCGCTATTATTCCACGACAACTTAAAGTCGCTACTGAGGGTTGTGCGGGTTGCGGGGAGAGTTGCATAGAGTGCAAACTCTGCGGGCTCCTCAATGGAGGGCTCGTCGGGAGTTACGGGGGTGTTAGTACCCTCGTCGATAGGCTCGTTCTCGCAGCCTACCACTGCAAGTGCCAACATTGCGGCACCCAAAATCTGAAATGTCTTTTTCATTGTTCTTCTTAAAGTTTTGTTGTTTCTCATTTCGGTTTTACTTTCAGAGAGCCTACCACCAATCGGTGTTGCCTTCTTGCCAATCTTCGAGCATTGTGCCCTCACCGTTCTCAATGATGATGGTGCTTACGGCAATACCCGCTTCGAGCACTACCTCTTCCTGCTCAATGGCAGGGGCTTTGTAATGTTTTTTAGTCATAGTTTTTAGGTGTTTTATTTGATGATTTTGAAATAAGTCTTCAAACCTGTTTGGCTGTCGGTGCCGAGCCAGAGGGTATATTTGCCCTCCTCAACAGCCAGCACCATATCGCGGTTGTGGAACGCCAAGCGACCGACGGGCAACTCAAACTCCACCCTACGGCTCTCGCCCGCGCCAAGCGTCACGCGCTGGAACTCTTTGAGCTCCTTCATAGGCTGGGTAACCGAAGCGGTCTTGCGGCCTGTGTAGAGCTGCACAACCTCGGTACCCTCGCGGTTGCCCGTGTTGGTGAGCAGTGCGCTAACACGAATGGTGTCGTCGGCAGTTACGGCCGTGCTCTCAATCTTGATGTCCGAAAGCTTGAAAGTAGTGTAGCTCAAACCGTAGCCAAAGTGGAACAAGGGAGAGGGAGCAACATCCAAGTACGACGAGGTGTGGCCCATAACCGACTGGTATGCCTCGCGAGGAATGCTGTTGAGGTCGCCCTCGGTGCCTTTGGCGCGGTGGCTGGTGTGTTTGTGGTTGTAATAGATAGGAATCTGGCCCACATTGCGGGGGAAGGTCACGGGCAACTTACCCGAGGGATTTGCCTTGCCAAAGAGGATGTTGGCCAAAGCCTTACCACCCATAGTGCCGGGGTGCCAAGCATACAAAATAGCGTCCGAAATCTCCACCTGGCGAGCAATGGTCAAAGGCCTGCCTGCCATAAAGACCGTAACCATAGGTTTGCCCGTTGCGGCTGCGGCCTCCAACATCTCGGCCTGTGCGCCCTGCAAGTCGAGCGACGAGAGCGAGTGTGCCTCGCCCGACATCATCTGCTCCTCGCCAACAAAAGCCACAATAACATCGGCCTTACGAGCTGCCTTCTGCATCTTCTTGAACTCGGCAGTAGACTTGTCGCGGGGATGAGTGAGGCAGGGGATATACTCAATGGCGACTTTCGAGCCCCACTCGTCGCGCATTGCGGCAATGGGGGTTACGGTGTGAGTCTTGTCGCCATCCAGCGCCCAAGTACCCATCTGGTCGTAGGGGGCGTCGGCCATAGGGCCAACAACAAGCACCCTCTTGACACCCTCGCCCAAGGGCAATACGCCCTCGTTTTTGAGCATCACAACGCTCTCCTCTGCCAAGCGGCAAGCGGTGTCGAGTACGCTCTCGGAGTAGATGTCGCTCTTCTCGGGGGTGCGGGCATAGGGCTGCTCGAACAAACCGAGCTCCATTTTGAGCCTCAGCACGCGGCGTACGGCCTCGTCGAGAACAGCCATATCAACCTCGCCCTGCTCGATGAGCTCTTTGAGGTGTGTGAGGTAGGAGCGCGACGACATATCCACATCGCAGCCCGCCACGATACACTGCTCGGCAGCGTCGCGTTTGTCGTGGGCAACGCCGTGGGGAATAAGGCCCGCAACCGAGCCCCAATCGCTCACAACAACGCCCTCAAAGCCCCACTGCTCCCTAAGAAGCTCGGTAAGAAGCCAGCGGTTACCCGTCGATGGCAGACCGTCGTTGTCGTTGAACGAGGTCATAATCGACGCACAACCGTTGTCCACACACTCCTTGAAAGGGGGAAGATAGACATCCCTCAGTGTGCGGGGAGGAATGGAGGTGGTGTTGTAGTCACGACCACCCTCGGCATCGCCATAGCCCACAAAGTGTTTTGCGCAAGCCGCCATAGAGGTCTGCTCGGCAAGCGAGGAGCCCTGATAGCCCCTAACTACTGCCGCAGCAAGCCTACCCGACATATAGGTATCCTCGCCAAAGCTCTCGGCAATGCGTCCCCAACGAGCATCGCGGGCAATATCCATCATAGGCGCAAAGGCCCAACGGATACCCCTCTCGGTGGCCTCCAATGCGGTATTGTGGGCCGCAGCCTCAATCAGAGCCTCGTCCCACGAAGCCGCCATACCCAGAGGAATGGGCAGTACGGTGTTGAAGCCGTGCACCACATCGCGAGCAAAAAGCAGAGGAATACCCGCAGGACTCTCCTCGATGGCAATGCGCTGCAACTCGTTGGTAACCGCAGGATCCACAATGTTCATAATGGATGTAAGCGTACCCTCGCGCACCTCGGCCTTGATTTTATCCAAGTCGCGGCGACCGTCCATCTGGTTGAGCTGTCCGATTTTGTCTTCGATGGTCATCTTGCCAAGCAACGCCTCAACCCTCTCGTCGATGCTCTGCTGAGCAAAGGCACAAAGGGGCAAAATAGCCATCATTATGTATGTAATAACTCTTTTCATCTGTGGTTTTCTTGTGCTACTGTTTAACAAAGAGTACTGCGTCGGCACGCATTGTTGCGTCTGCCGTAGCGTTGGAAATGATAACCGACACGGGCGCACCCTGCTCGAACTCGTAGGTACCCAGCAGCGCCCAGTCGCCCGAGGTCTGGCCCAACACACCCAACTCGTCGCGCGAGAAGGTTACATGGTGTGCCGAGTCGCCCGAAATGATGTCGAACGAGGTGGAGGAGGTGAGTTTCTTGTTGGCGCTCTGGTAGCTATACACCGCCCACTTGCCCGACGAGGGAATAGCCTCAACACCAAAACGCACGCTCTGGGGTTTGGAGGTGGGTTGGAGCTCATAGAACGAAAGGCCATAGCCTCCACGACCACGCCTAATCCACCTCTTGTCGGCCACAACATTCTCGTTGGAGTCGTCGATGAGGATGTCGGGCTCGGAGCCGTCCATATAGGGATTGGCGTCGATTATGGCGTTGATTTCGCGGCTATCCACAGCCTGAATATCTACGCCACCCTGCTCAATAGCCAACGATGCAGCAACGGCTGCCGACTGACCGAGCACCATAAATACGGGCTCCATACGGATAGAGCCATAGGCAATATGGCTTGCCGAGAGGCAGACGGGAACCAACAGGTTGGTGCACTGCTCCCTCTTGGGGGTAATTGAGCGATAGGCAATTGGGTAGGGCAGACCGCCACCAATCTCAACATTACCCTCGTTCTTGACCATCTTCTGGCCATCCTTCTCGATTACGATACGCTGACAGTTGTGCGAGTCCATCTGGTAGGCTGCCATACCAACACCATCGGTAACGGTGGTGCGACCTTCGCAGTCGGCCTGAGTAGCCACATACTCGCCCACCATACGCCTCGACTCGCGGATGTAGAGCTGAGGTGTCCAATGACCGTTGTTCACATACTCATCCTTGGGGTAGCCCCAGAGTTGCATCCTCTTGCGCAAAATCTCGGGCACGCGCTCGTCGTGACCAACAAAGTACAAAAGGCCCTTGGTGTACTCTGTGTGGGCGTCAATTATCGCTTTGCGCTCCTGGTAGGAGGCTTCGGGATAGTTGTGGTTCATACCAATCATATCGCTCGAAAAGCCGCCACGGTTGTTCACATCGGTCTTACCGTTGGGCATACGGCTCCAAATGAAGTAGTCGTTGAGCGAGAGTTTCTCGGGCTGCACCTCCATAAGGCGGAGCAAGAGCTCGTAGCGGGTCGAATCGTAACCCGCGGGGCGGGTTATTTCGATGCGGTTTTCGGGAACATCCGTAAGACAGATGCGGTAGTTGTATGCCTGCACCATCTGGTCTGCGGTGCCATTTTCTGCCACCTCGGCGGGCGAGATACCCCACAACAAACCACTCTCGGGATTGCCTTTCTCTTTGTAGGGGTCTATACCGTCGGGGAATTGGTGGCGGTCCATAAGTTCCACACCGTTATAGGTCTCGCCATACTGCTCGTTGGCCTCGCGACCTACGGTATACTCCACGCCCGAACGAGCCATTAGGTCGCCCTCGTAGGAGCAGTCGATGAAGTAGTCTGCCTTGATGGTTTTTGTGCGCGAGGGTTTCTGCGAGTTCTCCACAACGATGCTTGCGATGCGGGTGCCCTCTTTGTGGCTCTCAACAATGCGGTAGTTGTCCATAAGGTCGATGTTATCGTTGGCGAGATAGTCGCGCATAATACCCTCGGCTACCGAGGGCTCAAAAATCCACTGCTCCAAGCGACCATAGTGTGCGCCCACCTTGCGGTAGAACTGCTTTGCCACACCTGCGATAACCTGCTTGTTGCCGATGTCGGTGAAACCCAAACCGCCGGTGGTCATACCGCCAATGTGGGTTGTGGGCTCAACAAGAATCACACTCAGTCCCTGCTGGGCTGCCGAGTAGGCTGCCACAACACCTGCCGATGTGCCGCCATAGATGCAGACATCATACCTTGCAGGTTGGTTGCAACCGCCCAACGCAAGGGCGGCTGCAACTACCATTATAATTCGTGAAAATTTCATATCTATTACAATACCTCAACGAGTTTCAGGTTGTCGATACGAACATGGTTTGTACCGTCATTCTCCGTGAAACGGAGCGAGATGGTCTCGGCACTCTCGGAGAGGGTGAATTTGTGCTCTGCAGTCTCGAAACTACCATCAGTAGCACCAATCTCATTCCAAGTAGCACCACCATCGAGTGAGTAGTCTACTTTAATCTTCTGCGCAGCCTGTGCGTAGGTCAGTTTGAGCGAGGTTGCGCCGTGCAACTTGATGCCGTCAACCTGGAACCAACCCTTCTTAGCCTTGCGGAACCAGAGATATGCACCATCCATATACTTAACACTCGAAGTATCGTATTTGGAAAGACAAACATCTGTTCCGTCACAGGTATAAACAAGTGTCGAAACATCACCATCGTAAACTTCGCAACCAGCCATAGCGCCCTCGTTAGGTACCTTCTCACTATCGGGATTTGCGGGATCGGAGGGAACAAAGAGGGTGTTGTATTCGGTAATCTTGCCAGACTTGAACTCGGTTGCCGAGTTGCCGGTAATGCCACCGGCGGTGGTGTTGTGCTCTGTGGTGTTGGAGATGCTCATTGTGGTATTGAAAGTCTCGCTCCAAAGCATCTTACCAACAGCGTCGGCCTTATTTACCAGAACGGAGTAGTAGGCCTCGGAGGTGTTGTCCTTAACATCGGTTGCCACAAAGCGGAACTCAACGGTCTTACCAACATCCTCCGCAGCGGGAGCGTAGGTGAAGGGATAGCTGAATGTCTTCTGGTCGGTGAAGTCGCTCTTCGAAGCGTAGGTCTCCTCGTTCTTGAATACCTCAATCTTTTTGAGGATATTGCCACACTCTATCGCCACATTGAATGTTACGGTGGCGTCGCTGTAAATCTCGGCGGGAACATCCTCGGGAATATTCACTGTGAACTCAACAGCGTTGGCCGTAATCCAAAGTGCGTAATCTACACTCTGGGTGTAGCCGTCGGTACCGACTGCGGTGAACACGAAGTCGAGAGTCTCGCCAAACTGCGCACCTTTTACGATATAATTAAAGGTATACTCCACCGAGGGGATGGCTGAATTATCATCCTCGGGAGTTGTTTCCTCCTCGGGGGCAGCCTCTGCCAAGGCGGGAGTGTCGAGGTAGTTTACCTCCGAGCCCTCAACAACCTCACCATTGAGCGAAGTGCTGATGCTCGCGATACCCTGCGAGTAGGCAACCTTAAACTTATAGGTCACCTCCTCGTCGGGAGCAGCCATAACGGGTGTCTCGGCATTGAGGAGTGTGAAGATGATGCGCTCGTGGGCGGTTTCGTTACCACCCTCGGGGCCCTCTTCGGGACCGCAAGCCACAAACGCCAACGAGGCGAGCAGCGCGGCAAAAATCAAATGAAGTCTCTTCATAGTCATATCTTATATTTAATAGTTTTACTCTGCAAGGAATGGAATACAAGCCATTGCAACCTTGTGGTTTGCCTCATCTGTCGCAAATACATAGAGGCGATATGCACCTGCTGCGGGAGCCTTGAAGCTGATGGTAGCCTTGGTGTTGTCGGCAATAAGGCCCTCGATGCCGTCGGGCATAGAGCCATTTGCCAAAGCCTCGCCCTCTTTGTTGATAATCCAACGATAGGTGAGGGTTGCACCTGTGGGAGATGTGGCCTCAACGGTTGCGGTGTTGTCGGCAGAGTTTGCAACCACCTTCACACCGTCGGTCGAGATTTTGCCATTGAGCGTCATCTTTGTACGGTTTTCGATGCGGGGTGCGGGATTCTCGATGGTCTTGCCTGTCCAGCAAGCCGAAATCTCATCCACGCCACCAAAGGCGTTCATCTGCTTGTCGAACAAACCATACCACGAGAGTACCTCGCCGTGAGTCTGGAAACCCCAAAGGAAGATGAACGAGCCGATGCAGCCTTTGTTCTCTTTGGCTTTGATGTCCTCTTTCCAGATTTTGCTATAAAAGGCGGCCTTCTCGGTGGAGGTCATCTCTTCGAGAGCATATTTATCCTCCTTTTCGGTTTTGCCCTTAACGGCAACCCAGGGGAGTTTCTTGGGGTTGGTGGTGGCACTGAGCGACCAAGTACCAATAGGACCAAACTCGGTAATCATCCAAGGCTTATCCCAGCCGGCACTCGCAACATTGGTGGCAACACCACCAACTCCGTTGTAGTACGAGTTTACCGAAAGAATGTCGATGCTGGGAGCAATCTGCATCAGGGGTTTAAGTTTGTTGTTAACATCCGAGTTGGAGAAAGCGATGGTTGTGGGGTGGTTGGGGTCCTCCTCGTGAATCATCTTGGCAACCTCCTCAACATATTTGAAGTATACCTCGTTGGTGGCTTTGTCGCCCGCCTCAAACTCGTTACCAATCGACCAGCACATCACTGCGGGGTGGCTGCGGAAGCGACGCACCCAAGTACGATGGTTTTCGAGTTGCTCTTTGATAGCATCTGCATTTGCAGGGTTGGAGTAGTCAAACACGGTGCAATCCTTCATACCGAGGCCCACATTTACAAACAAACCATTCTCATAAGCCTCGTCGAGCACCATTTTGGTAGTGTATTCGGTCTTTGCATCGGGTTCCTCTTTGATGCCGTAGGTGCGGACAGCATTACCGCCCCACTTGGCAACCTCGCCATAGAAATTGTTGGTTGCAGCACCGTTGATGTAGAAGGGCTCGCCGTCTTTGAGCAGCTTCCAAACGCCTTCAACCTTTTTAGTCTCGAACTTGCTAACCTCGGGCTTGGCATCCTCAAAGAAGGGGAAGCTGGGCTCGGGAATTTGTGTTTGGCGTTCCTCGGTGCAGCCAACAAGCGAGAGGGTAGCCAAAAGCGTCATTACTATATTGAACATTCTTTTCATATTATCTTTCTACTCTTTGGGTGTGTTTAACTTTTTTGTTGGAGGGGGTGAGGAACTGTCCCAACTCTTCGAGTTTGGTACGAAGCGAGGGGTAGTCCACATCCTGCACAGCGCATTTCTGGTCAATAGCCTGCACAGCAGCCACAGCAGCCGACTGGCCAAGTATCATATAGGTAGGCTCCATACGGATTGTGGTGTAGGCCACATGCGAAGCCGAAAGGCAGACGGGCACCAAAAGGTTGCTGCACTCTGCCCTCTTGGGAGTGAGTGAATAGTAGTCGATGGCGTAGGGCTTAGTACTTGTGAAGATACCACCCTCAATGATGATACCGCCGTCGCCTGCAACATACGATACATAGTGGCAGTCCATCATATAGGTACCAACACCCACCGAGTGCTCAACGGGGATGCGGTCGTCTTTCTGCACATTGTGCTGTGTCATGACCTTCTCGCCCACCATACGACGCGCCTCGCGCACATAGATTTGGTAGGGGAAACCGCCATTCTCCACAAACTCGTCTTTGGGCCAGCCCCAGCGCAACATCTCTTGGCGGATATGCTCGGGCACGCGCTCGTTGTGACCAAGGCAGTAGAGCATACCAACAGCATAGTCCTTGTGCTCCTGCTCCATACGAGCCCTAACAGCGTAGTCGCCCTCGGCATAGCCGGTGCTTGCGCCAAAGAAGTCGAGGTGGTTGGTGTCGGTCTTGCGGTTGGGCATAGGAGTGAAAGTGATGATGTTTTTGAGCTGCAAATCGGGCTCTGTTTCGAAGCGACGGATTACAATCTCGTAGAGTGCGGGATTGTAGTTCTCGGGCTTCTCGATAGGAATCATATTCTCGGGGGCATCGGTGAGGGTTACGCGGTAGCAATATGCCTGTGTGCGGTGGTCGCCCTCGCCCAACTCGCCATACATCTTGGGAGCAACATAGGGGATAAGTTCGCCATCTGTGCCGTTGAGGTAGGGGGAGGTGGGGATGAGGTTGAAGTTGCGAATACCTGCCAAATCCTCGCCATACTGCTCGGTACTCTCCCTGCCGATGATGTGCGATACGCCTGCGGCAGCCATCAGGTCGCCCTCATAGGAGCAATCGAGGAACATCTTTGCCTTAACGGTAGTGCCGTTCAAAAGGTTTATAGAGCGAATCTTACCACCCTTAACCTTGGCACCATTGTTGAGGTCGAGGGGTGCGTTGTAGAGCACCTCCACACCTGCCTCGGCAAGCATATCCTTCATAATGCGCTCTGCTACACCCGACTCGTAAACCCACTGAATCTGGCGCTCGTCGTTCTTACCCGAGAAGGTGCGTTTCTTGCTCAACTCAAAGAACTCCTCGCGAGTCTGGTTGCGCCAAACATCGCTCTGGGCGTAGTGATCCCAAATGCGACCATAGAACTCGGCAGCAATACCGCCCACCTGGTCCTGGCGGTTGATGTCAGTAGCGGTCAAACCCGAAGTTGCCAAACCACCAACATGGTCGTTCTTGGAGATAAGAAGCGTCTTTTTGCCGAGCCTTGCCGACTGAATGGCAGCCACAACGCCCGAAGCGCTCTCGCCATAGATGCAGACCTCGGTCTTGATGGTGGCACCCTGCACCGCCATTGCGGCGCAGAGTGTCAAAAGTATCAATGTTAGTCTCTTCATCGTATCAAATAGCGTTTAGTAACCAATGTTCTGGGGGAAGTTGTCGGCACCCATATTGATAATCTCCTCTTCGGGGATGGGCCAGCGCACAAAGTGGGGGTTGGCGGGGAGGTTGGTGCGGCCTGCGAGCGACGCTTGCCAGCCCTCGTTACCTGCATATTTCCTCACCTGATCGATGAGAATACCGAGTCTTTTGAGGAAGTACCAGCGGTCGTTCTCGAAACACATCTCACGAGCCTCCTCGTCGATGATGTGTTGGAGAGTCAATGTGCCCGTAAAGGCAGCATTGCCTGCCCTCTGCCAAGTCTTGTTGTAGAAGTATTTGGCCTTGGCCTGGTCGTTCAGGCGAAGAGCAGCCTCGGCACCCATAATATATACATCGGCCAAGCGATAGAGGATAATATCCTTGTAGCCCCTCGAAGCGTGGAGCTCGCGAGTGGTTACATCGCCGTGTTTGGTGCAACCGGGCAGAATATCTTGGTCAACAGCGCCATCTTTGGTCTCGGGGAAGTAGTCGCCGGGTTTAACCACAGTTTTACCATACTGAACATTCTCGTTGGAGGTGTTTTTGTAGCGGTGGATGAAGTAGTCGTTGTAGCGTTTGTCCTTTGCCTTGTCGTAGAGCGAGAGCAGATAGGGGTTGGGGAGGCAACGACCATAGGTGTAGCCCCAGTTCTCTGCTGTGCAAGACTCCTCAATCTCGCCACCGAGGGGACGGCGATACATCGAGATGAAGAGGGTGGAGAATTGGTGTCCCTTGGGGGATTGGGTGTCGAGGTTACCACCGGGATTCTCGCTCCACTGCTGCACCATAAGAGCCTCCGAGTGGTTCAAATCCGCACCCTCAAACACTTCTTTGGGCGAGTCGAGCAACTGATAGAAGCCACACTCATCGATGGCCTCGGCCTGATCGAGTGCGGTTTTCCAATCCTTCTTCCAGAGAGCAACCTTTGCCAAAATGGCACGAGCGGCTGCCTGATTGAACCTACCTGGCATCGACGACTGCCAATCGAGGTGCTCGATAGCGTAGCCGAGGTCTTCATAAAGAAGGTCATAAACCTCGTTGGCGGTTGCGGGGCGATAGTCGCGCTCGTCGTTCACATTCTCCCAAGTCACAGGCTCGGTATTGAGCCAAATGCGGTCGTAGGTGCGGAACAAGAGGAAGTAGGACTGTGCGCGGAAAGCCTTGGCCTCGGCAAGAGTCTGCTCCAACTGGGGAGTCTGCTCCATATCTTCGCCTGCGGCAATAATCTCGTTACACCTACCAATAATCTGATACATACGGGTCCACATCCTCGAAACCTGCGCTGCCGAAGGTTTGAGGTGGTTGGGGTCGTAGATGCCATAGAAGTTACCCGTACCGCCATTGGTCATAACGATGTCGGTACCACGCTCAACGGCCCAAGTGGTGTTGTTCTCCGAGTCGTCGCCGAGGTAGTTGCGGTGGAGTACATAGAGAGCCGACACGGCAAGGTCCAAACCACCCTCGGAGTTGAAAATATAGTCCTGCGAATACTGTGTTTTGTTCTCCTCGGTGAGGAAGTCGGTGCAGGAAGTAAAGCCGACTGCAACAAGCAACAATAGTGTTATATATTTTTTCATAGTTGTAATCTCCTTCTTCTGGTTTAGAATGAAACATTTACACCAAAGAGTACAGTGCGAGGCTCGGGATAGCTACCGGGGTTCTGCTCGGGGCCATAGCCGATAACCTCTGTCATTGTCCAGATGTTTGTGAGGGTTGCATAGAGCCTGAGCGACTGCATCGACAGAGCCTTGGTTACGCTCTTGGGGAAGTTGTAACCAATCTGTACATTCCTCAGACGGATAAACGAAGCGTCCTGATAGCCAAGGGCTGTGATGTAGGCGGGAGCCTGCGTCATATTGGGTGCGGGAGCCTCGTTGGAGGGGTTGTTGGTGGTCCAATAGTTGCGGCGCACACCGTTGCGCTTACCGGTCAGGTCACCACCCTGGTTGAAGCTGGTCAGGTAGGAGTTGTAGCGAGTACCACCTGCCGAAACATACAACTCGGCGCTCAAATCGAAGCCTTTGAAGCGAATGCCGGTCGAAAGTGTACCAATCCAATCGGGATCGCGATACATAATCACGCGGTCTTTGTCGTCAATTTTGTTGTCGGGATTTGCATCCTTAATCTTGATTGCACCGGGTTTTGCGTCGGGCATATGAGAGTTGGCGATGTCGTCGCCCAACTGCCAAATGCCGTCAAATGCGTAGTCGTAGTAAACATTCATAGGCTCGCCAATGAACCAGTTGTTGTTTACATCGTTTTTGGGCAGACCATTCTCGTCGAGTGAGCCATCGATGCGAACAATCTCGTTTTTGTTCTTTGCGAAGGTCAAATCCAAAGACCACTCAAAATCTTTGGTCTTCACGGGAATGAGGTTCAGAGTAACCTCAATACCGCGGTTGTTCACTTGTCCCATATTCACGAGCTGGCTCGAATAGCCGGTCGATTGGCTGAGCGATTTGGCAACCAAGAGGTCGGTGGTGTCGGTGTTGTAGAGCTCTACGCTACCACCAATGCGACCGTCAAAGAAGCCGAAGTCGATACCAATGTTGGTCGAGGTCGAGGTCTCCCATTTAAGGTTGGGGTTGGGGAGCTGGGTGTCGGGCAGGTAACCCACCATAGGATAGGTACCGAACTCGTACATATATTTGTCGGCCAAACCAAGGGTTGTGTAGGGGTCGATACCCTGGTTACCAACCTGACCATAGCTTGCGCGGAATTTGAGGTTGGAAATCCACTCTGCATTCTGCATAAACTCCTCCTCGCTAACCCTCCAAGCAAACGAAGCCGAGGGGAAGACGCCATATTTGTTGCCCGCACCAAACACCGACGAACCGTCCATACGAACAGCTGCGGTCAGCAGGTAGCGGTCTTTGTAGTTGTACCTCACACGGCCCAGGAGCGAGAGCATCTTACGCTCGGAGAGCTGGTAGGTGGGGACACCGTGGTTGATTGCCGAGCCGATGGCGTTATACGAGAGGTCGTCGTTCGAGAAACCCGTACCGCTGAAACTCATCGACTTCCAAGTGATGTAGTTGACACTCTGCATCAGAGTTGCATCAATCTTGTGGTCGTCGCCAAGTGCCACCGAGTAGTTGAGGATATTTTCGAGCAGATAGTCGAAGTAGTCGCTGTGCGAAACGGTAGCCTTACCCTGAGTGGTGGAGCCTGTGGTGTGGTTAATGCCCAAATAGGAACCACTATCCACATTACGCTCCGAGAGGCTGGCGTTGAGACGATACGAAAGACCTTTGGCGATTTTCCAATCTGCAAAGAGGTTCATCAGCAGACGATCGGTCTGGCTGCGGTTCTCGGAGTTGTTGATGTTCCACAAGGGGTTGAAGTGCGACTCGCCGGCCTCGGTAACATCCTTGCGGAGGGTTACACCATCCTCCTCGTAAACCTTTGCCAAAGGAGGCATTGTCACAAAGCTGTTGAACGAGCCATCGGCGCTCTCTTTCCAAGCACGCGAGAAGGAGAGGTTGGCACCGAGCGAGAAGTTTTTGGTCAGTTTGTGGTCGATGTTGAGGCGGCCCGAAACCTTCTCAAAGCCCGAGTTGAGCACCATACCGTCCTGAGTGTAGGCGCCAATACCAAATGCATATTTGGTTTTGTCGTTACCCGACTGCACCAAGATGTCGTGTTTCTGCTGCAAAGCCTGGCTAATCATGAGTTTCTCCCAATCAACCCACTCGCCTTTCTCGAACACATCGAGCATCAGGCCCGTAAGGCAGTCGCTCTTATCGAAGGAGCCATAGGCGTTCTGATAGGCCTCGGCACGATAGTATGCCCACTCCTCGCCATTGTAGAACTCGAAGTTGCGGTCGATGTCCTGAATGGCAGCGTAGCCACTATACGATACTCTCAATTTGCCCTCCTGACCGCGTTTGGTGGTAATCAGAATCACACCGTTTGCGGCCCTCGCACCATAGATAGACTGCGACGAGGCGTCTTTGAGAATCTCCATAGACTCAATATCGTTGGAGTTGATATCGTCAATGCTTGCCATAGGTACGCCATCGACGATATACAAAGGAGCGTTGTCGCCCGAGAGCGAACGGCGACCACGGATGAGTACCGACGAAGAGCCACCAGGCTCGGCACTACCGAGCGAAACATGCACACCCGCAGCAGCACCACGGAGCATCTCGCCCAACGAGGTGGTGGGAGTGGTGTTGAGTTTCTCGCTCGATACGGAGGCGATAGCACCCGTTACATCGCTACGCCTTTGGGTACCGTAACCAACAACGATAACCTCTTCGAGCATCTGGAAGTCGTCTTTGAGGGTGAATTTCTCGCCCGACTTGCCGGCTGTAATGGTCAGACTTGCGTAGCCCACGCTCGAAATCTCCAATTTCTCTCCCTTTTTGGCGGCAACCTCAAAGCGACCATTAACATCGGCAATGGTTGCGTTTGCCATATTGCTCAGGGGGATGATGGTGGCACCAATCACGGGCTCGCCGTTCTTGTCCACAACATAGCCCACAAAGTGGTTGGCGGGGGCAGCGGTCTGCTGTTTTGCCTGTCCCTTTTCGAGCACGATGTTGCCATCAATGATGGAGCAGTTAATGTTCTCTCCCTCGAAAATCTTGCCGAGAGTAACGAGTACATCCTCGCCCGAAGAGTTGATTGTCACCTTGCGCGAAGTGTCCACGATTTTGTCACTGTAAAAGAATGTGTAGCCGCTTTGCTGCTCTATGGTGGCAAAAACCTCGCTTATGGGAGCGTTTTTCACACTTAGAGAGATATTGCGGGTTTGGGCATAACCCTCCGACAATACCAGCGAACACACAAGACAAAGTGCAAGTAGTCTGATGTTCTTCATAAAATTTAGTTTAAGGATTTAGTTATTTGTTTGTTTGAATTGAGTTTTTCCAAAAAAGGAGGAGATTAGTAAATCTCGATAATTTGGTAGCCTTTGACATTGCTTGTGTCGTAGTTGGCGATGGTTTTGAAGCGCATACTCGACGAGCGTTTGAAGTGTTCGAGGATGATGTCGAGCCTCTGGTCTGTGAACATTCCCGTGAAGTTGTGCTCATAGTAGATGGGATTTTTGACCACAAACTCCACATTGAATCGATTTTCAATCATACGGAGAGCCTCCGAGAAGGGGGTTTTGTTGAAAACCATACAACCCTCTTTCCACGAAGCGGTGTTTGATGTGTCCACGCGCCTGATGTTCCATTTGTGCGACACAGGGTCTACGCTAACCCTCTGGCCGGGACGAACGGCAACAATGTGCTCGCGGTTGTCGTCGCCATCGAAAGTCATATTGATGCTACCCTCCACAAGGGTGGTGCGGGTGTCGCGACCACTTCTGTCGTAGGCGTCAACATTGAACTCCGTACCCAACACCTCCACAGTCATAGCGTTGGTTTTGACAATGAATTTGTGCGCCTCATCTTTGGCGACATCGAAATAGCCCTCGCCCACGAGCTCCACACACCTCTCTTCGCCCTCGAAACGCACGGGGTATTTGAGGTAGGAGTTGGAGTTGAGCCACACCTTGCTGCTGTCGGGCAGAGTTACGCACGACACCATACCCGAGGTGGTGCGCATCTCGATGTACTGCACGCTCTCCTCCTCAACCTCAATTTGGGGCTCGTTGGACATAGCCCACAAAGCGATGATTGCGACGGGGATAAACAACATTGCGGCAATGTGGCTCACGCGATTCCAAATCACACGCCTGCGGGATGCGGTAATGCGACTTTGTACTTTGCGTAGTGCGGCCTTTGTGTCGACGCTCTGCATTACCTGCAAAGAGTCGCTTGCATAGCAGAGCCAATAGAGCTTTTGGGCGATTTTCTGATTCTCCTCCGAGGAGTTAATCCACGCCTCAACCTCCGCCTTTTCTTGCTCGGTGAGGGTGTTGTTGAAATACTGAAACAACTTTGTCTCCATATCTGAATACCTATATAAATTACACCTTAGTTATCTATAAGACTATTCAGAGAGCGTTTTCCCTAATGTGGATAACTTTTTTGTTTCAAATTGCACACTAATTAAAAAATTTGTACCTTTGTGATGACGGTAACAACACCATGATAAAACCATTAGAAACAGACCACCAACTATGCCAAAGAATTGTTGGTGGAGATAAGAAGGCGTATGGGGCTCTCTTCGAGAAGTTCTACCCCGAGTTGTGCGCCTATGCTTGCCAATGGGTGACTGTCGAAGATGCCGAGAATGTGGTGCAGGATATTATGCTGTGGTTGTGGCAAAATCGTAGCGAACTGCACATCGAAACCTCGGTGCGCACATACCTCTTTACCGCCACTCGCAACCGCTGTTTTACACTCATCAACCGAGGTCAAATGCGCCAACGAATAATGCACTCTTTGCACAAGGCTATGGAGGAGCAGTTCGACAACCCCGATTTCTATGTTCTCGACGATTTGGTGGCAAGGCTCGAAGAGGCTCTCGACACCCTTCCCGAGAGCTATCGCGAGGCTTTTGTGCAGCACCGTTTCAACAACAAAAGCTACAAGGAAATTGCCACCGAAATGGGTGTTTCGCAAAAGACGGTGGAGTACCGTATTTCGCAGGCTATTAAGATATTGCGCGTGGAGCTCAAAGATTTCTTGCCGCTGCTCATCCTGCTGTTTGGCGATCCTCGGACTTGGAACTAATACCACAAAATATCCGATACGAAACACCCCCTTTGACCAACGCGGCAAGGGGGTGTTTTTTGTCAAAAATCGGTGCCATCGGGCAAGAAAATGTTGTAAAAGTTGGGATGTTTAGCAAAAAATTTGTAAGTTTGTACCAAACTTAACTCAAACCTACCCAATGAAACACCTTTTTCTCACATTTTTTATCGTTGCAACAGTTGCTATCGGTAGTATGCGTGCACAGGAGAACGAAGCCCTCTTGGAGCAAGTAAAACAACACTCCATACTCTCGTGGGGTGGTTGCGACCTTGTGCAGATGGATGGCGTAGAGTATCTGGTAGCAGTGTCGAGTGTGGAGGTGGGAACAAAAAAACTGCCTCAACTGCGCACCGTCGCTGCGGCAAAGGCCAAACGCGAATTGCTGCTTATGATTAAGGGCTCCAATATCACCTCCTCGACCGAGATGACAACATCCGAAGAGGTTGTGGTGGTCGATGGCGAGAGCAAGGTTTCGACCATTGAGACCTATTTCGAGAAGATTAGGGAGGAGGCCGACGGTGTGGTGCAGGGTATGGTGCCGCTGGGAATGTGGTACTCCGACGACCGCTCGCTCTTCTTCTATGCGATGTATAAATCTATTAACTAAATAATTACGACTATGAAAAAATTGTTTCTTTTGATTGCTGCCGCCATTGGTACCACTATGGTTATGGCGCAAGATCCGGCAGACTTGGCTGCGACCTCCGCAGTGCAGGAGACTCAGAATGTTGAGGTTGATATTATGTCGTTCCCCGAGAATGTCCTCATTGAGAGTATGACCAACTCGCTCGCAAAACAGGGCAAAGGCTTGGGTGTTATCAACGACGACGGCTCTATCTATGTTGTGGCTGCTGCTACCACCGCACGCCCCAGCAATATGAGTGGTTTTATCAATTCGCGTAATGTGGCATACTCCATTGCTGAGCTTAGTGCAAAGATGAGTCTTTTGCGTATGGCCGGTGAGCAGATTACCTCGGGCCGTGGTTTCCAGATGCTCGAAGATATCGTTGAGGGAGAGGACCCCGACGCAGTACAAAAAGCCTCGCTGTTGCAAAAACTTGGCACTCTGGCCGACAAATCGCTCGACAAAGCATTGGCCGCTGTGGGTGTGTCGGAGGCAGAGATTGCAAAGATGAATCAGAGCAAGAAAAAAGCTGTCTATGAGCAGAACTACAACGAAACCGTACGCTCGCTCGTGAGTGGTATGGTAAAAGGTTGCGCCGTGGTTCGTATTGTTGAGGGCGATGCAGGTAAGGATGACTATCAGGTGGCAGTGTGTATGAAATACTCGCCCGAGTTCCAGAGCCTCGCCTCGGCTATCCGCAACGGTAAGGTTGACAATATCCCCGCTGCGAAGGTTAAACCCAGTCGTCAGCAGATTATGAATATGTCGCCCGAGGAACTCGTGCAGAGGATGGGTGTGTGGATCACCTACAACGAGAAGGGCGAGATGGTTGTCTATGGCTTTGGTCAGCAGGAGGTACGCGAGAGTGGCTCGCGTCAGAGCGCCGCTTTCAGCCGTGCATACTCGCAGGCTCGCTTGGCTGCTGTGAACAACATCAAGAACTTTGTTGCCGAGGATTTGGTTGCCACCGAGAGTATGTCGAATACCGAGAAACTCCGCGAGTATGCCGACGGCACCAACGCATACTTCTCGCAGCAGAAGTGGGAGCAGGCTGTTAAGGCAAAGGAGAGCACCCTGAATATCGCAACCGAGCAGGTGCGTCAGTGGCAGGGCAAACACCCCGTGTCGGGTCATCAGATTGCAGGCTATGTTGTGGCTTGGACTCCCTCGAACGCTGCACAGGCTGCCGCTCTCTCGGAGCAGTTCAACCCCACACAGAGCGAGGCTAAGAAGAGCAACTCCAACACTCAGGCTGCTCCTGCTCGTCAGCAGACACAGAAGAGCAACTACACCATTGTTGGTGACGACGAAGACCTTTAATTAAGCACCATACGCTATGAAAATCGGGCACATAATACTGCCCATCATGGCCCTACTAAGTTGTCCCACACTCACTATGGGACAACTTAGTTATACGAAGGGCACGAGTTACTATCGGGTGGGCGAGAGTGGCGACGAGTATGTTGTCACCTACCTGCGTAGCTCTTCTGGCGAGAGCTCGCGCAACCGCAATATCGAAGACCGCAGACGACGAATGGAGGCTATTGACCTTATGGGTGCCTACCAGCTCTACCTTGCGTGGTGTGAGCGTATGGCTCTCGACGAGGAGTCGGTGGATAACCTCTTTCAGATTTTTACGGACGAGATTGGCTACCACTACGAAGCCGATGTCTATGCCGTAAGGCGCGAGGAGAACTCCGAGGGTGCCGTATTCCGCTGTCGCAAGAGCGAATTTGTGATTACCGAGGCGGACTTCCCCATAGATGTTGATATTGTGGGTATTGTGCGCAACAACTACGACGCACAAAAGGACTCCTATGCGGCCTCAACCCTCTACTCGCTCAAAGAGTGCGGCTCGGCGGACTATCTGCGTATGATGCACGACTACCTCTCGGGCAGAGCCCTTGTGAGCCCGGCCGTGAGGTCGTTGCAGAAAAAAGGGGGCTTTGAGAGGTTGGACAACTCGCTCTACACCGATTTAGACCCTCTGTTTGTGGCAGAACTGAGTGGTGCCGAGATGCAGATTTCGCTCGACCAGACACCGCCCCACAGCCAGTTTGCGTGGGTTGACATGGTCACCTCGGCGGCCCCTGCCGACAAGGAGCGCCACTATCAAAGCTGGAAACACTCGCTCCACAACGACGGAACGGTGTGGGAGGATATGCTCCTCTTTGCGGCCCAAAATTGCACCTCGCCGCTGCCCGCAGAGTACCCAACCATCAGCGAGGCTATTGCTGCCTTCCCCGGAGCAATCAGCCCCTATGGTGTGAGGCTTGGTGGCTCGGGAGCGCTCTATGCCGAGGCCGAGGCTGCCTATGCGGCATCCAACACCGACGAGGCTCTGCGACTGCTGGGCGAGTCGATTAGTAACGAGGGTGTCAGCAAGAGCGCACTCAACCTTATGGGCGCAGTCTATCGCTATACGGGCGAACCCACCAAGGGTATCCCCTACCTCATTCTCGGCTTTATGATAGACCCCGACACGAGATTTTTGGTCGGCAACCTTGTGGCGTCGCTCGAAGCCATTGGCTATCCCCGCATAGTGGAACTCGCACAATTCATTAGCTCCTATGTCAAAATGGACAGTTGGAGCAAAGGTATAATAGATGGTGTTTTAGTATCCAAACCGGAAGAAATTATTGTACAATGAAACGAATAACTCTAACACTTGTGGTCGCCCTCTTGTTGGGCACCCTTTCGCTCTCGGCACAGCGTGGCGAAGACGAGGCAGTTGCAATTGAAACCCTTGTTGCAGGCGAGGGCGAGAATAAAATTATCACCACAGGCTATGGTATGACTCACGAGGAGGCCGAGCAAGATGCTCTGCGCAACGCCGTGAGCGAAGCCGTAGGCTCGGTGGTGAGTAGCTCTACAACGATAGTCAATGACGAGATTGTTACCGATGAAATACTCAGCCTTAGCCACGGCTTTGTTAAGGCCCACAAGGCTATTTCGGCAAAGGGTAACGCCACCGACGGCTTTGAGGTTACCATTGTGGCTATTGTTACCCGCAGCCAACTGATTGAGACTCTCGCAACACAGGGTGTGAAGGTGGAGTATAATGCAGGAGGCATTTTTGCCAAATATAACGAGTGGGACAGGCTCAAACAAGACGAGTTGGCAATGGTCAACAAGTTCTTTGGTCCCGAGGCTATCGAGCGACGCAGTAGCAATGTCTACAACTACGAACTGCGCCTCGGCGAGCCCCTGCGTCAGGGCGATAAATATAAGGTTGAAGTTGGGATTGTCGCTACCGAGAATGCCAACTACGAGGCGGAGTTTGACTATTTCAAGGCTGTGTTGGCCGAGCTTAGCTATG
Organism: Tidjanibacter sp.; assembly: GCA_045659085.1. Lineage (GTDB taxonomy): Bacteria > Bacteroidota > Bacteroidia > Bacteroidales > Rikenellaceae > Tidjanibacter. Next base: position 22,301 of record JAZOWE010000004.1, read on the forward strand.
AGGTAGCACCCTTGACCTATCTGATGCCCACAATCCACCTCCAAGAGGGACTGCCCGAGGCTATGCGCTACACCCTCAAATATCCCAACGGTGTCAATCGCAAGGGACGCACCAAGTTCAAAACCCACCTGTTGGACATCTGCGAGTTCGATGCTCCCCGACAGCGTAGTATGCTTACCCCAAGTAGTGCATATAGGAGTTGTGGAAGCGGCGACTTTACGGCCCGCTTTATTGGCACCAACGAGAATTATGCTACCACTCTGCTGCTCTACAATAAGTACAATAAACACCTTACAACTCAGGACATTAGCCGCCTGAACTATCATCGTATAAGTCAAGAGTGTGATGTGTTCGACTTCTTCCAGCGCAGCTACACACCTTTTGTCTTTGTGTTGGTGGAGGAGGCAAATGCCCTCACCCCCTATCGCCGCATCACATTCTACAAGTTCATCAACCAAGAGAGCCTCGATGTGGTTAAAAACTACCTCTATTGGATGTTTGGCGAGATGCACTGCGATATCGTGATAGATTATACCGATGGCGAAAAGGTCTATCCATTTGAAAAAGACGATAGGTGTGTGTTGGATGTGGTGGAACGCTTTGACGGCAGACTGCACAATAATGGGCCGGTGAGAATGCGCTATGAGGGCTATACCTTTATGCGCCCCACACACTCGCCCGTGGAGTTCTCGCAAACTTTCACATTTACCTTCTCGCCCGAGCGATTTAGCACCATCCGCAACATCGAGCTCGTACCCCACCAGAGGGTTGAGAATCTGAGAGAGGCCATTAAGTAACTTCTGAAATATCCCCCACGAAGAAAGATAATAGGGGTGGATTAATAACATAGGGGTGGCACACGCCACCCCTATGTTATTCCCCCGCAATTACACCCCCCCCCAATTGTTGTATTTATATTCACCTCTTTCGTGCAAGCACGAGAGGGGGCAAGGTGGCTCGACACTCATAAAATCTCCCAACCTCAATAGTTTCAATAACAGCCAAATTACAGAAGCAATGAAAAATTTCGTGTGATTTATCGTGCATATAAAACTTTGCTTATTACATTGGTTATTAAACATATATATGAAACTGTTCCCAGCTATATGTTTATTATTACTTTCTTTTTATCAATTATAATTTTACAATAACATTTTTTACCACAATTTATATAATGCAAATTGCATTATTCAAAACGAATAATTATATTTGCGGAAACAAAACGAACTCGTTATGGCAAGAATTAATAATCCTTTTATTGTTACGGGCAAAATTGAGCCTGAGTATTTTTGTGATAGGGTCAACGAATCTGCACGACTCATTAAATCTATTACAAATGGCAATAACCTCGTTATCATTTCGCCTCGCCGTATGGGCAAGACGGGATTGATTCAGTTTTGCTATGACAAACCAGAGATTGCTAACGAATATTACACATTCTTCATTGACATTCTCCATACGTCAAGTTTGAGAGAATTTACACATCTGCTCGGTCGTGCAATATACGATACCCTCCTGCCTCGTAACCGTAAAATGGCAACATTATTCATTCAAACAATCAAGTCAATTAGTGGTAAGTTTGGTTTTGATCCCATAACCAACATGCCCACATTCAATGTTGAATTGGGTGATATTGAGCAGCCAGAATATACCCTTGATGAGATTTTTCAGTATTTGGCAAATGCCGACAAACCCTGCATTGTTGCTATCGATGAGTTTCAGCAGATTGCAAAGTATCCCGAAAAGAATATAGAGGCATTGTTGCGTACTCACATCCAAAAACTTCGCAATAGCAATTTCATATTTGCGGGTAGTGAGCGTCATATGATGCAGGAGATGTTTACCTCCGCAGCTCGACCTTTCTATAATAGTGCCGATATTTTGGAGCTCAAAGCAATCGCTCCTGAAATTTATATTCCATTTGTTATGGAGCACTTTGAAAAGCGTGGTAAATCCATTTCTGCAGAGAATGTGAAATGGGTATACAAACTCTTCAAGGGACACACATATTACATTCAGCGCACCTTTAACGAGTCTTTTGCAGATACCGACAAAGGAGAGGAATGTACCAAAGAGATTATAGAGAGCGCTATTGACAATATGGTGGCTTCGAACGATACTATTTTCCGAGAGATACTATCCAATATTCCCGAAAAACAGAAGGCGTTGCTTTACGCTATTGCAAAAGATGGCGAGGCGACACAAATCACTTCTGCACAGTTTATCAAACGCCACTCGCTTCAATCAGCAAGTTCTGTACAGGCGGCAGCCAAGAAACTATTGGAGAAGGATATTATCACCCAAATCAACAAAGTTTACTCTGTTACTGATAAACTTTTTGCAATGTGGATGATGCAAACAATATAGATATAAAAGACAAAATAGAGTATTAAAAGTTGGCAAATTATCTTGCTATTAGGAAAAAGATTGCCTAATTTTGTGATACATATTTGCAAGCCAACTTGCAATTTTGACTATCGTAGACTCTAAAAAGTTCCTATTAAAATAGCACAACGGACGGTGGTCGAGTAGCGCTATGCGCCGACTTGACCGAATCGTTGTGCGGGTACCGGAACTACCTTAGAGTTGTTTCGTGTCAATGTCGGCGCATTATTTAGATAACGACAAAAGTTCAAAAATAATGCCCAAACGATGAAAAGACTAACCTCAACCCAGCTGACAGGAACCTATAAGGTTGTACGAATTGTTCCTTTGTATGATTACTGCGATTCGAGTTTTGTTCAATACAACCTTATCCCAAAACCATTCAAAGATTTTGAGGCGGAGTTTGCCCACTCCAAGATTACTATTGCCGAGATGGCGGAATGGTGTGCAATGAGCCAGACCGCATTTAAGCGCAAGTTTGCCGAGTATTATGGTCTGTCGCCACACAAATGGCAACTCAAACAACGCCTTACCCGCGCTGCCGACTTGCTCACAACCACCGACCTGCTCGTAAAACAAATCTGCTACGAGTGCAACTTTGCCACACCATCGCATTTTATTCGCAGTTTCAAGAAGGAGTTCGGTTGCACACCCGAGCGGTTTAGGGAGAACTGCCAATGAGGGCACACCGAACAAAAAGCCCCACCAACTTCCGCGGTTAGTGGGGTGGAATTTACTAGTTGAGCGTTGTCCTATTGAACATTATAGTTTTTCATATTTCACAAAATTAGCACCTCGCAATCTCCCCTTTAACTCTGGTTTCCATTTTTCAATCAGAGCGATGCGTGCTTCTCGACTTCGCCTTAATAACTCTATCTCATCTTCGTCTGCATGAAACCATGCGGTACCGTGTGAACCTGGATAATCGTAATCCATACATACTTTAACTCTTGCCATAATAAGACTGTTTTTAGATTTATACCTACTCTTTAAAGGATTTTCGGTTTACTCCTCATCATTATTGATTAGCCAATTATTAGGATTTGAACATATTATTTCCGTAACCCTCAATTCGCCAGGGTACAGTTTTCTCAAATTGATATCGATGTGTTGTTCTACAATTGCAGTAGCCTCTAAGTATGTCGGTTCTCTATACACACTCGCATCAACAAAACCCTCCCACTCATCACCAAGTTTATACTGTATGGTACAGAACAAAGCATCTCCATCTTCTGTTTCCGGATCAATCATGTGTCGTTTAGGAGAAGTATTTGTTTTCTTCACATCAATAGTACTCTCACTTTCTTTTAAATAATTCTTAATTTTTGTAAAGAGATATCTTAATAGCTTTTTTATCATACTAACATTTTATTAAACATTAACAATCTTTTATTATCTCTCTTGAATCAAGTTCAATTAGTTGTGGCTTATGCTCGGCATCAAACCAACGACAAGAAATAATAACACCGCATTCTTCTGTGTCTGGATGTGTGGTACAAAACACTTCACTAACAACCATTTGTGGTCCCCCTGATTTTAGTCTAACTACATCTCCAACGACAAATGTTTCCATAGGCATAAAAGTAATAGTATCACCCCAACTCCGATTGTGATGGATTAGTAGTATAACAAAAAAAGTGTGGAGTTGTCCGTTTATTCGTACTGGGGGCTCTGGTAAGCCGTGGACATAAATAAACAATACCCCACACTTGGGCAGTATATCTCTGATGGATATAGCTACGCAAGTGATGAGTGTTTGTATTGCCTATCCCTGTCCTTGTAAATTTACCAGATTTCCAGTACAGGATAAAAGCGAAACACTTTCATCAAACAAATATGTATTGAGCATTCCAAGGAATACTCGCCACAAATTTATGAAATGTTTCCCGAAATAGCAACACTCTTGGGGGTATTGTAATCTATCACACTACAAATTTCCGCCAAACTTTCCCAAAAATCAACATTGAAGAGAATGTTTATTATGTGTAATTTGGGATGAGGTTCGCTAAAAGCAAAAGCCATCCCTTGCAAAGCAAGGAACTTTTGTATTACAAAGCCCTCTTTCGTGCAAGCACGAGAGGGCGCAAGGGGGCTAGATTACCTCGCTATGAGCCACGCAAGGTGGCCCTTCGCTCGGTGATCGTAGGGGGCTCCCAAACAAAGCAAAAGCCAACCCTTGCAAAGCAAGGAACTTTTGTATTACAAAGCCCTCTTTCGTGCAAGCACGAGAGGGCTTTGTAATACAAAAGCCTCCAATCTTGCGATTGAAGGCTTTTGCTTTGTTTAGTCGGGGTGACTAGATTCGAACTAGCGACACCACGCCCCCCAGACGTGTACTCTAACCGGGCTGAGCTACACCCCGAACTATTCCGAAAGCAGCACTGGGGAATTATTGTCCGCTTTCGGACTGCAAAGATAGTTATTTTTTCTTAAAACAAAATTTTCGGACAACTTTTTTTGTTTTTTATTCACTTTTTGCCCGCCACTCATTTACCAAATCGTTAATTTTGACCATCCGAGGCGCTCGGGGCGAGGAATTTTGTACCTTTGCACCGTAATAATAAGGTGAAATATGTCAAAGAAAGACAAGAAGCGCAGCACAAGGGGTGCTGCCAAAGGCTCGCAAAGAGGTGACCGCGCAGCCGTAATTATGCAACTATTCCGCTCATTCCCACAGCGCAAATTCGCGCTCAAAACCCTCGCCGCCCAGAGCGGAGGCGCCGACAGAGAGGGGCGTTATCAAACAAAAGCTATTGTCTACCAGATGGTTGAGGAGGGTGTCGTGGAGGCAACCTCTGCATCCACATTCCGTCTTGCGGCGCGCGCTCTGCCCACCGTTGAGGGCGTGGCACAGATGCTCGCCTCGGGCAGTATGTATGTTGTGGTAGAGGGGGTAGATAAGGATATTTTCGTTGACCGTCGCAACACATCGCGCGCACTCGATGGCGACCGTGTAAGGGTGGCAATCACTCGCCGACGCTCGTCGGGCGACCCCGAAGGACAAATTGTGGAGGTGGTCGAAAGAGCCGAACGCAACTATGTGGGCACCATAGAAAAAACCCGTTCACACGCCTTTGTGAGGGTGGCGAGCAAAAATATGCCTGTCGATATTTTCATCGACAAAGGTGTGGACAAGCTCTCCGACGGCGACAAGGTTGTGGTGCGCATTGTGGAGTGGGAGCCCGAGAGCAAGTGCCCCATTGGCCGCGTAGTATCCATTCTGGGTAAGGAGGGCGACAACACCGCCGAGATGCACGCCATACTCGCGGAGTTCAACCTCCCATACAACTTCCCCAAAGAGGTGGAGCAGGAGGCCGAGCAGATTTCCGACACGATAACCGCCAAGGAACGCGCCGCACGCCGCGATATGCGCGATGTGGTGACCTTTACCATAGACCCCGCCGACGCCAAGGATTTCGACGATGCGCTTTCGTTCCGAGTGCTCGAAAACGGCAACACAGAAGTGGGAGTTCACATTGCCGATGTTACACACTATGTCCGCGAGGGCTCGCTTGTGGAGCAGGAGGCTCGCGAGAGGGCTACGAGTGTCTATTTGGTCGATAGGACAATACCGATGCTCCCCGAAAGACTCTCCAACGAGCTCTGTTCGCTCCGCCCCAACGAGGAGAAACTCTGCTTCTCGGCAATCTTCGAGATGGATAGCGAGGCTCGTGTGGTGGGTAGTTGGTTTGGTCGCACAGTGATTCTCTCCAACCGCCGATTTACCTACGAGGAGGCACAGCGCATAATTGAGGGTGAGGATGGCGACTACCGCGAGGAGATTGTGGCCCTCAACGCCCTTGCACGCAAGATGCGTGCCCGCAGATTTGAGGATGGTGCCATCGCTTTCGACCGCGAGGAGGCCAAATTCCACCTCGACAAGGAGGGTAAACCTCTGGGAGTCTATTTCAAGGTGCAAAAGGAGGCCAACCAGCTGATTGAGGAGTTTATGTTGCTCGCCAACCGTTCCGTTTCGGAGTTCATAGGCTCCAAGAAGGGCAAGAATGGCAAAGCCAAAACCTATGTCTACCGTGTGCACGAGAAGCCCGACGAGGACAAACTCGCACGCTTTGCCAACTTCATCCTCCGCTTTGGCTACTACTTCGACGCCCGCAGGGGTAAGGCTGTGGCTCAGCAGATGAACTCGCTCCTTAGCGAGGTTAAGGGCAAGAGCGAGGAGAATGTGGTGTCGATTTTGGCGGTGCGCACAATGCAGAAGGCATATTATTCGACCGAAAACAAGGGACACTACGGCTTGGCGTTCCCATACTATTCTCACTTCACTTCGCCCATTCGTCGCTATCCCGATATGATGCTCCACCGCCTCTTGGCCCACTACTTGGAGGGTGGCAGCTCGGTCGACGCGGAGGTTGTTGAGGAGTTGTGCGAACATTCGAGCGAACAGGAGTCGAGAGCTGCCGAGGCCGAGCGCGCATCGGTTAAGTATAAGATGGTGGAGTTTATGCGCGAGCGCGTGGGCGAGGAGTTCGACGGCTCCATTAGTGGCGTTACCGAGTGGGGACTGTATGTGGAGTTGGAGGACACCCACATTGAGGGTATGGTTGCCCTGCGCGACCTCACCGACGAGTTCTACGCCTTCGACGAGGAGGAGTATGCCGCTGTGGGCACTCGCTCGGGCAGGAAATTTACGCTTGGTGATAGGGTGCGCGTGAGGGTTAAGAACGCCGACCTGAGGCTCAAACAACTCGATTTTGAGATGGTTGGCTCCTACGACACCAAGGGCGAACTGTGGCAGATGTCAAACCGCCTCGATGGTGCACCCAAGACAAAACCCCGCACCACAAAATCCACCTCAACCCGTAGTGACAAACCTTTCTATGGGGGCATAAAACGCCACCGATAGAGTTTGGTTTACTTTCATACACCCCTTTGCAATCACTGCCTGATTACAAAGGGGCTTTTTGTATGCAGAAAAGGAGGTATTGTATGATTTTTACGCATAAAAGTCTGCGTATAAAAATTTTTTTGTATCTTTATGTGCCTAAAAACTTTACTCTTTATGAAAAGGTTGACTTTTTGCAAATTATTGGTCGTTGTATTTTCCACATCCCTTCTATCGTGTGTGGAAAATACTCTCGATGGCAAAATAATCGTCAATCAACCATCGCAAGGACTAACTCTTGAAGCTTTAACAACACGAGGGACCATCCCCATAGAGGAGGATAGTTTGACCGTCAGAAGCAAACAACAATCCGATGTTGACCACCTTATGATGAGTCGAATTATCCACAAAAATGGGCAATATGTTCTTGCCATCAAAAAAGAAGACGCACTATTTCTCGGTGTTAGTGAAGAGGTTTATAATAAGTATGTTGAGGTTGTAAACGCCTATAACGCAGCGTTGCAGCAACCCTCCGAGACCGACATACAAGAGTAAAATGACGAGTGTAAAAACCAATAAATTACAAATAGTAGCTATCGCGGTGCTGATGGTTACTATGACTTCGTGTGAGTGGGGTTTTATCAATCCTTTTAAGCCCATTTTTGAAGGTTGGCGTTCAGAGCCAATATCTATGCGTGTTACTAGCAAGGGGTTGGGACTTGATAATGAGTTATTCTATCGTGATTCGTTATATAGGCAAGGAGAATCCGAGAATTTTACAAAACGGTTTGTCAAACAGGAATACATTGATAATAATGGTAAAATAGATACGATTGAAAAGTATCAATATATGTTGGGGTTTTATGTTGAGTGTTGTTCCTCTTCTTTATACGATGATACGGAAATCCGTATCTGCATCGAAATAGCAGGGTATCAACCATGGGGAATCGGTCAAACATATCATTTTAATACCTTAGACGATGAATTTATGCACTCTAGAGTACATGTGTATAGAGGAGAGCACTTCGAACTAGTTGCCAATTCATTTCAATACAATGTAGATGGGTGGATACGCATAACTTCACACAACGCTAGCGACATGATATGTCATTCAGATTTTGACGGTGAGTTCGAGATGACACTAACAAACAAAGACAATCCCAATGATTGCATATTAGTGAAAAATGGCGTATTTAGAAATGCTCCTTTCCACTATCCAAATCATAATATGTATGATTCTGTAATAGATTAACATATAGGTATATGGATAATAAAAATAACTTCATAAAAGGGGCGTTAACATTTGTTTTATCAATAGTGTTTGGTGTTTCTTTTGTAAACGCTCAAAATATTGATGAAAATATCACGATAAGGAGTAGCCTTAACTCAATGTTTGAGGGTGTAAATAAGTCAAAAGTACCCACTCAATTGCTATTAGACTATGCTATTGACTTGGTAGAATTATCTAACTACGACGGTCTAACTCTCACGGATAGTAACTACATATCACTTGTAGATTACGAAAATATATTGCGAAGCATTCGTTCTGCAAGTGTATCCATATCCAAACCATTCAGAAAAGTAGATGATATTATGGAGTCTTTTACAACCACAAACGAAGACTCTTCAATCAAGATGTCGCTTGCCCTATATAAATACAATCGTATAAAAGCAAATGCATTGACTGATGGATTGATCGGATATAATGCAACTACGGGCAAAGTGTTCGATAAGTATGAAGGTGATACATGGATCAATCCGTACGAAGAGGTCAGTTTATTGGCATTCTCTTCCAATAGGCATGTCGTTCGGTGTGGAGAGACTTTTTCGTTAGAATTGCCAAGTGAATTTATTTTTTCCAACGACATAACTAATATAAACTATATACGAATCAATGCCTCTGACGGTTTGGGGTGGAGAATTATAACTGCAAACCACCCCATCAGTATACAGTATGATTCTGCTGGAGAGAAAGAGTTAATTGTAAGAGTTTTGACAAAAGATCAAGGTTCATTGCTTGCCCACACGAAGATATTGGTTGAACCTTCAATAGTAAACCAAGTTAATGGTCAAGAAATTCCCTTTATAGAATACAAAACAATAGATACTCTCTACAATGATGTGACCGTATCTGCCACCCTCCTTTTAAGTTCTGCTGACAACAGCAATCTTGTCAAAAAACCTTTTATATTCGTTGAAGGTTTTGATCCAGGTCCCTTTATGGACACTGTATTAGTAGAGTCGTTTTTTGATCCCATAGAACAATATGGCATGACAGATCTAGATATGATTGGTTATAATATATGGGAGAAAGAAATCAAAGGAAAAGGTTATGATTTAATATATGTAAACTGGGATAACTCTTTGGCAGATATTCGCGCCAACGCTGCTTTATTGGAGATAATTCTGAACGATATCAATAAAGCAAAACACGACAACGGAAGCCAAGAAAAAAACATATTAATGGGACATAGTATGGGCGGACTTATATCTCGTTACACATTATGTGATATGGAGAGTAAAAATGCACCTCACGAGGTCACAACTTATGTTTCCTTTGACTCACCGCACTTAGGGGCGAATATTCCTTTGGGTATCCTTTATTTCATACCACAAGCGATAAATCTATTATATAACACAAATATACCTCATGTAATTGATGGTGCGACTTTTGGTTTACTCGATGACACAAAGCGAGCCCTATATAATATAATGCACGCACAGTCGGTCAAGCAGATGTTAATGAATTATGTTAATACAAGTGTAACTCTTAATAATGATACTTATGACGAATGGCAAGCCGAGCTAAGAGACAAGGGCTTTCCACGAGGAGATGCAGGGGTTGGCATCCATAACTTAGCAATAGCCAATGGTGGGGAAATTATAGACAACAGAATAGATAATAAGCACTATTTACTTGTTGATGGTTACGCAAAAACAAAAGCCCTAACAGAAATTTTATTACCTATACTATCCTACATTAATGGATACGGAACCGCCGCCTCAGTAGCATTACTCAATTTGCCATTTATTACAGACCTCCTCACAATATGGGGCTCTTCGAGAATAGATTGGCATGCAGAAGTTAACCCACTTAGCAAGAGTAATACAAGTGGGATCTTATCAAAAATCGTGGTTACATACGAGAAAAAATATCTATGGCTATTACCAGTGAGTTACACCCTCTTTAATAAGCAAGCGGACGAAGATTCCAACATTACCAATTATGCAGATGATTATTACGCCTCCTCTTACAACATTAGTTCTTCCGTTTATGATAATATATTTAATACCCCCGATAATATCTTTATAGATGCTCAATGTAGAATAGGTTTAACCGATAGAATCGGATTTATCCCAACTGCGAGTGCATTGTGTTACAAGTCGGGAGACGATGTTCTACATTCAGACTACCTTGTTGATTTTCATAGTAGAAACAATTTATATCAGATAGATACGCCTTTTGATGGGATTTATTTAACCAAAAAAGCGGAGAGTCACACATATAATACGAAAGATATGTTTGAATGGATTCTAAACCATTCAAATATGGAAATTGAAGGCGATGCCATCGCTCGTCATGGTAGTGTGTACACTTGCTCTATTCCGAATGGTGGTGCAACAATCAAATGGTCTACATCGAATCCAGCAATAGCACAAATAGATGAGAATACGGGAGTTTTAACTGCGTGGGGTAATGGTGAAATCGATATAATTGCAAAATCAGAGGGAGGACAAGGTGTATTATATGGCGTTAGGAAAAAAGTTGTCGTCAATTTTCCCAATATCATTATTGGTGCTGAATATGAAAATAATTTAGGTTACAAATTTACCTCACAGTTTACATCTAACGATCAATCACTACTTGAACTATATAATAGCATGATTGCAGACGGCTCTCTTAGATACGAGTGGTCAATGATAGATGGAGATGGGAATATGACTACCAAGACAACATTGAGTAATACATTCACATATTTGCCCAAACAAGACGAAGTCGTTTCCGTTTGTGTAAGATTAGTAGACTCCGATGGCAATAAAGGAGAAATTAAAAGTACCACTATCAACTTGCGAGCACCATTTGATGTGAATTATCGTTATGTTGTGGTGGATAGTTATCAGAATACCTATTTTGTGAAAAGTGACGACACTTATGAGATTGGCACTCCAACAGAGCAATTTGCTGTAACATTTAGAAACATTCCCATCAATCCAACCGACAATGCCCTTTCCACACAATTAAAACAAAACTATTTGAAGGGTAATGTGTGCTATTTGGGCTATCCCGTACTTCTTAATTATCAATATTGGACGGGAACAAAGGTGTCTATGCAGGATAAATGGCGTTTCTCGTTCTTTAACACCTCGCAATTCTTAAATCTATTGAATGATGTGCTAAACGACGCAGGGGGTGAAGAGAGTAGCATATCGGTATTCCCGATGGTTATCTGTAATACGGAAAAGGAAAAACTTCAAAGTGTCCCCTTTGCAGTAATATATAAACCAACATTCCCGGAAAATTAGTACAGGAATGACATAATAAAAGCCGAGGGCTGCAACCGACAAAAAGTTGCAGCCCTCGCTGTTTTTATCTGCGGGCAGACTATTGCAGTTTTATCTCATCGAGGCTGACGAGTTTGTTCACGATGGCGTAGATGGTAAGGCCTGCGGGGGTGTGGATTTGGAGTTTGCCGGTGATGTTGCGGCGGTGGGTAGTGACCGTATGTACCGAGAGGCATAATTTGTCGGCTATCTCTTTGCTCGTCATACCCTTTGCCACGCAGGCAATAATCTCCTTCTCCCTTATCGAGAGTTGTTCGGAAGGGTTGTTATCTATCGCTACCGCCTCCTTGTCGTCATAGTTTGCCCCGTTATCCCTCACGGCTGACTCGGTGCGCTTGGCAGCAGGAATGAAAATCTCATCCTCCACAGCACAGTGCTGCACAAGGTCATTCTCGCAATTCATAATGTCGAAGAGTACCGAGTGAAGAGCCTCGCCACCATCGCCCTGTGGGTAGTAGCGGATGATGACATTTTTAAGGTCGGCGAGTTTGTCGGCAAGGCGCGAGTCGCGGTCGGTATGCTTTGCCTCGAAGGTTTCGATGGTGTATTCGCGGTTGAGGAAACCACCCATAAGCCCATCGACATAGGCAAAAACTGTGGAGTTTTCGTACTCCATATGATTTCTTACCTCCGCCACAAAATCGTCGTAGAAACGCAGAATGAGCAGCGCCACTTCATCCTTCCCTGAGCAATCTATCGCCTCGATGAGTTTGCGCCTAATGGCAGGCAGGTTGAACTCCAAGAACCAGATGTGGGCCCTGCGCAAATACTCCATAAGGCTTGCCAGCGAGATACTCTCTCCATCCCAAAGGTTGCCACTCACAAAGTTGGCGACACAAAGAAAAGTGTCGGTATCAACCCCCTTGGAGGCGCAAATCTCGCCCACCGTCTTGTCGCCAAAGCCGAGCGGAATACCAAAACGGCTCATTACAAACAGCAAAGAGTTGTTGTCGTCAATCAGTGTGCGAAGTGCATCGCCCGAACGATAGGAGTTGTGGGTTTGAGGATTTCTCATTGTCTAAAAAAGGGGTGTTTATTTTGCCACAAAGTTACGATTTTATTGCAGAAAACGAATACCTACAAGTTGGGATTTATAGAGGCTGGGGAGGAGAAATTTCCTTAATAGAAGAAAAATTTTTAACTTTGGTGCAACATTTGGCAGGTGGCGTGCATCTATACAAAAGAGGAACACCTCCCCCCTGTCCAATAACCAATCGACACCTATGAAGAGATTTTTGCCACTACTATCGCTACTGCTGGCTACCCTGTCGCTCAACTCGGAAGCCCAAACGCGCCACCACACAATCAGTGGCTCCGTGATGGACTCCGCAAGCCACGAAACACTCCTCGGAGCCACGCTCTACGAGAGAGGCTCAGAACTCGGCACCGCAACCAACGAATATGGTTTTTACTCTCTGACACTCCCCGAGGGCAGAGTTTGCTTGGAGATAACCTATGTGGGCTACGCCCCTATGGTCAAGGAGTTCGACCTCTCCAAGGATATGACTCTCAATCTGATGCTCGAAGCCGCCGTAGGTATTGAGCAGGTGGTGGTCTATGGCGACCGTCGCCACAGTGGAGCGCTGAGTGCCCAGATGGGAGCCATTGAGATTCCCATTGCGCAAATCAAATCCACCCCCACCCTCTTTGGCGAGCAGGATGTGCTCAAATCTCTGCAACTCCTACCGGGTGTTCAGGCTGGCTCGGAGGGCTCGGCAGGTGTCTATGTGAGGGGCGGTGGACAAGACGAAAACTTGATGTTGCTCGACGGTGTGCCCATCTACAATGTAAACCATATGATGGGAATGTTCTCGGCCTTCAACCCCGACGCCATAAAGAGCGTAACACTCTTCAAGGGCAACTTCCCTGCAAGGTTCAGCAGCCGCCTTTCGTCTGTGATTGATGTGCGCACCAAGGATGGCGATATGTATGCCTACCACGGGAATGTGAGCGTGGGCGCCATAAGCTCGAAAATCAACCTCGAAGGCCCCATTTGGAGGGGTAAGACCGCCTTTAACATCTCCTATCGCCGAACATACAGCGACCTGCTGACAACACCCCTGATGATGGGGCTTACGGACGACCTGTTGGAGGACGGCCAAGCCTATGGCGGCTACTACTTCTACGACCTGAATGCCAAAATTACCCACATCTTCTCCGACCGCGACAGGCTCTATCTGAGCTTCTACTCGGGCGACGACGCAATCTATGTCAATGTGCGCGAAAGGCTCATTGAGAACACCAACTCGCGCGAAGAGGCAAGGCTCAAAATGGATTGGAAGTGGGGCAATATGGTTGCTTCGGCACGATGGAACCATGTGCTCTCGCCACGCCTGTTTATGGATGCCTCGGTGACCTACACCCGCTATCGCAACAACCTCGGAGCCGGCACAAAGGTCTCCATTGCCGATTCGGGAGGCTCTATGGATGCCGATGTGTATTTGGGCGCCAATTCGGGTATTAGTGATGTGACAGCCAAGGTGGATATGAGCTGGATGCCCTCCACGGAGCACAATGTGCGCTTTGGCGCCTCGTATGTCAATCATCGTTTCAACCCCGATGTGACGGTTGCCCGTTCGACAATCAACGAGAGTATGGTGGATCCCGAGACGGGAGCCGTACTCGACACTCTCATGACCTTCGATGAGATGCTCGGCGACAAGGTTATCCGCGCACACGAAATGGTGGCCTATGTGGAGGACGAAATCTCGGTTGGCGACAGGCTCCACGCCAATGTTGGCCTGAACTATTCGGGCTTTGCTGTGGGTGGCGAGTTCTATCACTCCTTGCAGCCCCGCGTGAGTGCCCGACTGCTCTTGGCCGACAACCTTTCGATTAAGGCGGGCTATGCCTATATGACACAATATGTCCACCTGCTCTCCAACAACTCCATATCTCTCCCCAGCGACCTTTGGGTGCCCGTTACCGAGCGCATCAAACCAATGAACTCCTCGCAGGTATCGGCAGGTCTGTTCTACGACATCGCGGGACTCTTCGATATTTCGGTCGAGGGTTACTACAAGACAATGGACAACCTCTTGGAGTACAAAGACGGAGCCTCGCTCCTGACCACCTCCTCGGGCTGGGAAGACAAGGTTTCTATGGGTAAAGGGTGGTCCTATGGTGTGGAGTTTCTGTTGCAACGCTCCGTAGGTCGCACCACGGGTTGGATTGGCTACACTTGGGCTAAGGCTATGCGACAATTCGACCGCAAGGGGCAAGAGATTAACGGAGGGCGCCCATTCCCCGCCAAGTACGACCGCCGCCACGATGTGAGCATCACCCTTTCGCACCGCCTGACGGACAACATCGACCTCTCGGCCACTTGGGTTTACAACTCGGGCAACTGCGCAACACTCGCCTTGCAGACCTACAACCCCCTGCCACCCGAGTTCTACCCCACAGGGTCGAGTTGGATTTCGAGCGGAGTAGACTACATCCCCTCGCGCAACAACTACCGCTACGATGCCTACCATAGGCTCGATTTGAGCGTCAGCTTCCACAAACAGAAAAAGTATGGCGTGCGCACTTGGAACATCAGCGTCTACAACGCCTACAATAGTATGAACCCATTTTTGATGTACCCCAGCGAGGATGTTGAGTACTCGGAAGATATGATGGGTGGCGTGACGGTCAAGACGGTCAAAAAGTTCAAAAAACTGACCATCTTCCCCATTATCCCAAGTCTAACCTACTCCTATAAATTCTAAACGACGATGAAGAGATTTTTGCAATATACGGTTGGTCTGTTTGTGGCGGCACTCTTGCTTGTGGGTTGCGAAACAGATGTGGAGTTTAGGGGCGAGCAGATGGAGCCCCAGATGGTGGTCTACTCGGTCGTTACCGCAGGCGAGCCCGTACGGGTTTTTGTCAGCCGCAGTAGTTTTATTCTCGACAACGAGGACTACTCGGTGGTAAAAGGCGCCTCGGTGGAATTGTGGGTAAACGGCACCCTTGCCGAAAGGCTCAAAGAGGTCGATTACGACGAGGTTATCTCCGACAAATATGGCGACTACGAGTACACCGAAACCAGACATCACCACTACTACGAGAGCACCCATACCTGCACCACGGGCGACAATGTAGAGATACGAGTGGCGAGTGGTCTTTTTGAGGGCGAGGCGCGAGGAGCAACAACCATACCCTCGGAGCCGACATTGGGTACACTCTCTGCCACTATTGATAGCGTGGAGGATGGTGGATTTACAAAAGGCACACTCCGCTGCCCCTTTACGGACAGCGAGGGCGAGAAGAACTACTATTGGTTGCGTGGCGGAATCTGCAACGACAGTCACTATATGTACCGTTGGGCGACATACTCCGACATTGCGTTCAGTGGGGGTGCTGCCGATGGACTGCTGGGCGAGATTATAGGCTCCGACTACGAGGAGTACATAATTTTTGATGATGTACTGCTCGACGGCAAAGAGAGCTACCCTCTCTCGATGGAGTGGAGTATGAACCAAGAGTACATCTATACCGCCGACACCGTATTCAGAGTGGAGTGCTGCCAAGTGGACGAGAATTTCTACAAGTATTTCCGTTCGTTAGAGCTCTCGGGCGACGGCATCTTCGCCACCGAGCCCGTACAGGTGCACAGCAACATCGAGGGCGGCATAGGACTTGTGGCTTCTCGCTCTGCTACCGCCACCCGCGAACTGCTGTGCCACGAGACCGAAAAGTGATTTTTTGCACCACAAAAGGTTGTATTTTGCAAAACGATTCCTATCTTTGTGGCAACAAAGCAGTTGTACATACTATGAACCGAGGTTCAAAATAAGGGTATACGATACCCCTCCCAAATTTATGGGGGGGGTATTTTGTTGATGCTCAATTAGTTAGCAAAATTAACCAAACAATAATAATACTATGAAGAAACTTTTTACTCTTTTCACGCTGCTTGCAATGTTTGCAGTGGTGGGTTGTGAATCATTGGGAGGAGATGGTATTTTCGATAAATCCTACTCCATCAATGGTAACATTCAGAAGGGTCCATTTATTCAGGGCTCCTCTATCACCATTCAGCCTCTGAACAAACAACTAAAACCCATCGGTCAGATGTTCACCACTCAGACCGCCAACGATGCAGGTTTGTTTGAGTTGGACGGCGTAAACTCCAAGTTTGCGGATATTATTGCCACGGGTTACTATTTCGACGAGGTGGTAGGCAAAATCTCCTCGAGTATGCTCACCCTTCGCTCCATTGCCGACCTTGAAGATGGTGCGGCGACAAATGTGAACATTCTTACAACCCTCACCTACAACCGCATCAAAAACCTCGTGACCAACGATGGGAAAGATGTCACTGAGGCACAAAATCAGGCAGAGAAAGAACTCTACACGGCGCTCGGAATTCCCGCAGACTTGCAGCCCAATGTTGGCTGTGGTGCTATGAACATTGCTAACAATGGCGAGGGTGATGGTTTGTTGTTGGCTCTTTCGGCAATTTTGCAGGATGGTCGCTCGGTGGGCGAACTTACCGAATACATCTCAAAATTTGCTTACGACCTTGCAGACGATGGACAAGTTTCCGAGACCCTTGTGGAAAAATTTAATCTCGATGGTAAGCACGTGCTTCGTTTTGATGATAGAATCAAGAATAACCTCAGAGCTCGCTACGAGGACCTTGGTATTGAGTGCAACATCCCCGAGTTTTCGCAGTATATGCCCTATTTTGGTAAGCCAAGTAGAGAGGATTTCTTCATTCCTTTTACTTATTATGAAGAGGATGAGGTATATGAATTATTCCCCGACGATCCCGAGGTGGCGGACAATCTGAATAGCATTAAAGTCGGTTTCGAATTTAGTGCGGATGTAGAATATCTTGGCTATGAGTATGTAGATGGCTATGGTGAGATATACTTGTCTGGTGCCCCAACGGTTATCAATGTTTGTAGGAGTGATGTTCTTCGTACGATAGATATTCCAGACAGCGTCACTTCTATCGGAGAAGAAGCATTCGCCAAATGTCTGTGCCTTGGGAGCATTACCCTTCCCAATAGCGTTACTTCTATCGGAAGAGCTGCATTCGATACTTGTTTGAACCTTACGAGCATTACTATTCCCAACAGCATTACAAAGATTGGAGAATATGCATTCGGTGAATGTCGGGGCCTTACGAGCGTTACTATCCCCGACAGCGTTACAGAGATTGGAGAATATGCATTCGGTGCTTGTTTCAGTCTTAAGAGCATTACCATTCCCGACAGCGTTACTTCTATCGGAAGAGGAGCATTCAATATTTGTCAGAATCTCACAAGTGCAACCATTGGTAATGGTGTTGTCTCTTTGGGAGATGGCGTTTTCTCTTATTGTCCAAAACTTGCAGAATTCAAAGGTAAGTTCGCCTCGGAGGATGGAAGATGTCTTATTGTAGATGGAGGACTCAAAGCATTCGCTCCCGCAGGATTGACCGAATACACCACTCCCGATGGAGTTACCCACATAAGTAGCTATACATTTTATGAATGTGATGACATTGAACACATAACAATTTCTGAGGGTGTTACAACGATAGGTGAGTATGCGCTCTTTGGGTGTAATAATCTTAAAAGTGTTTCCATCCCTGGCAGTGTCTCCGATATTAACACATCTGCTTTCTGTTGTTGTGCGCAACTCACCGATATCGATATCACAGAAGGAGTGATGTATATTGGGGATTGTGCATTTAGCGAGTGCGACTCACTTACAGAGATCACTTTGCCCTCCACGCTCCTGAGTGTTGGTTATTATGCCTTTTCTTCTTGGAGTTGCAAAGAAATTAGGACCGTCTACTGTAAAGCAATAGTCCCCCCTTTCGCTCTACCAAATGGAAATTGGGGAGGATTTAGTAGCAACAGTATAGAATTGACGACAATCTATGTTCCTACCGAGTCGGTGGAGCGATACAAAACTGCCGATGGCTGGAACGAGTATGCCGACAATATTGTTGGCTACAACTTTGAGTAAATAGTTGGGACTTTCCACCACTTTGGTCGCGGGTATCAAAAAAGATACCCGCGAGTTTTATCTTATCCCCACAACAACGCCCCGCCCCTCTTGTTCGCGGGTATTAAAAAAGATACCCGCGTTTTTCGCCCACTCCAACAGCTACCTCCCCTTTGTTCACGGGTAGCGATTTTGTTACCCGCCAGTCTTCGGTCCCCCCTCCTTGTTCGCGGGTATCAAAAAAGATACCCGCGAGTGTTTTTTTCTCCCACCAACCGCCCACAACCGCCTCCCCCTTAATTCTCGGGTGTCTTTTTTAATACCTGCAACTTTGCGGCAGTCGTAGCAAGACGGACAGACCTCTCCTGCCTTCGGCACCCTCCCCAAACTTAGGGGGAATAAACAATGAGCGGTCGCCACCAAGCGACCGCACCAAAATTTTCAATTTTCAATTCGGACACACACCCCCGCCACGACTCCCAGGCGAAAATATGCGGTTTCGGGCATCGGTTTTGTGGGTTGTAAAGAAAAAATCACTATCTTGCAGAACATTTCCGACAAGAAAACAATAACGCAAAAAAGATAATACTATGGAATACAGCAAAATGCTTGCCGAGTACGCTCCCGCGATGAGCGCCGAGGAGGTGGCAAAGGTTGTTGCCGACTGCAAAGAGAAATCTGTTCGTAACCAAAATACCGATGTCTACAAACTCTGTTACAGCACCATCGACCTCACAACCCTCACCGAGAAGGATTCGGTGGAGTCGGTAGGTAGGTTTGTGAAGAAGGCTGTCGATTTCCAGAGCGTCTATCCCGAGATTCCCAATGTGGCCTCCATCTGCGTCTTCCCCTTGTTTGTGGATGTTGTAGGTTTGGGCGTTGAGGGCACCGACATTGGCGTTACGAGTGTGGCCGCAGGCTTCCCCTCTTCGCAGACCTTTATGGAGGTTAAGATGTTGGAGGTGTCGATGGCTGTGGAGAATGGTGCAGACGAGATTGATGTGGTAATCAATGTCGGTCAGATGTTGGAGGGCGACTACGAGCCTATGACCAACGAGATTGCTATGCTCCGCGAGGAGGCCGGCGAGGATACCGTCTTCAAGGTAATCATCGAGAGTGGCGCACTCCAAACCCCCGAACTCATCCGCAAGGCTTCACTCCTTTCGATGTTCGCGGGTGCCGACTTCGTGAAGACCTCGACGGGCAAAATTCCCGTTGCAGCAACTCCCGAGGCTGCTGTTGTGATGTGTACTGCCATCCGCGACTACTACCAAAAAACAGGCCGCAAGGTGGGCTTCAAGGCTGCGGGCGGCATTCGTTCGGCAGAGGAGGCTGCACTATTCTACACCATCGTTGAGGAGATTTTGGGCAAGGAGTGGTGCACACCCGCACTGTGGCGTATTGGCGCAAGCTCGCTTGCAAACGGCCTGATTTCGGCAATCGTTGGCCAAGAGGTCAAGTATTTCTAAAAAAGCAATAGTGCCCAAGAAACAGAGAGAGGTGTTGGAGTCCCAACACCTCTCTCGCTGTATATAAAATAGGTATTCCCTAATGCAGTTTGGCACCTATTAGCTCCAAGAACTCCTGACGAGTTTCGTGATGATTGAGGAATGCACCACTGAAAGCCGAGGTGGTGGTTATGGAGTTTTGCTTCTGCACACCTCGCATCTGCATACACATATGGGCTGCCTCAATAACTACGGCCACACCCAGAGGGTTGAGCGTCTCCTGAATACAGTCACGAATCTCCATCGTAAGCCTCTCCTGCACCTGCAAGCGACGGGCAAAGCTCTCCACACAGCGAGGAATTTTCGACAAGCCCACAATCTGACCATTGGGAATGTAGGCAACATGGGCCTTACCATAGAAAGGCAACATATGGTGCTCACAGAGCGAGTAGAGCTCAATATCCTTCACGATGACCATCTGTCGGTAGTCCTCCTTGAAGATTGCCGAGCGCAAAATCTCGGCAGGCTCCTCAACATATCCCTTTGTGAGAAACTGCATACACTTGGCAACCCTCTCGGGGGTTTTGACAAGTCCTTCACGGGCGGGGTCCTCGCCCAGCAGTCGCAATATAGCCTCGTAGTGCTCCATAAGTTCTGCGGTCACTTCGGGCGTATAAATCTCTTCGCGTTTGTACATCTTATGTTAGTGGTTTTTAGGTTTATTTCTCTTGCTTTTCGCTCTTATGAGGTGCTGTAACTTCGCCCCACAGCACAATGTCTATGGAGTCGGCGGTGGTGCGCAAGCCCAAAGCCTCGCCCCTCAAAACCTCAACAGCACCCCTCAGCGAGTCGGCAACGGTGGCCAGCGAGTCGGCCTCTGCCACATTCCTCAGGTGTGCCACCTGTCGCAACGAGTCGTTGCGGAATTTGCCCTTTGCTGCCTTCTCGCGCAACTTCTCGCCACGCGAAAGCAACCTCTCGACCTCTTTGGTCAGCTTTTCGCCCTCGCCATCGAGCGAGTCGGCACCAAATCGCAAACCCTCGGCGCGGGCCATATCGAGCGAGTCGATGCGGAGCCACAGAGTGTCGTGAGCCACGCGGGGAGGCTTGGCGTCAAAGTACCCCCTAACCCTTATGGAGTCGTTGAAGAGGAGCATTGGGCGGAAGCTGAGCACCGAGTCCATGTGAGCCAACGCAACCTCCGAGGAGGGTAGGTAGATAACCCTTATGGAGTCGAAGCGGATGTGTGGAGCATCCTCGCGGCGCGTGTAGTCGGCAAGCGTCAGGCGCAACTCCTCGGCGCCCTTTTTGGGGCGGAGGGTTGTCGAGTAGAAAATGGTATCCTCGCGTGTCAGATTGGGACGGCTGAGATAGGTGCGAATACCCTCCTTGGTATAGATTTCGAGGTTGGACTGCAAGCGGGTATTCTTGTCGAGCGAGTCGATATAGTAGTAGTAGCTCAGAATATACTCTCCGCTATCGTGGATGGGAATGGTAAGTTGCAGTTTGGTTGTATCGCGGAACTTGCGAGCCACAATCTTATCCACAAAAAAGACCTCCTCGCGGCACTGAGCCTTAGCCAACGAGTCGATATATTTCAAATCGCGCAACTTCTGTTCATAGCCGTCGGCCAGCCTTTCGAGCGACGCGATAGCTGCCTCAATAACATCGCCAAGACGCGCACTCTTGCGTTTTTGGAAGTTGGCAAGGGTGTTGAAAAAGTCGTCCTGTGTATATCCATAGCGCTCCAAAATGGGGGTATATATATCCAGACTGTCGGTCTTGACCTTCTCGCTATTGGCATAGGCGTTCACAAGGAACATCTCGCGCGTAATGCGCTCCAAGTCCTTGTCGGGGATGATGGTCGTACGCGAGCAACTCGCCATGGCCACCACACCACACACCACAACAAATATCTTAACTATTGCGTGTTTCATCCGGTTTTGAGCCTCTCGGTATCATCCGAGAGATAGTAAAATTCGTTATAATCCAAGTGACAGCCATCACCGCCACCACAATACCTACAATATCCAGCGGAGCAATCCTCACAGGATAGTTCTCCACAATGAAGGTCGTGCCGGGCATCTTAACAACCCCAAAGAGTATCTGCACGGCACAAACCACTACTCCCAGCACAACACCTCCCACAACACCTCTGCCTCCAATCATCACTCCCGCAAGCGTAAACACTCGTGCCACAAAATCCCTGCGAGCACCCACCGAGTAGAGGGTTGCTATGTCGCCTCGTTTCTCGGTAATGAGCATCACGAGCGAGCCTATAATCGTTGCTGCGGCTATAATCGTAACGAGCAAGAGTATGAAAAAGATGCTCCACTTCTCCACCCTCGTGGCCTTATATACCGCCTCGTCGAGTTCGTAGCGCGTTTTTACCGTAAACTTCTCGCCAACAGCACTCTGCAATCGTTTTTTGACACTCTCCAACTTCTCGCCCTCGGCAGCCCTCACTGCCACGCCCGAAATCATACCCTCCGAGCCCAACAGCCCTTGTGCCCAATCGAGCGAAGTGAAGATGTGGTTCGCAAGCGTCGAAGCTCCTCCGTCGAGCGTTCCCGCGTGGCGTATTCGGCTGCTCTTGATTGCCGACATTGGCAACAGGGGCGAAATGTTATCCTTGCGGAGCGAATGAATCGTTAGTGCGTCGTGGAGTGCTGGGTTTTTGGCCGAGTATCCGTCGGCAAAGAGGTAGTCTATATCCCTACCAACCACCGCACGGCGATAGTCACCAAAGGTCAGTTTCCACTCTCCATACCACATCATATCCTTGGCCGCCACCACATCGGTATACTCCTCATCCACCCCCCTGAGGGTTGCAAAGGCTTGTCTGCCACGATACTCCGCCATAACACTCTCCTCAACAAAAAAAGCAACAGCCCCAACGCCCTCAACCCTCCTTAGGTCGCTCTTGGGAAGGCTTTCCGCATCGAAAACCTTACCCACCGCAGGGGCAATCACAAGGTCCGCTTCGGTGGTATCGTAGAGCTTGTGCAGCAGGTCGTCGAAGCCGTTATAGACCGACATCAGTATGACCATTGCCGCCACAGCCACACCCGTAGCCACAGAGCTTACCCACGCGGTAGTGTTGATTACCGAGAGCGACTTTGCCGAGTGCAAAAATCGGCTGGCAATATATAGCGCAAGGCGTTTCACTGTTTTTTGCGGGTGCGTAAACTCCTCATCCTTATGGCAAGCCACACAATGGGCGCACTATTTCTTCAAGAGGTTGTCGATGTTCTCGATATACTCCAACGAGTCGTCGAGGAAGAAACTAATCTCGGGCACAACGCGCAGCTGGTTACGCATCCTTGCACCCAACAATTTGCGTATTCTCCAATTCTCGGCCTCGATTTTTGCCATAATCTCCTCGTGCTTTGCAAATGGGAAGATGCTCAGATAGATGCGTGCATACTCCAAGTCGGGACTAACCCTTACGGCCGTTACCGACACAATAACACCCTTCACAATGTCGGCGCAATCGCGCAAGAAGAGTTCGCTGATATCCTTCTGAATTTGGCGTGCCACCTTCTGCTGGCGCGTCGATTCTCCAAATGTGTTTTCCATATATTCCGTTTATATTTTCTGTTCTTCTACTGTATTTCGAGCGTTGAGCCACCTCCAAGTGTTGCCACCGTTCCACTTGGGAGCACCTCTTGCTGTGCGGCTCGTTGTGCGCGGCGTTTGGCGGGGCTGAAACCCCAACTTCCCGAGTGTCCCCAGCGGTAGGCTACACCAATGCTCAGGTTGATGTTGTCCATAGGTGAGCGCAGGAATTGGGTGCCGAGATAGATGGTCTTGCGTTTCACAATATCGGAGTAGCCGAAGTAGTACCTGCCCTCCAACATAACCTCAATGTTGTCGAAAGTCCAGCCACCACCCAGACCAACCACAAGCCCATAGCCCCAGCGGTTGTCCCTCACATCTATCCACTCGTAGTCATACTCATCCACCACCTCGCCCGTCTCGGTCAGGAGGTAGTACTCCTTCGAGCCCCAATCGAGATTGTAGGAGAGTGTAACACCCGCATTGAGGAAAAGCCTCAGGCGGTCTTCGAGCAGCAATGCGTGAGGTTGCCACATAATGGGCAGCATAACGGTGTTCATTGCTCGGCGATAGGTGTAGGTTTTCGTATTCCTATCGAGCGCCGCATACTGGAAGCCTCGTTGCAGCAGTTCCAGCTCAACGCACACGCCACCCGTATAGTCGTCGGCAAGGTAGGAGTTGGACTTACCACCTCCGTAGTAAACCCAATAGAGACCACCACTCCACTTGCCCCACACAGGAGGTGAGGTCCAATGGGGGTAGAGCCTCACATCGCCCTCGCCCCAGCCGCCTTTGATGCCAAAGTATTGCAGTTGTGCCGAAGACTCCGAGGTGCCCACCAACAACAACACAAGTGCACTCAGAACTATTTTTGTTATGTTTTTCATTCTCTTCTTATTTTCTTTTGCCATCATCCGACACTAACGACCAAATTGGTTCATACGGTTTGCACCGCCCATACCACCAATGGAGTTCACTGCGCCCTTCATCGAGCCCATACTCGACGAGAAGCCTCCCAGGCCACCGCCCTGCTGTTGTTGCTCTTGTTTGGCCTTCTCTATGCGTCGTTTCTCCCTATCTTCGAGTATCTTTTTAAGCCTTACAGCCTCGGTCTTGCGGAGCTGCTCGTTGATGCTCTCAAAGGTTATGGGTTTGAACAGCTCATTCATATCGGCCGTAATCTCAACCTCCCAATTCGCCTTAACCTCCATAATCTCCTCGCCATTTTCGTCCACATAAGGCTCGGTGCGCTCCGGCTGTCGGCGCTCTATAAGATTGCCCGTATCCCACTTGCCGTTACCATTGGGATCTTCGAGAACGCTCACACGCACCTTACCGGGTTTGACATAGTTGAAGGTGTATTTACCCGTGCTCACACCCTCCTTGAAGTCAATAGCCTTACCACTCTCATTGTTGAGATAGAGGACATATTTAGCCTCGGGCGTCTTACCCACAACATTGACGATGACCGTACCATACTTCTCGGGGTCGAGGGTTGTGTGGTCGCTCCTGAGCGTATCGTTCGACTGCCCTGCAACATTGCGGAACACGCCAGCAGGGATTGTGAGTTTATATTTCTGCTTGGCATCCCACGCAGCCCTCAGGTGCCAAATCTTCATATCCACACTGTCGCGGAAGAACTCATAGGGTACCGTTGGCAAATCGCTAACATCCTCCACCACGCTCTCCACACCGCGTTTTTTGGCCTCTTTCTGTTTCTCTGCTGCCAACTTCTTCTCCTCCTCTGCCGAGAGAGCACCACCCTCCAAGCGGAGGTCTATGGCCGCCGTATCCACCGACACAAGTGGCATCTCAAACTTGAAGGTCAGCGTCTTCTCGGGGTTGAGCTCGCCCTTCGACACATCCACCTTGAATGGGTTTTTGGGCACAGGGGGTACATATTCTACACTATCCCTCAACGCTTTCTCCTTTTTCTTCTCCTCCTCTTCGCGAGCTTTTTTCTCCTCCTTGCTCTCAAAGTATTTCCAGAAGAGCGAAAGTTTTGCCGTATCGGGCACAAGGTTGTTTATGGAGTCGTGTTTCAGATAGACCACCCTACCTTTAAGTGTGTCGCCCAGCCTCTCCGAAGGGACATTGAGCCAATAGTTGATGGTATCGCGGCCCTTGGTAACATACTCGGTAATTATCTCTTCGGTGTTGATGCTGTCAATCGAGAACTCCAAAATCTCGGGGTTGGGAGCGCCAAAATAGAGGGTTACCTTGTGTTGCATATCGCGCTTCGAGTCCGAGAGTGTCTGGCGCTTAAACCTCCCGTCGGTAAACATCTTGAAGTAGAGCTGTGGCTCGGCCGTCAGATAGTGGCGGGTGGTGTCGTACCACACCCTGAAATCGGGCTCCCTCAGGGGGTTGTGCACCGAGTCGAGAAAACCGACCATATCGGTCTCGGGGTCATAGGTGAAGTTGTTGTTCTTATCCGCAATGGCGTAAATCTTATAGTCTATGGGTTTGAGATTCTGGGCAATGAAGATGCCGTTTGTGGCAGCCTTTGCCACCGCTGCGGGTTTGTATTTGAGCAGTATGGAGTCGTACTCGGGGATGGAGTCCACCTCGGCAGGGTAGAAGAAGATGAGCGAAGAGCTCACACTATCGCCCTTGTTCGCACTGACCGTATATCCACTCATAACCATCGAGTCAATCTCGCCACCCGTCGAGAACACATAGCGGAAGTCGCTCAGTCGGTTGCCCTCGTTGTTGTCTACAATGGAGTTGCCGAAGTTGAGCGCATAGGTCTGATTCTCTTCGAGTGTGTCGAGAATTGTGATGCGGATACCCCTGCCACTTGTGGTAATGGTGGGAGTCTTCTTCATCAGCGGCGAGGTGAAAAACTCCTTCTGCTGATCCTTAATCTGCACATACTCGTCGAAGCCGATAAAAATCTCCTTTGCCGCAAAGTTTGTGGTGTTGAAATTGGGTGCAGCGCTCACAATAATAGGGGGCAGAGAGTCCTTGGGACCACCCTGTGGCGATGTTATGTTGGCACAACGCCACAAGAGGCTGCTACCAAACAACCCCACCATCAAAATCTGACAAACTCTTTTTATCAAAGTATTATTTACTCCTTTTGCCATTTGCTATGTAACGCAATCTCTTTTGTATTTCTATTATGGATTTGTGGTTGTACCTTTGCCAAAACCGCCAATGGGTGTCATTGTTCCGCGGTTTGTGGTCGGCGCACCTTTGTTTATATTTATCGTTCCTCTGTTAGTATTTATGGTTTCGCTATCATCCTCTTCGGCTTCCTCCTTGGGCAACGACTCCGCTCTGCCCTTAGGGCATTGTGACCATGCCATAGAGTAGTGAGTCATCTTCTTTCCCTCTTCGGTCAAATTGAATTTTATCTCGTTTTTGAATCTCAATTCCATTTCTCGAAACACCTCAATCGGTAGTTGTGCATAGTATGTATCCTTGAAAAATGTAAAATACACATCTGTAATACTGCCATCCGTTGAAGATATATCAATGAGAATGATTAGTCGTTTATTATCAATCATTTCAACTTGTTCCTGTGTAAATCCCTCATCAACAATGCCATGAAGCAACAAGTTAGTGCTACGAGAATGTTCAATTATGTCCACATATTGCTCTTTGGGACTTCCATCTTTGTACCTAACTGCATCTCTGTTAGGATGATTTGTCAAATTGTAAAGATTAATCTCATAATTTTGGAGAGTGTCACAAATGTATGCATAATTTTGCATTGTGATTGTATCGCTTTTGTAATCACTTTTAAGATACATAGAGTAGTCTCGCTGTGCAAAAACGAAACAGCAACAACTCAATAATATCATTATCGTAATATATATTCTCCTCATATTAATTGCAATTTATACTTACATCTTTCAAGTCTTGCATGTGTTGTTCTAGTATTTGCTTATCATCGTATGGTACATTGTTTGCCTTGCTGTATTTTTTTGCCGTATTAAGAAATAATTGATGAAAATAATCGTCTGTTTCCTCCTCGGGCAACGCCTCTGCTCTGCCCTCGGGGCATTGTGACCAAAATAAAGCACTGTAAGTAAGACTTTTGCCGAGTTCAGTTATCTCAAAATGAAGTTCATTCTTCATTTTTAATTCCATTTCACGAAATACATCCAAAGGTATCTCTGTATATTTTTCCCAAGTCATAAACTTAAAATATACATCTGTAACCTTGCCCGTAGTTGATGACACTCTTAGGAAAATAAATAAATCTTCTCCATTAAGAAGTTCTGCTTGCTCCTTTGAAAAAGCATTATCCACAATACTCTTCTTTTGTAAATGGGTAGAGTATATGGGCTTTACAGTGTACATTCCATTGGGATCTACTATATACTTACTTGGAATCGGATCTCCACTGAGAAGTGTAGCATCCTGCTCCCAAGGCATATTGTCAATGTTGTATAAACGCACCTCCGAAAAATTTAGCACAGTATCACACACATAAGTATAATCATCCATTTCCAAAACCGATTGCACAATGCGTATGGGCTTTGGAGGTGCATCCAAAGATAAGTCTAAATTAGTTTGTGCTTTTGCACAATAGCAACAAGATTGCATTAATATAATAAGCCAAAGGCGCTTCATAAGTTTACTTACAATGTATTCCTAAGTTTGCAATGTTTTGTATTGTGACACTTATATTCTTAGGGGTGGAGTATTTGTAGAAATCTGGATTTTCTTGTCTGTATATTCCTGCAATGTATTTATATTGTTCCCAATAAGCAGAAGTGTCATGAATTGTGTAACTGACATTACTTATGCTAATATATTTGGATAATGAAGCTATGTCACTCCAAATATTTTGGGGATTTCCGAATCCGATTTGCCAACTTAGTTCATCTTGTAGTGTTTTTTCGTTTCTTTTACAGTACAAATACTTAGCAAGTTGTCCTTCTACTTCATAGTTGGCACTTGCCAGATTATATGTTTTAACATCCTTAATTTGAGAGTATTGAAATCTGATTTCTTCTCTTTACTGCACCTTTTCGCATACTAACCTCTCTGCTCAAAAAATGAATTTTGAATTTTGAATTTTGAATTCTAAATTTTGAATTTACCTACGCCTCCTTGGCCTCCATCTCCTCAAAGAGGGTGTGGATAGTTTTGCGCAACACGGGATGAATCTTGTCGGGAGCAATCTCGTTCAATGGGCGCAACACAAAGTCCCTATCCTGAATCAGAGGGTGGGGAATTTGGAGCCTTGGGGTATCAATCACCTCGTCGTCGTAGAAGAGGA
This sequence comes from Tidjanibacter sp., assembly GCA_045659085.1. GTDB lineage: Bacteria > Bacteroidota > Bacteroidia > Bacteroidales > Rikenellaceae > Tidjanibacter. The sequence goes on from JAZOWE010000004.1 coordinate 51,261, forward strand.
TGTCGATGTCGATTTTGCGGGGTGCAAACCTCTCGCCCGTCTGGGCCTTGATGCGTGCTTCCTCCTCGCGGTCGCGACCGAGCTGAGCCTCAATGTCCAACACTTTGTCCAACAACTCTTCGGGAGAAAAGTCCGTATCGAGGATTATCGCCTGATTGTAGAAATTCTCCGACGAGGTAAAGCCCCAAGCCTTACTCTCGTAGGAGTGCGAACAGCGCAGGATGATACCCAGCTGCTTGTTAATCTCCTGCTGTGCGCGGCGCAAAGTATCCTTCACATCGCCCACATTGCCACCGGTTATAATAATCGCTTTTGCCATAATCTTGTATGTGTGTAGTTTTATGTTGTTAGTATTATTATTTTCTATCCTCGCTGTGCTATGAGTTTGCTCACCGCAAGCGCAAAATGTGTAAAGACCATTCGTGGGTTGCCATTCTGCCCAATATCGCGCAATGCACGCTCCATCTCTGCCACCAGAGCCTCAACATTGTGGTTTGCCACATAGGGGGCAAATTTCAGGCAAAAATCTCTCTCGGCGCCCCACAGGTGGCTCACACTCTCCACACCCGCCGTCAGCATATAACTCTCGCGGATGAGCCCCAGAGCATACTCAATAAAGTTCTTCTGACTCTCCCTGCCTGCCGAGGCCAGCTGTTCGGCCCACTCGAAGAGTTCGAGGTGGCGGTTGCTATACGAAAGGCGCATAAGTCGCGTGAAGAGTTCGAAGTTGTCGGTGGCCGTCACACCCTCGCCCTGCAATGCTCGACGAAGAGTGATAACCGAGCCATCCGCCACCCTTGCAGCAGCGGCTGCCGCCTCGGGTGTAGCCCCCAACTTGCGCACTGCATACTCTGCCAACTCCTCGGGCTCAATGCGGCCAACATTGATGCTCTGTGTGCGCGAAGTGATGGTTGTAAGCAACGCTTCGGGGTGCTCGCTGATGAGCAAAAAGAGCGTGCCACCCCACGGCTCTTCGAGGATTTTCAGTAGCGAGTTGGCAGCCTCGCGTTTCATCCTCTCGGGGAGCCAGACGACAACACTCTTGCGCTCGCCCTCAAAGGCCTTGAAGGAGAGTTTGCGGATAATCTCGTCGGCCTCCTTTTGGGGAATGATGCCCTGAGCATTTTGTGCATCAATCTTGTCATACCAATCGTGCTCGTCGAAGATTGCGTCGCTCTGCGCCACAATCTCCCTCCACTCGCCAATAAAGGAGTCGCTTGTGGGGGTTTTTGAGGGGTTCACAATGGGAAAAATGAAATGCACATCGGGGTGCGCAAGCGAGGCAATCTGCACACACGAGGGGCACTTACCACAAGGCTCGCCACCCTCGCGGTGGGCGCAGTGAAGCGACTGGACATAGGCAAGGGCTACCTGCAAAGTGCCCCAACCACACTCACCCACAATGAGTTGCGCGTGACTTACTCGGCCCGAGTCGATATTTGCTCGGAGCCTTTCGATGAGTTCCTTATGTCCAACAATCTCGCTAAATTTCATTTTTGCCTTTTTATAAATAGGTATGCAAATTACAAAGGTAAAAAATAAATTGACAATTCGAGTAGTTAGATGTTTATTTTTTGGTCTGACCGCTGTCGGCCACAGCTAAGATGGGCGGACACATAGTGTCCGAAGACAAAAAAAAGGTGCGCCCGAATTACGGGCGCACCAAAATTGTAACTTCTCAACTTTCAAGTTTCAATTTTCCAAATTCTATTTTCCGGTACTACCAAAGCCACCTGCACCTCGCTCGGTATCCGAAAGTTCTTCGGCAACCTCCCACTCCACCTGAGCGTGCTGTGCCACAACGAGTTGCGCAACCCTTTCGCCGTCGTTAATCGTAAACTCTTCGTTGGAAAGATTGGCGAGAATAACCTTCACCTCGCCACGATAGTCGGCGTCCACTGTGCCGGGGGCGTTGAGCACCGTCAGGCCATATTTTGCAGCCAGTCCACTACGGGGGCGTACCTGCATCTCGTAGCCCGCGGGGAGTTCCACAAACAATCCCGTGGGAACAAGGGCTCTTTCGAGGGGGCGGAGAACAATGGGTTCCGAGAGGTTTGCCCTCACATCCATACCTGCCGAAAGAGGGGTTTCGTAGCGGGGCAGAGGGTGGTGCGAATTGTTGATTACTTTTACTTTCATAGCAAATTATGGTTTTTTTGAGATTTATTTTCGGCGTAAAACGGAGCGCAGAAGCCCCCCTACATTTATCCTCTCACGCCTTACGGCAAACGCCACAAAGAGGGCGAGCAGGGCACCATTTATGAGGTATTTGGCAACAGCTTGCAGCTCGGCAGTCAGCAATGAGCCTCCCCACAACAAGGCAGCCACGGCAACATAGAGGAAGATGCGGCGCAAATCGTAGGGCGTGGGGCTATGGCGCTGGCAAAGGCGATAGCTCACAACCACCATAACACACTCACACACAAGTCTTGCAACAGCCGCACCCAAATAACCCAGCGAGGGGACCAAAAGGATGTTGAAAACCACCGTAAAAACAAGGCCCGTACCCGTAATCAGAATGGCATATTTTGTGGCGCCCGACTGCTTATACCAGAACGAGAGATTGAGCACCACACCGCTCAGCGCGTTGCCAACGAGGACAATCGGCAGGATGTACATACCCTCCCTGAAATCGGGGCCCACAATGAGTGCAAAAACATCACTAAACAGCGTGATAAACAAGAAGATAGCAAGGCTCACTATCACAAAGTACTTCATCACCTCGGCAGAGGAGTTCTTGAACTCGTCACGCTTAAATTCGGCAAGGAAGAAGGGCTCAGCAGCGAGCCTGTACATCTGCGTAAAGAGCAGCATAACCACGCCTATTTTGACCACAGCGCCATAGATTCCGAGTGCCGCAAGGCTCTCCCCTGCGGGCATCAGGAATTTAATCATCTGGCGGTCAATAAATTCGTTGGCCGTTCCCGCAATACCACTCACAAGCAGCGGTAGGGAGTAGAGAAATATGGTGCGGAGTCTTTGGCGTTCAATCTTTGGTGCAACACCCCTGCACGAGAGCAAAAGCAGCACAAAAGTGACACCACTCGCCACAAGGTTTGCCACAAAAGCATAGCCGGGGTCTGTTGCTGTCGCAAAAAGCCTAAGGCTCTCGGGCTGAGCATTATAGAACCACAAGCAGAGTCCTATGTTGATTACCACCGAGAGCAATCTGATAGTCACATAGCGCATCGCACGCCCCTCTTGCCTAAGGCGAGCGAATGGTATGGCTCCCGCAACATCGAGGAAGATAATGGCTCCCGTAATCCACACATAGGGGGTATCATCATAGCCCAAAGCCCTCGAAATGCCCCCCTCAAAGAGGAGCGTGGCTGCAAAAAAGAGCGTCGCAGCAACCAGCACCGTACCCCACACAGTACCATAGACTCTCTTGCGCTCGTCGGCACTCTCGGCCTTGGCCACAAAGCGGAAATAGCCACTCTCCATACCGAGCGTGAGCACTACCAGCGCAAAGGGAATAAGGGCATAAATATCGGTTATAACGCCATACTCCGCAGGTGTCATAATGCGGGTATAGTATGGCACAAGCAGGTAGTTCAGCAGTCGCGCAACGACGCTGCTGATACCATAGATTGCCACTTGACCTGCAAGTTTCGAGAGATTTGCTGCCATTTGTAGGAGTTTTGCTGTTTGGGGTGGTTATTTGCGCCCAGCCTCGCCCGAGAGCAGACCACAAGCCGCCTTAATATCCTCGCCACGCGAGGCTCGGATGGTTGTCATAATACCTTTTCGGGTGAGCGTATCGCGAAACCACAACATCCTGTCGTTGTCGGGACTCACAAAAGGCGAGTCGGGAATGGCGTGGAAGCGGATGAGGTTGATGCGACATTTGAGTCCGTCCAAAAGGCGACAGAGTTCCTTAATGTGCTCGGAAGTGTCGTTCATACCTTTCAGAACAATATACTCAAAACTCACCCTGCGCTGATGCGAGAAGTCGTACTCTTTCAGAAGTGCCACCACATCGCGAATGGGGAAAGCCTTCTCAACGGGCATTATCTCCTTGCGCTGTTCCGAGAAGGGATTGTGGAGCGACACGGCAAGGTGCACCTGCGACTCCTCCATAAATCGGCGGAGATTGGGAATGACTCCCACGGTTGAGAGCGTTACCCTCGTGGGACTCCAAGCAAAACCCCACGCCGAGGTCATAACCTCCAAGGCTCTCAGGACATTGTCGGGATTGTCGAGCGGCTCGCCCATACCCATCAGCACCACATTGGTAATTTTTTCTCTCTCGGGCAGCGAGCATATCTGGTTGAGAATCTCCGCCACCGACAGGTCGCCGTGATAACCACCCCTGCCCGTAAAGCAGAACTTGCAACCCATCTTACAGCCCGCCTGCGAGGAGATGCAGAGTGTCGCGCGGTCGCCATCGGGGATGTAGGCGCTCTCTATGCGCAGGCCACCCGACACCACAAAGATGTATTTCTTTGTCCCGTCGCTACTCTCCGACACACTAATGGGCTCGCTCAGTCCGAGCGAGTAGTTTTCGGCCAGAGCCTTGCGGCCCGCAAGAGAGATATTGGTCATCTGGTCGAACGAAGTTGCCCCCTTTTTGTATATCCACTCGGCGAGTTGCGAGGCGGCGAATTTTGGCAGCCCCACACTCTGGGCAACAGCCCTCAGTTCCTCTATATTTTTTCCTAAAAGTGCCTCCATACCGCAAAGATATGGTCAATGGTTGAGAATTAAAAATATACGACTATTTATTTACCCCCTATGGGGCGAAAAATAAGGTACATTTGTACCATATTTTTTGAGCCACAAATAGGTCGCAACTAACACACCTTAAATCGTTTGCCGAACTTTTGTAGTAGCCAATAAACAACACCTCCAACGAGCGCTCCCAAAGCCCATCCAAAGAGCACCTGAGAGAGGAAATGAACGCCCAAATAGATGCGCGAATAACCCACCAGCACAACCCACAGAGCCATAAGCCACCAATAGGTGCGAGAGTGGCGCATAGCCCCACAGCCAATAACCACAAATATGGACATTGTGGTTGCAGCATGCGCCGAAACCGTACCATATCGGCCATAGATACAGAAAGCCTCTTTGATGGGGTTCCACACAAGGTGCAGCCCCTCCTTAACGCCCTCAACTCGGTTGGGGCGCAACATCTGGTAGGTCTCCTTAAAGTAGTTGCAAATCTGGTCGCTGAGGGCCACACCAAGCAATACCGCCAGCAACATTACGAGCATATACTTCCACCCGTATTTGCGGTAAATAAGCCACAAAAGAGCAAGGTAGAGTGGCGCCCAAGTGAGTTTTGCAGAGGCGAGCCACATAAATCTATCCAGCACCAACCCACCGTCGAAATTGAGCGCAAGGGTTGCCGCGTGGTCAAGAGAGGTAAAAGTCATCGGTTTCTTCTTTTATTCTGTTGGGCGAATGTCGCCACAAAATTAATCATTGTCCCTGGCAAATCCGAGGTAGTAGAGCAGTGTGGCGATGGCGCTAATTGCCGCCACAAGGTAGGTACGAGCTGCCCAGCGGAGCGAAATGGTTGCTCCACGCATCTGCTCGGGCGAGAGCACACGGCTGCTTTCGAGCCAACTAAGGGCCCTATGCGAGGCATTGTACTCCACGGGCAGTGTCACAATCGAGAAGAGGGCCGAGGCTGCAATCATCGCAATACCCACCCAAAAGATTGCGGGGAAAGTGCTCATTAGCAGGATGCCAATAATCACCACCCAAGTCGAGAACATCGAGGATAGTTGAATGATGGGCACAAGTGCCGAGCGCAACCTCAATGGAGCGTAGCCTTGTGCGTGCTGCACTGCGTGGCCACACTCGTGGGCGGCAACGGCTGCGGCAGCTATCGAGGCACTCGAATAGACGCTCTCGCTGAGGTTTACGGTGCGGGTTGCGGGGTTGTAGTGGTCGGTGAGGTATCCGCGCGTAGCGACAACCTTCACATCATAAATTCCGTGGTCGCGGAGCATCTTCTCCGCAACATCTTTGCCCGTATAGCCCCCAGGGAAAGCCTCTCGGGAGTACTTTTTGAACACCGATTGGAGTCTTGCCTGAACCGCAAGGCCGACAAGGCCAATCACAATTATCAAAAGATAGGAAGAAGTCATCGTTTTTTTGTCTGTTGAGTTTTTTGAATAAATAACGGCTCGTCGAGAGGGATTATTATTCTACAAACTTGTAATACGAGTCGGCCTGAGCGGTGGGAGTGAGGACAATCTCGCCAATGTTGACATGCTCGGGTTGCGAAGTGGCCCACACAATAGCAGCTGCAATATCCTCGCCCACAAGAGGTTTCAGACCTTTGTAAACGCCATCTGCCCTCTGCTTATCGCCGTGGAAACGCACCACCGAGAACTCGGTTTCGACCATACCGGGACGAATCTCCGTAACGCGAATACGGTGCCTCAGGAGGTCGATGCGCATACCGTGCGAAATGGCGTGCACGGCGTGCTTGGTGGCACAATATACATTGCCGTTCTCATAGACCTGAGTGCCCGCCGTGGAGCCGAGGTTTACGATGTGGCCGCCCTTACCCCTCGCAATCATCTGATTTGAAACCACACGGGTAATATAAAGTAAGCCCTTGACATTGGTGTCGATCATTGCATTCCAATCATCCGATGCACCCTCGTTGATGTGCTCCAAGCCCGAAGCAAGACCTGCGTTATTGACCAAAATATCAATCTCGGCAAACTCTTCGGGCAGCAAAGAGAGAAGGTTGTTGCACGCCTGCTCGTCCCTAACATCAAACGAGACCACACAAACCTTTGCGCCAAACTCCTCTTCGAGTTCGGCTTTGAGAGCCTCCAAACGCTCTGCGCGGCGACCTGTGATGATAACCCTATTACCCTCTTTGGCAAAAGCACGAGCTGTTGCTCTACCAATTCCCGAGGTTGCTCCTGTGATTAAAACTACTTTACTCATACACTTGTTTTGTTAATTTGTCTTTTTTCTGATGGTAAATATACCGTTTTTTTCGTACATTTGAGCCGAGAGAAGCACAAAAAGATGGCAAAAGAGAGAGTTGAGTTGTTTTTGGCTCGTCGCATAGCCCCCAAAGGGGGCGAACGCAGTGGTGCAATGACCGGCATCGCTCGGTTGTCTGTTGCCATAAGTGTTGCCGTTATGCTCGTTGCCCTGTCGGTTATTTCGGGCTTCAAAGATGCACTACATCAAAAACTTACAGGCCTGGATGCCCACATTACCGTAGAGCCGTCGGGCTCCTATCTTGCGCTCGAAAAGAGCCCTCTTACGCTCAATGCCGAGTTTGAGGCCGCCGTTGCCAAGTTCGACCACTTCCGCTCCATTACACCCTTTGCCTCGCGTGCGGGCATTGTCAAGAGCAATAGTGCAATGCAGGGGGCATATTTGAGAGGTGTTACCGAGGGCTACGACTCGCTCTTCTACCGCTCATTCCTTGTGGAGGGCACCCTGCCACGCATCGCCACCGCCGAGCGCAAAAAGGACATCCTTGTGTCCAAAACCCTTGCCAACCTTTTGGGTGTGGGTGTGGGCGACAAAATTGAGTTTGTCTTCACTTCGCCCGGCAGTGCCATAAGGCGCGACGGGTACAAAATATCGGGCATATTCTCGACGGGTATGGCGTCGATGGAGCAAAATCTCACAATTACCGATATGCGCAATGTGCAGCGCATAAACGGCTGGGAGAAGAATCAAGTGTCGGGCTATATGATTATGGCCGATGGTATTGACTCCATGGGGGAGCTTTGTGGCAATGTGCGAGCCGAGGCTTATCTCTCGGGTGGCGAGGAGATGTGGCGAACGCTCAACATTGCGGACAACTACCCACAGCTTTTCGACTGGCTCGCAACGCACGACATCAACGGTGCGGTCATCATCGTCATAATGTTGGCTGTGGCCCTGCTCAACATTGCATCTTCGCTGCTGATTATCATCTTTGAGCGAATTCGTATGATTGGCACACTCAAAGCCCTTGGTATGCGCAACGCTGCGGTGCAAAAGGTCTTCATTCTTTGTGGCTCCAAAATCATCTTTTCGGGACTCCTATGGGGCAACATTATTGGTGGTGCGCTGCTTTTGGTGCAACACTTTACGGGTATTATAAGCCTCGACCCCGAAGCCTATATGCTCTCGTCGGTACCCGTAGGTTTTGAGTGGAGCTGGTGGCTGGGGCTCAACATCCTCCTGCCCATTGTACTTCTCGTTTTGCTGACGGTTCCCGTAGCGATAACCTCGCGAATAAAACCCGACCAAACACTGAAATATCAATAGAACTGACGATTATGAGGAGGTTTCTGCGCCATATTCTTTCGCTTTTGTTTGTCGTTGCAATGCTCACCCTCACGGGCTGCAACCTCATATCGCTCAACAGTTTCTCTCTCGAAGGGGCCAAAATCACCTCTTTCGACCTCTCAAAGGGGGCAACGGTGGAGATGACCATTCGCAACAAATCGCCCTTTAAGGTAACCATCGCCGCGGGGCGTTTGGAGGCCAAGTCGAAAGGAGAGTCCATTGGCGAGGTTTTTATGAAGAACTCCGTTGTGCTCCCTCGCAAGGCCACAACTACCGTAGAGCTCAACCTCGGACTTAGTTTCGCCTCCCCCTTTGCGGCGCTCAAAGCGCTCAATATACTCTCCTCTTCGCCCGACGAGCTCACCATTTCGGGCTATGGCGAGGGGCGAATTTGGATATTCCGCAAGCGTTACGAGAGGCACGATGTGCCAATTTCGAAATTTATAAGTATCTTTGGCAGACCATCCGACTATTTGAACAACACAAAATAAGCAGACCACAATATGAAACATACCTTACATATATTAGTGGTGGTGGCAATGTGTATGGTTGCCCACACTGCCCGCGCCCAGCAAACCGACGACTATCTCCAAAGGCTCGCCGAGCCCGACTCGCTCAGTGGCGCACGCACCGAAGTAAAGATACACTTCGGTGCAGAGGAGGCTATGGACAAATACAACGCCCAAACCACTCCCAAGGAGAGCTATCAGGGTTACCGCATCCGCATCTTTGCGAGCAACAGCCAGAGTGCACGAGCCGAGGCCGAGGCTGCCATTGCGGTTATGGAGGAGAACTTCAAAGTGCCCGTATATTTTGCATACGAAAACCCATATTTCCTTGTGACTTGTGGCAACTGCCTCTCGCACGAGGAGGCCATCATCCTGCTCTCGAAAGTGAAACGCCACTTCCCCAAGGCTTTTATCGTGATGGCGGAAATTCCTGCCGAGGAGCTCCTGCGCAAGCCTATGCCCGCGTTGCTCGACATTGAAGCAGAGGGCGACGCTTCGTCGGAGGGTGACACAGAGGTTGTGGCAGAGGGGGTTGTTGCAGAGATTGCGACAACAATCCCCGACGAGGTGGCAACCACACAAGAACAGTAGTCTGGGTGTGCAGACAACAAAAGAGGATGAACTCTCCCCCGTGTGAGTTCATCCTCTTTTTATTTTGTTGTGTATATCTATCCTCTATTCAAACTTTTCGGAGGGCTCTTTAATGCTCACACCGTCGAGGGTAAAACTTAATGTGTAGGTGTAGTAACGCCCCTCCTCCCAAACGGTTTTGAGTGGCTGTGTGCGGAAGGAGAGCCTGCTCGCGAAGCCCGCGTGGAGCACCTCCACATCCACCACAATACATCCCGACACCTGCTGGGGCAAAACGACTCCCTCGGCACCCTCTATGGCAATACTCTCGTTGACCACCAGCACACAACCCTCCTCGCTGTCGTAGATGACCAACTCGTTCAACTCCTCCTCCAAAATCCACTCCGACGAGGGCTGTGAGTAGAAAGTACCCCTTGTGGCAACACCCTCGAAGTAGATTTTGTGTATCGTATAGCGATAATCGTCCGGCAGCGTGGTGTAGGCCTTCATATCCACCTTTGCGAGGGCGTGACGGAAAGGCACATCCACAAACTTGGTGTGTTTCTCGGAGTGGAGGTCGGAGATGTAGTCCGTGTAGAGAACATCGACCACCTCACTCTGATTGGCGGTGTCGTAGTCGCGGAGCACCAAGCCGTGTTTGTGGCTATACTCCACCTCCAAGTCGTAGGGGGCATAGCCGATGAGTGTCAGCGACTGGGGGTAGAGCCAACCGAGCCCCTTTGTAGGGTACCACAAGCCACTCTCCTCGCTATGCGAAAATTTCTCGTTGGTGGCAAAAGGCTCTGCATCGGGGTAGAAGATAGCCCACTCCCTATCCCTCGGCAACGAGAATGCCCAAAGGCCAAGCTCCATATCGGAGGGGAAGGTGGTGGAGAGTTCCGACTCCTCCTCGGCGGGGATGTCGGCAACAGATGGCGCTGTGCGTGTTCTCTGAGTCATAACGGCTCGCACACGCAACTCCACCTCCTCGCTTGTATCCACATCGTGCCCTATGACACACCCCGCAAGGAGCGCCATAGTCGCCACAACGAGTAGTATTTCCGACAGTCGTTTCATTCTCATCTTTTGTGCTTGGGGGAGGGCTCAATCTCCCCCAAGCTAAATATCTCAACCTATAAGTTGAAGTAGTCCGAAACGGGGATTACAACTGAACATCAACAGTCAAATCTGCGCTGCCGCCATCGGTCCAATCGGTAACGGTAGGAGCAAACTTGATTTCGAGCTCCTCGGTGAGGTTGAATTTGAGGGTGTAAACATACTTCTTACCCTGCTCCCACTCAGCGATAGAGCCGACTTTGAGGTTGAAGGTAGCGGTCTGGTTGGGTTTAGCATCGAAACTCTGGCCGCCATAGGTGTATGCTGCAACGCTGTAAACGATGTCTACAACCTGAGTACCCTCGGTAAGCTCGGTAGGAACAACCAATACGGGGTTGCTGGTAGTGGTGGTCAACTCTGCACCTGCAAGCTCAACAGCAGCATCGAGAGTGATGGTGGGAAGGTTGCCGGCAGCAGCGGGAGTCCAAGTACCTGCAACAGCATCAGCAGCGGTGTTTGCATAGTTACCCGAAGTGCTTACGCCCTTAACGGTAATGCTGTTGATGGTAACTTTCTCTTTCAAGTCATCAATCAAAGTGATGTCCTGAGCCGAGAAGAGCAAGAGGCTCGAAATGTGCTGGAAAGCAACGCCAACAGCAGCAGCCTGAACTTTGTAGGGACCTGCAACGGGTGCAAGCAGATAGTCGGTCTGGCTGCCAATGGTAGTGCCGAGGTCTGCACCAGTAATCGAAATACCGGTGGTGGTGTCACATGCAACAGCAGCACCATAGGGGTAGTAAGCAAAGAAGTTCAACTCAACGGGGACACCTGCCTCTGTGGGCCAGAATTTTGCAGGATTGAAACCCCAGTAGGAGGTTTTGTACTCAACTTCGCCTTTGTCCCAGAGGGAGTTGTCGGCAGCTTTGTACATCTCAACACCAAAAGTGAGGTTGGTGTCGAAAGCACCAGCAGCAACCAAAGCCTTGTTGCTGAGTGCGAAGTTCTTGAACTGAATCTCATTTGCGGGTGCAAATGTCTCGTTCTTCACGCAACCGGTAAGCACAGCGGCTACCGCGATTGCCATTGCCAAAAACTTTTTCATAGTAGTAATTGTTTGAAATGGTTAATAAAAATGAGTTAATTGTTTTGTGTTTTATGTTTGTTGTTTATTGTTGTTTCAAGTCACTACTCAATCGAGATTGAGTCCGAGTCAACCTTCACCCAATCCGTTGCCGAGGGGTTGAAGAGAATCTCGTTGAGCGAGAATGTCAGGGTGTAGATATATTTGTTACCCTGCACCCAAGTGGTGGTGATGGGCCTCTTCACAACACCTTCGATGGTCTGACCATTCTGTGTGAGAGCATAGCCAATGGCTATCTCGGAGGTGGCATCCATAGTCTGGGGGATAACCACCACGCCGTCACCATAAGTCACAGGAGTTGCCACACCATCCACTTCGTTGTAGGTCACCGTTTGGGATGCTGTGCTATACACCTCCATAGATGCATAGTCGGTATTAGACACCCAACTAATCGAGGGGTTGGATGTTTGGTCGGCGGGCGACGACTCCTTATAGATGCAGCTGGCCGTGGTGTCGATATTCTCAAACGATATGCCCGTAACAGCAAGGGTTACATCACCATATGCCTTGTCGGTATTGAGCGCAACCTCCACCTGTGCAAGAGCGTGGTGGAAGACCATATTGAGGGCCGCAGCCTGGTTGGAGCCCTTGTTGTAGGCAAACATCAAATCGTCGCTCTCGGCACCCAGCACCGTGTAGTCTACAAGTGTTACGCCCGAAGCCCAAGCTACCGAAGGCTCCACACTCGCGGGGCTCACAGCATAGAAGCCCACCTCGCCGGTCCAGGGCCAATAGTAGCTATCGGTGGCGTGTTTGAAATAGGAGCCCTGCTTGGAGCACTTCACATCCCACATCGCAAACTGCGAAGTCGCAGCAAACGAGTTGGTGGTGTAGTAGCCAAATACCGTAAAGTCGAAATCCTCGGGGACATTCGCACCCTCCACAATGGCCCTATTGGCAACCTTTCCAATCGCCTCCATCTTGATTTCGGACTGCTCGCCGTCGTTCCAACTGTCATTCGTTACGCAACCCGTCAGTACCACTGCCGCAGCTGCCATTACCAACAATCTTTTCATAGCCGTCTATTTTGTTTCTATTTGGTTTTTCAATTCTCGGTTTATATGATGATGTCCTCGTAAATGGTATCCCACTCGTCCACCTCGGGTTGGAAACCTCCGCCCTCGGAGCTTGGTGGTGGCACAGGCACAACAATCGGGTTGTTGGGATCCTCTTCGAGGTAGATGTACTTATCTTTGTTATCCACAAATTTGTCGGTAATGTCGTCCTGCCAGGTTATAATCTCGCCCGTTGTGGTTGTGACAACAATCGTCAGCCACAAGCGAGACTCTTCGTTGGGCAGCTTACCAAAGGTGTTGAAGGTGGTCTGCAACACTTCGGTGCCATATTTTTCATTAACACCCGCCTTCATATCGAAGTAGAGGATGACGCTATTCTCGCTCATACCGCCCTCAAAGCCAAACTTATTACTCTCGGCCTGTCCCGACAGCAGAGCCTGCGCACTTGCAATATATTTGCTATTTTGGAGGCTTACGCCCAGATAGTAGCTCTCGACAATGGACGAAGCGGTGGCGTGGAGCTCTTGTGTACCCGTACGGTGGAAGATCTCAACATCCTCCCTTGCAACCAAGAGGTGGTCGGGCTCATAGACGATACGCTCGGTGGAGGGAGGAGCCACAAAGTCGGCCTTGGTGGAGGCGCGGAGTTTGGTCAGCAGGTTGGTGCGCGTAGCGTTGGGGATGTCGTTGGTGTAGGCCTCCAACTCCACCACACCCCTATCGCCTCGGATACGGGTGCGCTCGGTGTCGAAGTTATAAACCACCATCTTATACTTGCCGGGCAGGGCGTTGATGTAGCCTCCGTCGGGCAGAACATAGTCGTCGGATACAAACTCCAAGCTCTCGGCGTCGTAGAAGAGCACCCTCATAAGCTCGGGCTTTGCAATGCCCTTATCGAGGTTTTTCACTTCGAGATTGAGGTTGAGATTGAGATAAAGGCCGTCGCTCGCCTCGTCCAGAGGACGACGCTGACAACCCGCCGACAGCACCAGAGCCATCAGCAGCGTAGCCACAATCTCTATTTTACCTCTCAACTTCATCTGTTCTGTTATCTCCTACCACCTGATTGGTATTACGAGTGAAACTTTTGCCTTTGTGGGGCCCCAATAGCCAAACCTACCGCTCACATTGTCGCGAATGAGAATCTCCTCGCCTTGTGCGTCGGTGATGTGGAAGTAGTGGCGATAGTCGCTCTGCAAGTAGCCCAAGCCAATCTCAAATTCCAGATTCCAATTGTTATTCAACCTCATCGAATAACCATAGCTGATGCCTGCCGCAATGAAGAACTCGCCCTGATAGCCATCCGTACTCCTCCATTGGAAGTCATAAAGACCACCTCCGGCATAAAGGCCCACAAAGTGTCCCATAAGGCGGTTATCGCTTGTTCGCTCGCCCAGCCAGCGACGCACCTCCACATCGCCCCACAACAACTGATAGCACCAATCCCAATCTTTTGAGAGGTACCAGGGGAATGTCCAACTAAGGTCTGCCGACCAGTGATTGTTCACGGGGATTTCCAATCCAACATTCACAGCACCCACTGCGTCGAACAGCAAGTTGGTTTTGGTCGCAAACCTAACCATCGACTCCTCCTTCGAGGGCTCCGACACGCTCTCCTTCGAGGGTGCCGATACGCTCTCTTGCGTTGGTTGCTCCACAAATTGTTCCACAATTTGCTCGGAGGGCTTGGTGTAGGGTGCAGGTGTGAACTCCGCAATCGGGAGCGAGAGGAGCATACTGCCACCGCCAACCTTTTCGAGGTGCAAAGGCTCCTTGGTCACACGCGCCAAGGTCTCCTTTTCGGCAAGTGCATCGGCAGTCCAATAGACAACGCAGGTGGTTGCCGTACGCAGATAGGGAAGAATGTTCTTTCGGATGTAGCTATAAGGGTAGCCGCCCCTGAGTTTGTAGAGTCTCCTCATGCGGGCATCTTGTCCCAACTTCTGATTGCGCAGGATGGAGAGCACCTCCTTGCGGTGGGGGAGTTTGCGGTCGGCCTCGACCATCCTCACAAGGCCCTCAAAGTCCTCACCCTGGGCATAGGTCGAGAGTGTCGAGAAGTCGGTTTTGGGGAAACGCACCTTCAAAAAGCGCTTCATACTCTCGGCACGCCTCTCCGACAGCCACAAGTTGTAGCTCTCTCGGCCCTCGGGCGAAGCATACGCCACAATGGAGATGCTGTCAATAGCATCGCCATAGTTGGCAAACAGCGAGTCGAGTGTTGTGAAAGCCTCGGGATTGGAGAGGTAGCGATGGTCGATGGCGTGAGAGTCGTGACGATAATAAACAACGACCTCGCTCTTCTTCGCAACGGGTTGCGAGAAAAGTGTGGTTGCCGACAAAAGCAACGCAAAAATCGTCATCAAAACTCTCATCTATCTCAAAAAAATTACAAACACTTATTTGGGTTTTTGCGCATCACAAACTCTTTTGCGCAAAATTTAGCGCATAAAAATAAAATTTTGTTTTCACAAATCATACACTAAAACCCCCTTTGGGGGTTATTTTAGTTGTTATTTGGGATTTTTATCCAATGGGGGGGGGTAATTTTGCACATTGGTTTTGGAAATTTTGCACATAAAAAGCGGAAAACTCGCTTAAATTTGCAGACAAAAACAGGGCGCAAGATTTCATCTCTTGCGCCCAATGTTTTAGTGGGGATATTTGTTGCAAAAACCTATGCCCTATTCGACATTCTCCATACGCCACTCCGACGGGGTGAGTCCCGTGTAGCGACGGAAGTAGCGGCAGAAAAACGAGGGGGTGGCAAAGTGGAGTCTTTCGGCTATCTCGCTCGAATTCAGCTCGGTGCTCGACAAGAGTCGTTTGGCATTCTTAATAACCGCAGCCGATATCATAACCGATGGATTTACACCCGTTATTCGCCTGATTTTTTGCGCAAATTTCTTTGACGGGATATTGAACTGCGAGGCAAAATAGTCCACATCGCGGTGCTCAAAACTACTCTTCGAAAGCATAATCTCAAATCTCTTGACCAACTGCTCGTCGGCCGAACTCTCCTTAATCTCGTAGTTGCGGTGCAGGAAAAGGTCTGCCAGCTCGTCGTGGAGCAACGATTGGATGCTCACATCCACCTCCGAACGATGCGAATGATGCGGTTTGGCAACCGACAATTTGGCATAATTGAAGAGGGCAGAAAGCAAGTCAAACTCCTGCTCGCTGAGCGTCAGTACGGGGAGAAATTTTATGCGGGGAAAGGATTTTGCAAGGCTGTTGTAGGCCGCATTCGAGGGGATGCGAAGCAGGAGCGTACTCGCCTCAAAATCAGCAGATACAGAGTGGAAGCGGCAGTGGGTACCAGCAAAAACAATCAACATTTGCCCCGCATCGACCGTGTGGGTTATACCGCCAACAATCGCCACACAACTACCCTTGCGGCAAAGCCACATCAGCACAGCATCCAGCATCACAATCGAGCGATCAAACACACCCCTGATGAGATAATTATCTGCCGTTAGGTCGAAGTGACAAACATTGTGTCCTTCGGGCAATTCGAGTGCTTTGACTACATAGTCGTAGCCCAATGAAATGTGGTGTTTATCCTCCATAATATTCGTAGCAAACAGTTTCCTTGTGCCTCTGTCGAGCACCTCAACAAAGGGGCTCAAATGCACACAAAATCTTGGGGTTAAAGGTAGTGTTTTATGTTCAATTTTCCCAACAATAATCAAAAAAACTCGCAAAAATTGTGCATTTTTTGAGAGTTATTGCACATAGGTAGAAAATGCGAACATATTTTGGGTACAGACTGCACACTCCCCAAGGCTGTTTCAAGGGAGTATTCCATCGGGATATGTGTGGGGAAATTTAGCCGTTCTGGCCGCCCATAATATCGAGCAGTTCGGTAGTAATAGCCTGCTGGCGTTGCTTGTTATACTCCACCGACAGTTCGCCAATAAGGTCGTCGGCATTGTCCGTAGCCGCCTGCATAGCTATCATCCTCGCCGCGTGTTCCGAAGCCAGCGCCGAGAGTGCCGCAGTGTAGAGTTTGAGCGCCACCTCGCGAGGAATGATGCTCTCCACCAACTCCCCACGCGAGGGTTCGAGGATGTAGGGAACCTCGCTGCTCCACTCGCCCACCCTCTTTGCGGGCAACTCTATTGGCAGCAGCCTTTCGCACACAAGTTGCTGATTACCAGCTGACAAAAATTTATAATAGACCAACTCAACCCTATCGGTGCGCCCCTCGATAAAATCTCTCATAAGCCCCTCGGCCACGACCCTAAGGTTGGCATAGTTGGGTTTTTCCGAAAGTTCGCAATCGCCCTCCTCAAAGGCCACACCGCCCTTTTTAAGTTCAACAGCAAGGCGTTTGCCCATAGCCACAACCCTCACACTCTCGTCGGGTAGATTATAGCCCCTGCGCACCGCCACAACCTCGCGTCCGACATTGGCATTATAGGCACCACAAAGAGTCGAATTGGATGCAAAACCCACAATCGTAACCCTCTCCACCTCGCGCTCTTCGGCAAGAGCAATGTGCCCCACACCCTCGCCCGCAACCAAATGAGCCACAATGCCTTGCAGCTCTTCGGAATAGGGCACAAGAGCCGCGGCCTCCCTCTGGGTGCGGTGCAGTTTGGCTGCCGCAACCATCTTCATGGCCGAGGTAATCTTGCGCGTGGAACGCACCGATTGAATTCTCTCCTTTATCTCTTTAAGCGATGCCATTTGTTGCTATTTTCTCCTCTCTATTTGAGTGACAGAGCCACCTCGCCCGCAACTTTTTCGAGCAGCGAGGTAACGCTCTCATCGAGCCTACCCTCCGCTAAGGGCACAAGGACCTCCTCGCGATAAACACCCCTAAGCACCTCCAAAAAGCGTTTTTCAAACTCGCCAACCCTCTCCACGGCCACACCTTTGAGCAGACCATTAACACCACAATAGAGCACAGCAATCTGCTCCTCGACGGGCATTGGGGAGTATTGTGGCTGGATGAGCAATCGGGTGTTCTTGTGTCCCTTATCAATCACATAGGCCGTAACGGGGTCCAAATCGCCACCGAACTTCGTAAAGGCCTCCAACTCACGATATTGAGCCTGATCTATTTTGAGCGTACCAGCCACCTTTTTCATGGCCTTAATCTGGGCGTTACCACCCACACGCGACACAGAAATGCCGACATTAATCGCCGGGCGGATGCCCTGATTGAAGAGGTCGCTGGCAAGGAAAATCTGACCGTCGGTAATCGAAATCACATTCGTAGGGATGTATGCCGACACATCGCCCGCCTGAGTCTCGATAATGGGCAGTGCCGTGAGCGAACCACCTCCCTTAACCCTGCCTCGCAGCGACTCGGGTAGGTCGTTCATCTTCTCGGCCACCTCGGTGCGCGAGATAATCTTCGCTGCCCTCTCCAAAAGGCGCGAGTGGAGGTAGAAAATGTCGCCGGGGTAGGCCTCCCTACCCGAAGGACGACGCAAAATGAGCGACACCTCGCGGTAGGCCACAGCCTGCTTCGACAGGTCGTCATAGACCACCAGCGCGTGGCGTCCCGTATCGCGGAAAAACTCGCCAATGGCAGCACCCGCAAAGGGGGCAAAATACTGCATAGCCGCCGGATCGGAGGCCGTTGCCGCCACCACAATCGTATAGTCCATTGCGCCCTTTTCGCGCAGCGTATTGACGATTGTCGCAATGGTCGAACCTTTCTGACCAACAGCCACATAGATACAATATACGGGCTCGCCTTCGAGGTAGTTTGCGCGTTGGTTTATGATGGTGTCTATTGCAATGGCAGTCTTGCCCGTCTGTCGGTCGCCAATGATAAGTTCTCGCTGGCCCCTACCAATGGGAATCATCGCATCGACAGCCTTCAAACCCGTCTGCAAGGGCTCGTGTACGGGCTGGCGGAAGACCACACCCGGAGCCTTACGCTCCAAGGGCATCTCGAACTTCTCGCCACCAATATCACCCCTGCCATCCACGGGCTCGCCCAGCGGATTTATAACCCTGCCGACCATCTCCTCGCTGACCGCCACCGAAGCAATGCGATGTGTGCGCCTGACATCGTAGCCCTCTTTGACATGCTCCGTAGAGCCGAGCAATACCGCGCCAACATTATCCTCTTCGAGGTTCATCACAACGCCGCTAACGCCACCCTCAAACGAGAGCAACTCGCCCGCCTCGGCACCTTCGAGGCCCCAAATGCGGGCAACACCGTCGCTCACCTGCAACACGGTACCCACCTCCTCGAAACGGAGCGAAAGATCCACTCCTGCCAATTGGTCTTTAAGCACGCGCGACACCTCGCCAGCCTTAATCTCTGCCATATTCCTATACCTATACTATGGTTTTATTCTTATTTATAAACTGCTGACGCACAAGCTCAATAGCCCTCTTTACGGAGCCATCCATAACCTGGCCGTCAACCCTGAGGATGAAGCCTCCGAGCAAGCCCTCGTCGACAATCTCCTCCATCTCAATCTCGCCGCCCCTCTGGCTGCGAATAATCTCCTCTATCCTTTCGCGCGTGGTGCCATCGAGTGGCACTACCGAGCTAACCCTCACAAAGGTTATACCCTTGCGTTTGCGGTAGAGTCTTATGTATGCTCGCGCCATCTCGCCCAAGAGCGATTGGCGGTTGTGGTCGAAAACCAAATCTACAAAGCGACGAAAGCTCTCGGGCGCACTCTCGCCCGCCATAGCAACCACAACCCCTCTGCGAGCCTCCTCCGAAAGTGTCGGATTGGTCACAACCTCCAAACAATCCAACCCCTTGGCAGGTCGCATCGTGCGCCCCAAGTGCCTCATCAGAGGGTAGAGCACATCCGCCTCGCCCACCTCAATGGCGTAGTCGAGTAGCGCTTTGGCGTATCGTCCTGCAAGCAGACTGCTATTCATCTTCTCGTTCGGTGTTTTTTAGTGTTTGGAGGAAGTTGTGTTTTTGCCTTAGGCCTTGGGCTGAACTCCACCTTCGGCCTCGTCAATAAGGCGGTCGATGTACTCTCCCGAGGCACCTTCGCCTTCGAGCCTCTGGCGCAGCACCTTCTCGGCAACATCCACCGAAAGGAGAGCCACCGTTGTGCGCATCTCGCCCAGAGCCTTCTGTTTCTCGATTTCGATTTGTGTTTTCGCCGCCTCCATACGCATCTTGGTGTCCTCCTCGGCCTTTTGGCGAGCGTTCTCCACAATGCGAGAGGAATCGGCCACCGCTGCCGACACCAATTCGTTGGCGCGGCGCGTGGCTTCGTCCATCATCCTGCGAGCCTCCTCCTCAACCCCTTCGAGTCTCTGGCGTGCCTCGTCGGCAGCAGCAAGCGACTCCTCAATGTGGGCCCTGCGTTTCTCGACCATCCCCGTAATCACAGGAAAGCCGAACTTCGCCAAAGCTCCGAAAACAATGAGGAACGAAAGGAGCATCCAAAAGAGAAGCCCCAAATCGGGTGTTAGTAGCGACATAATCGGTGTGGTTTAACTATTCTACCCGTTCTTAGATTGCAAGCAAGCAAACCACAATAGCAAACAGGGTTGCACCCTCAATAAGACCACCGGCAATAATCATAGCCGACTGCAACGAGCCTGCCGCCTCGGGCTGGCGGGCCATAGCCTCCAACGCATTCGAGCCGATTTTACCAATACCCCAAGCAGCCGCAAACACTGCCATTGCAGCTGCCAAAGGAGCGATTGCCGCGCCCAAATTCACAGCCTGTAAAAGAGTTACAATTGCCAACATAATTTTTTGTGTATTAAATGGTTAATATAATTTATTTGTGTTTTGTTTTATCCTTTTTTGCAGCGTGGTGTTCGGGGCGCGAGAGTCCCACAAATACCGACGAAAGCATCGTAAAGACATAGGCCTGAATGTAGGCCACCAAAATCTCCAACACCAACATAAAGACCGTCAGGATGACCGAGAAGATGGTCATAACGATATTCATCGTCGTACCCATACTCACCGACACAAAGACAAGGCTCGTGAGGGCGAGAATGACCATATGTCCTGCCAGCGTGTTGGCAAAAAGACGAATGGTCAGCGCAAAGGGTTTTGAGATGATACCGAAAAGCTCTATGACAGGCATAAGGGGTAGCGGGCACTTCATCCACACCGGCACAGGGGGCCACAAAATCTCTTTCCAATACTCCTTATTACCAAAGACATTGACCGTAAACATTGTGGCCAGAGCCAAAACGAGCGTCACGGCAATATTGCCCGTAGTATTTGCGCCTCCGGGGAACGCGGGCACCAAACCCATAAGATTATTGACAAAGATGAAGAAAAATGCCGTCAGCAGGTAGGGCGAATAGCGCCTGTAATCTTTGCCCACCGCAGGGCGGATAACATCGTCCTCGATGCTCATAACAAGCATCTCCACCGCCCCCACAAACCCTTTGGGAACGGCATAGATACTATAATCGCGCCTTCGGTACCACCTTGCAACACCCAAAATAATGACCACCACTATCAGGGAGTTAATCATAACACCCACCGCGTTCTTCGTGAGCGAAAGGTCTATGGGGCGATACACCTCCCCTTCGGTACTCGTGGCCACGAGTTTACCCTCCCACTTTGCGCCCTTGGGGGCCACATAGAAACCCTTGTAGGAGTGACCGTGCGACACCTTCGAGGAGGAGAATGCATACCACTCTCCCTCTTGGCTACGCACAATGCACAGCAACGGAATTTCGATATGGTGTCCCTTGTAGGTTGCAATATGCCACGAATAGGAGTCGCTTATGTGGTCGAAAATCAGTCCCACAACATCCAGCTCTGCCTCTTCGGCAGCAGCCTCAACAGTTTCCGTCGCAAGGTGTTCCTCGTGTGGCTGCGACACCTCCGAAGCCCACACATCGCCCCACAACGCCCCTGCAAGGAGCATTGAACAAAGCAGCAATGTGTGGCGCAACGGTTTCATTGTGTGTTATTTGGATTTATTATCTCTCTCTTTGTGGTAGGCGGTCACGCTCCAACCCTCACACAGCGAAGTTATCAGGTAGAAGCCCAAAATATAGAGTAGAAACGGGGTTTTGGCGGGTAGTTCTGCCGCAACCCACACGAGCATCATCGCCGCCACGGCAAGGAATTTCACACCCCTCATAGCCATCGACACAATGAGCACCTTTTGGGGTTGCATCTTCTCATACCTGCCAAAGAGCCAAACAAAAGCACCCTCGTAGAGGTAGAAAAATGCGGGGGCAATCCATCCCCAAGGGAGCAACTCCGCACCCCACAGGCGGGCAACCAACACAATCGCCACACCATAGAGCAGTGTTGCCACCTCCAAAACTGTTTTCGACAGACCAAATTTCATCTTTTCTTCTGCTTTTTATTCCGTGCAAACAACAATGCAATCGTTTTTAACCTCCACAAAGCCACCCTCAACAGCCAATACTCCGTCCGTACCGTCGGGCAAAGTGTAACAAATCTTGCCCTTGGCCAGAGAGGAGATGAGTGGTGCGTGGTGTGTTAGCACCACAAACGGAGCCTTGGTGCCAGGCAGCAACACCCTCTGCACTTCGCCCTCAAAAAGAGCACCTTGGGGGGATATAACTCTCAGTTGCATCTTCTTTGCGATTGTGTTTTACTCCATAGCCTTGCGACGCATCTCCTCGCCCTTGGCGATAGCCTCCTCAATGGTACCAACATTGAGGAATGCCGCCTCGGGCAGGTGGTCTACCTCGCCATCGAGAATCATCTTGAAGCCTCGGATAGTATCCTCAATGGACACCATAACACCCTTCACGCCCGTAAACTGCTCGGCCACCGAGAAGGGTTGCGAAAGGAATCGCTGCACGCGACGAGCTCGATTGACAATGAGTTTATCCTCCTCCGAGAGCTCCTCCATACCCAAAATTGAGATAATATCCTGCAACTCTTTGTTGCGTTGTAGAATCTGCTTAACTCTCTGTGCCGTAGCATAGTGCTCCTCGCCCACAACATTGGGGTCCAAGATTCGCGAGGTTGATTCGAGGGGGTCCACTGCGGGATAGATACCCATCTCGGCAATTTTACGGCTGAGCACCGTAGTCGCATCGAGGTGGGTAAAAGTTGTTGCAGGTGCTGGGTCCGTAAGGTCGTCGGCAGGGACATATACCGCCTGAATGGAGGTAATAGAGCCACTCTTGGTGGATGTAATACGCTCCTGCATTGCTCCCATCTCGGTGGCAAGCGTTGGCTGGTAGCCCACAGCCGAAGGCATACGGCCAAGCAGTGCCGACACCTCCGAGCCAGCCTGCGTAAAGCGGAAAATGTTGTCTATAAAGAAGAGAATATCCCTATTGGCACCGCCATCGCGGAACGATTCGGCAACCGTCAGGCCCGACAGAGCCACCGAAGCACGCGCACCGGGAGGCTCATTCATCTGACCAAACACAAGGGTTGCCTGCGACTTTTTGAGTTCCTCGGGGTCGATAGCCGACAAATCCCAATCGCCACGCGCCATACCCTCCTCGAACTCCTTACCATAGCGAATAACACCCGATTCGATCATCTCCCTCAGCAGGTCGTTACCCTCGCGCGTACGCTCGCCAACACCCGCAAATACGGAGTAGCCGCCGAGTTTCTTCGCCACATTGCGGATAAGCTCCATAATGAGCACCGTCTTGCCAACACCGGCACCACCAAACAAACCCACCTTGCCACCCTTCATATAGGGCTCCAAGAGGTCTATGACCTTGATGCCCGTATAGAGCACCTCCTGTGAGGTTGTCAGGTCGTCGAACTTGGGCGCGTCGCGGTGGATGGGTAGCGCACCCTCTTTGTCGAGAGGAGCAATGCCATCGATAGCGTCGCCAACGACATTCATCAGGCGGCCCTTAATCTGCTCTCCCACAGGCATAGAGATGGGTGCATAGTGCGACACAGCCTCCACACCACGACTAAGTCCGTCGGTGGAGTCCATAGCCACAGCCCTCACACTGCCCTCGCCAATATGTTGCTGGATTTCGGCAAGAAGAGTTTTACCCTCTGCCCTTGGAATCTCTATTGCATCGTGAATGGCGGGGAGTTCCACCTCGCCACCCTCGGCACTCTCAAAACAGACATCCACAACAGGGCCGATAATTTGTATCACCCTACCACGAATCGTCTTGGAAGTTTTCGTTGTCATATATTAGGTTTTAGAGTTTTCGGTTTTACATTTTACAAATATAGAACATTTCTTGTGAAATCCAAACTTTGAGCTACCAAAAAGGGGCGACCAAATACTCGGTCACCCCATTCCTTACAGACTATCTCGCTTTTTTATTTTACAAAACTCTCTAAAAGTTTACCCTTGCCCGAAACAACAACATCGGTCGCATCGGCAGGAATAAGTACGGTTTCGAGTGCAGGGAGTTTAACCTCGTGCCCCATAGTGCGAATAGTAACCTCGCCCTCGACACACATAAAGGCCACAAAACTATCCAGAGGAGCGTAGTCCAACTCCACAGCACCATCCACCTCTACAAGGTTTACCGAAAAGGCCTCGCACGAGAGGAGCTCTACGGCACCATTGCGCACCGAGGGTTTTGTGATGGTAAGTTCCTTGGTGGGAGTAAGATTTACAACCTCGGCAGCAAGAGCCGTATGGAGTTCGCGAGGATGACCATTGCGGTCTTTGCGGCCCCAGTCGTCTATGCGGTAGGTTATGGTCGAAGTCTCCTGTATCTCGGCAAGCAGAACACCCCCCTCAATGGCGTGCACCGTTCCC
The DNA here is from genome assembly GCA_045659085.1 of Tidjanibacter sp. GTDB lineage: Bacteria > Bacteroidota > Bacteroidia > Bacteroidales > Rikenellaceae > Tidjanibacter. The sequence goes on from JAZOWE010000004.1 coordinate 75,469, forward strand.
GATGGAACAAAATATGCTTCACCCTTGTGTACGGGGATGCGATTGAGGTGCTCGGCAATGGTACCCTCCTCCACAGCCTTGTCGTACTCCTCCTCCGAGAGTGGGTGCTTAAAGTCGAGATATATGGCCGCGCCCTCCTTGGTGTCGACGATATACCACATCTCGCTCTTGCCTCGCGCAGAGTGCATCTCTTGTGCAAATTCGTGCGAGGGGTGTACCTGAATGGAGAGTTTTTCGCGGGTGTCGATAAATTTGAGCAGCACAGGGAATTCTAAGCCATATTTTTCGTAGACAGCGTCGCCCACCAACTCGCCCATATAGACCTCTATCAACTCCGAAAGGGTGTTGTCGGCAAGGGTGCCAAAAGCCACCACCGACTCGTCGTCTGCCACACCCGAGAGCTCCCAGCTCTCACCAATCTCGGCAGGATTCTTGCCCTTGGGTACACGCTTGCCGCTCTTTGCCAAGCGGTCGCCACCCCACAGCACCTCTTTCAACAGAGGATGAAATTTCAACGGATAAAGTACCATCTCTTTTTATTCTCTTTTTTCGCTCCCAAAAATAATCAAAAAACCGATAGTTTGGGAGCCTTAGTTACCTTTTATTTGTATATTTGTGCCTAAATAAAAAATTATTGTCCCCATGGAAGAACTTATCAGGGTTGAAAATGTGACCAAACGATTTGCAGGTCACACCGCACTCAACGATGTGTCGCTCACAATTCCTCGTGGTGCGGTCTATGGTCTGCTCGGCCCCAACGGAGCAGGCAAAACAACACTCATACGCATCATCAACCACATCACCGCGCCCGATAGTGGCCGAGTGTGGATTAACGGCCACCTCCTCTCGGCCGCAGATGTCCCCCACATCGGCTACCTGCCCGAGGAGCGCGGTCTATACAAAACAATGAAGGTGGGCGAGCAGGCGCTCTATTTCGCAAGGCTCAAAGGCCTTTCGAGGGCCGAGGCCACACGCCGCCTCAAACAGTGGTTTGTGAAGTTTGGCATTGAGAGTTGGTGGAACAAGAAGGTCAGCGAACTCTCGAAGGGTATGGCCCAGAAGGTGCAGTTTATCGTCACCGTGCTCCACGAGCCCGAGCTGCTCATCTTTGATGAGCCTTTCAGTGGCTTCGACCCCATAAATGCCAATCTGCTCAAAGAGGAGATTTTGGCCCTGAGGGATAAGGGCGCAACTGTCATCTTCTCCACTCACAATATGTCGTCGGTGGAGGAGGTTTGCGACCACATAACCCTCATCAACAAGTCACAGAACATTCTCAGCGGCTCACTCGACGAGATTCGTCGCAGCCACGGAGGCAACATCTTCGAGATTGACCACCGAGGCTCGCGCGAGGAGCTCCTGAGGGCCCTCGAAGGCGCCCCTTGTCACCTGCTCGACACCGCCGCCACCGACGACGAGGCGGTGCAGGGTGCAGGCTCTTCGGCCCTCAAAGTCCACATCCCCAAGGATGAGGACATCCGCGAAGTTGTAAACATCATCAACAACCACACCACACTGCGCTCTTTCAATGAGGTTATCCCCTCAATGAACGATATTTTCATCCGCGCGGTGGCGGGAACACTTTAATTCTTACACGACCTATGGGAAAAATTGGCATCATAGCAGGACGCGAATTCAACGAGCGCGTACGCAAAAAAAGTTTTATCATTACCACAATTCTTATGCCTATTGCCTTTGTGGCGATTATGTTTGTGCCCGCACTGATGATGAACATCCAGAGCAACGACACAAGAGAGATTGTGGTTGTGGACCAGAGTGGCACCATTGCCGATGGTTTGCAAAATACCAACAATCTGAGCTTCACCCTCTCCGACAAGAGTGTGGAGGAACTTACGGCCGAGCAGCAGGACATTTTCGGAATCCTCATCATAGGCAAAGATGTTGCCACCAACCCCTCGAATGTGCAGCTGCTCACCTACGAGTCCTCGACAATCAACATTGAGAGTGAGATTACGGAGCAAATCCGTGAAATAATAGAGTCCGAGAAGCTCAAAGCCTACAACATCGAGGACATCGACTCCATCCTCGAAGCCATCCAAACCCCCATATCACTCAAAGTGAAACAGCTTGGCGAGAGTGGCGAAACGAAGGAGAGTTCGTCGATGCTCAACATCGCCCTTGCATACATCTTCGGGTTCCTTATCTATATGTTCGTATTCCTCTATGGCAATATGGTAATGCAGGGCGTCATTGAGGAGAAGAGCAACAAGGTTATGGAGGTTATGGTGTCGAGTGTCAAGCCCTTCGAGCTGATGATGGGTAAGATTCTCGGTATCGCCTCGGTGGCGGTCACCCAGTTTGTAATTTGGGTGGTATTCATCCTCGTGGTGGGTGGCGCAGCAATGAGCATCTTTGGCGTCAGCGAGATGTTGGCAGCAGCCTCTGCATCGGCAGCGATGGACCCCGCGGCTATGATGGGTACACAAATACCCACCCCCGCATTGGATGACGAGATGCTCTCGGTTATCCGCACCGTGACCGACCCCGCCTATCTCTTGCGCATCCTTGGCGGTTTCCTTGTATATTTCGTTGGTGGCTACCTGCTCTATGCGGCAATGTTTGCAGCGGTGGGCAGCGCTGTGGACAACGAAAAGGATACCAACAACCTCCAACTGCCCATCACCATTCCTCTGATTTTGGCAATTTTTGTGATGATGAGCGCTATGCAAGACCCACACGGGCCTTTGGCGTTCTGGTTTAGTATGATACCTTTCACCTCGCCCGTGGTGATGATGGTACGCCTACCCTATGGCGTTCCCGGCTGGGAGTTGGCTCTCTCCATCGGCCTACTCTTTGTAACCTTCATTGCGATGGTCTATCTGGCGGGTAAAATCTACCGAGTCGGTGTCTTTATGTATGGCAAAAAGCCGACATTCGCCGAACTCGCCAAGTGGCTGAGATACAAATAAAAGAAAAGGGGAAAGTTTAATGGCTTTCCCCTTTTCTTTTATTTGTATCCTGCGACTTTTTATAAAAAGTCGCCCCAAAATTTTTGCGAGATACTTCGTATCTCTATTCTACCAAGGCTGAGCAAGGACATACTGCGATACGCAGTATCGCCCAAAAGTTTTTGGTAGCACCTTTTTACAAAAAGGTGCGAAAAACTCACAACACCAACTCGGCGCAGTTGTGCTCCGTTTCGTGCAGGCGGATGGAGTGCAGGCGGACACCTTCGGGCAGATGGGGTGCAATGAGCGACGCAAAGTGGCTCGCCAAATTCTCGCTCGTGGGCTGCCACTCGGTGGCGTGCACGGCCTCGAAGTGGCGCGAAAGTACCTCAACAACCTCTTCGGTCTGCTCTGTGCGACGGATGATGAGCGAGTGGTCGTAGGGCTCCACAATGGTGCGCTCCACAATACTCTTTATGGCACCGAAATCGATACCCATACCCGCCTCGGAGCCCTCAGAGCCCAGAGCCTCGGCATCGCACCCTACCGTCACTTCCAGGCGGTAGGAGTGACCGTGTAGGCGACTACACTTGCCCTCATAGCCCACCAAGGCGTGAGCCATCTCCAAGCGGAACTTTTTTGTCAGAAGAAATGTACCCATATCGAGGAGTCTTAAAAAATGGCTTTGCTAAAAATTAACTCCCCCCAAGTGCGCCCTGAGGGGAGTTTGAAGTGTTAGTTTGGACACCCAAACTATTTGATAACACCAAGTTCTTTGCCGATTTTGGTAAATGCTGCAATACACTTGTCGAGGTGCTCGCGAGTGTGACCTGCCGACACCTGAACACGGATACGGGCCTGACCTTTGGGTACCACGGGGTAGTAGAAACCAGTCACATAGATGCCCTCCTCCAAGAGTTTGGCAGCCATAACCTGCGACAGAGGTGCATCGTAGAGCATCACTGCACAGATAGCACTCTGGGTGGGTTTGATGTCGAAACCTGCCTCCAACATCTTGGTGCGGAAGTACTCAACATTCTCCACCAACCTATCGTGAATCTCGTTGCTCTCTTCGAGCATTTTGAAGACCTCGATACTTGCACCAACCACTGCGGGGGGTACGGAGTTCGAGAAGAGGTAGGGACGCGAACGCTGGCGGAGCATCTCGATAATCTCTTTGCGACCTGTGGTAAAACCACCCACAGCACCACCAAAGGCCTTACCAAGAGTACCGGTGAGAATATCAACCTGGCCACGGCAGTTGTAGAGTTCGGTAACACCGCGACCGGTTGCACCAACAACGCCTGCCGAGTGGCACTCGTCAACCATCACAAGAGCGTCGTATTTCTCTGCCAAAGCCAAAACCTCGTCCATCTTGGCAACATTGCCGTCCATCGAGAAGACACCGTCGGTTACGATGATGCGGAAACGCTGAGCCTGAGCGAGTTTCAGACAGTTCTCCAACTCCTCCATATCGGCGTTGGCGTAGCGATAGCGAACAGCCTTGCAGAGCCTTACGCCGTCAATAATCGAGGCGTGGTTCAAGGAGTCGCTGATGATGGCGTCCTGCTCGGTGAAGAGGGGCTCGAATACACCACCGTTTGCATCGAAGCAAGCTGCATAGAGGATGGTATCCTCGGTGCCGAAGTAGTCGGCAATAGCCTTTTCGAGCTGTTTGTGAATATCCTGGCAGCCGCAGATGAACCTTACGGACGACATACCGAAACCGCGAGCGTCGAGAGCCTTCTTGGCAGCCTCGATGAGGCGTGGGTTGTCCGAAAGACCAAGGTAGTTGTTGGCACAGAAGTTGAGTACCTCTTTGCCACCTACCTCAATAGCAGCCCTCTGGGGCGACTCGATGATGCGCTCTACTTTGTAAAGACCTGCCTCGCGAATGTCGGCGAGTTCTTTCTGCAAATGTTCTTTGATTTTACCGTACATAATGAATTGGTTATTTTTAGGTTTAATTTGTTGCTTATTGTTACAAAGGTACTACTTTATTTGTAAGATTGTCACGCTACACCCCCGAAATTTTCATTTTCAAATTTATTCGGTATCTTTGTACCCCAAAGAGTTAGAAACAACATAGAACAAACACATAAATTTTAGGTTAGTATTATGCAGACTATTGACAGCTACAATTTTGAGGGCAAACGCGCCATTATCCGCGTAGATTTCAATGTGCCCCTCGACAAAGAGTTCAATGTGACCGACGACACCCGTATCCGTGCCGCAATTCCCACCATCAAAAAAGTGTTGGCAGGTGGCGGTAGCGTGATTCTTATGTCGCACCTCGGTCGTCCCAAGAAAAACAACGACGAGAAATACTCCCTCTCGCACATCATCTCCGCTGTGGAGGCTCGCCTTGGTGTGAAGGTGCTCTTCGCAGGCGACTGCATGGGCGAGAAGGCTGCCGAGATGGCTGCCAACCTCAAACCCGGCGAGGTGTTGTTGCTCGAAAACCTCCGCTTCTATGCCGAGGAGGAGGGCAAACCCCGCGGTTTGGCAGAGGACGCCACCGAGGAGGAGAAAAAAGAGGCCAAGAAGGCAGTTAAGGAGAGCCAGAAAGAGTTCGTTAAGAGGCTCGCTTCCTATGCTGACTGCTACATCAACGACGCTTTCGGTACCGCACACCGCGCACACGCCTCGACCGCACTCATCGCCGACTACTTCCCCAACGACAAGATGTTCGGCTATGTTATGGAGGGCGAGTTGAAGGCCATTGAGAGCGTTATGGAGAATCCCGCACGCCCCTTTGTGGCTATCGTTGGCGGCTCGAAAGTTTCGACCAAAATCTCCATCATCGAGACTCTTATGGAGAAGTGCGACAAGATTATCATCGGCGGCGGTATGACCTACACCTTCTCGGCTGCACTTGGCGGCAAGGTTGGTAAGTCTATCTGCGAGCCCGATATGTTCGAGACAGCACTCGCAATCCTCAAAAAAGCCGAGGAGAAAGGTATCAAGTTTGTGATGTCGCCCGACGCTCTCGTTGCCGACGACTTCTCGAACGAGGCCAACACCAAAGAGTCGTCGGTAAAGACTATCGACGATGCTTGGGAGGGTGTTGATATCGCTTCGGAGGGCAAAAAACTCTTCCGCGAGGAGATTTTGGACTGCAAGACCATCCTTTGGAACGGCCCCGTAGGTGTGTTCGAGATTGAGAAGTTCTCGACCGGCTCGCGTGCTGTTGCAGAGGCTATTGCCGAGGCTACCCAGACCAAGGGCGCATACTCGCTCATCGGTGGTGGCGACAGCGTGGCTTGCATCAACAAGTTCGGCTTGGCAGACAAGGTTAGCTATGTTTCGACCGGCGGTGGTGCGCTGCTCGAATTTATCGAGGGCAAAGTTTTGCCCGGCGTAGCAGCCATCAAAAACGAATAAGACGGGTATATTTTGTACCCCACTGCGATAGGCGAGTTCCTCATTTGCGACAAGCAAACTGAGGACTCGCCTTTTTTATTGAGAGGGGAGAATTATGGTGCGCCTATGGCGCGGGTATTAAAAAAGATACCTGTGAACAAGGTGGGGCAAGAGAAACAGGGGGGGCAAGACGATTATAATCAAGCCTTAGGTCGGTAGGCGGTAGAGCCATTCGAGCGCAAGCGCAACACAGTAGATGCCCGCGAGGTGCACTCGCCCACAAAAAAAAGTGAGGGCGTGCAATACTGCACGCCCTCACTTTTCATACCCAAAGGCTCTTACCTCAAATTACCTGCCGCCTTCGACGAAGCGTAGCTAATCTTATAAGCCTCTGCTTTACGCAACTCCTGCTTGATGTCGGTGATGATACCCATACGGGTGTCCTTATCGGCCTTCAAACAAACGGTCATCTTGTTGCGGTCGGCCTCATTGAGGGCGTCGCGCTCCGAAGCGATAAACTGACCAATCTGCTCGGGGTTGCTGAAAGAGTTGTTAAGCTGAATCTTCGAAGCCTCACCAAACTTGGTACGCAACTCGGCGGTTGCAGGAGGACCTACATAGATGTAGCTTACCAACGACTTGTTCTCCAATTTCTGAATCTCCGTAGCCTGAGGTGCTTTGAACTTCACAACCAACTCGGTCTCCTTCATCGAAGTAGATACCATGAAGAAGAAGAGAATCATAAAGACGATGTCGGGGAGTGATGAGGTCGAAATGTGACCAATCTCCTTTTTCTCTTTTTTCCTAATTACTGGCATACTACTTAATGTTTTGGGGCTCTGCCTCCGAAATCTTCATAGGAACAGCCTTAGCAACAGCGTCTTGCTGCTCTTTTTCGAGGTCGGCAAAGTTCCTACCGAAGTGGGCTTTGCTCAACTCGTCACGGATTTCGTTGAAAGCACGAGTAAGTTCGTTCTGTACTTTGATATACATCTCATAGCTGGTACCACGGTCGTTTTGGAGCGAGATAACGCCCTGACTAACCGCATACTTGCCGATGAGTTCTATATTCTCATCCTTTTTCTCGGGGAGATTCTTGTCGTTCTCACGGTTGAGCACCCATTCCTTTGCCCTATCTTTGAGCTGGACAACCTGTACCAACTCACCTTGCACCGCAATCTGGTCATACTTATTAACATGAACCAACATAAGGTTGCGTTCTTTAATATCGGGAGCCTCGCTCTGCTTCTCGCTCCAAGGAGGAAGCACACGGTTCAGACCCGAGTCGATGTCCATTGTGGTTGCAACAAGGAAGAAGATAAGCAGGAGGAATGCCACATCCGCCATCGAACTTGCATTAATCTCCGGTGTCTTTCTTGCCATATTACAATCGTTTTTTAATATGGTAATAACTATTTAATAGCGTTACGAATCTCTCCGGCGAGAATCGAGAGGATGCTAACACCTGCTACCAAGTAGGTGAGGTAGATTACGGTGTCGGTAAATTTGAGTTCGAAAACATCCTCGAAGAAACCACCTGCCGAGTTGGGCACGGGAGCAGCGCTCGAAAGAGCATAGCAACCGCCAATAACAGCAGCAGCAACTACAAGACCCACCAAAGCCTTAATGGCAGCCTTGGGGCTAGTGAACAGATTCTTAACAGGCGAAGCGAGGGCGGCAACGATGCCGATGCCCACGATTCCGTACATCCACCACAAAATCCACTCGCAGTCTGCATGCATATCGCCCATATGCTGCACCTGAGGCAGGAAGAAGAGCGACGCAAAGCACACGATGGAGATTGCGAAGAGTACATATTCTACATATTTAACCCATTTCATATTCTACAAGGTATTATATTGGTGGGTAACTTATTTCTTGCTGTAAGCGGTCAAGATGTCAACCAAAGTAATCGACGAATCCTCCAACTCAACAACCGAACCGTCGATGAGGTTGAGAATGTAGTTGTAGAACAATTGGAGAATAACTGCTGCGATAAGACCTGCGAGGGTGGTCAAAAGTGCCACTTTAATACCACCTGCAACGAGGGTAGCCGAAACCTCACCTGCTGCCTGAATCTGGTCGAATGCCTCAATCATACCAACAACGGTACCCATGAAACCCAACGAAGGCGAAAGAGCAATGAAAAGGTTGATCCAGCTCAAACCGCTCTCCATCAAACCGTTCTGTACCGAACCGTACGAAGCAACTGCTTTCTCAACAACATCCAAACCCTCGTTGTAACGAAGTACGCCCTGATAGAAAATGCTTGCAACGGGACCCTTGGTGTTGCGTGCCAACTCTTTGGCAGCCTCAATACCACCCTCGTTGAGAGCAGCCTCAAACTCAGCGATGAATTTCTTGGTGTTGATTTTCGAGAACGAGAGGTAGAGAATACGCTCGATAGCCACTGCCAAACCGATGATCAAGCAGAGCAACACGGGAGTCATCCAGAATACACCACCCTCAATGAATTTCTGTTTGAGAGCCTGGTGGAAAGGTACACCTGCAACCTCGGTCTCCTCGTCGATAGCGGGAGCAGCCTCCTCGGTAGCAACCTCCTCAGCAGCAACAACCTCCTCAGTAGCGGCAGCCTCGGGCTCCTGTGCGAATACATTAGCAGTTGCGAGGCTCATAACGCCTACAACCGACAAAATCATAAAAAGTTTTTTCATAACTTTGAATTTGTTTGGAATTAATTAAATGTGTTTTGTTTGTGTAATTTCTTCTTGTTTCTCGGCCGAAAACTGTCCATACCAAGCCATCAGCCCAATTTTCCGTTCGCCCCAATCCGAGTGCACGGAGCGCCTCTACACTCCACCCCAAGTTAGAGCAACGCTACAAAGATATGTATTTTTTTGAAAAAATAGTCGCCCAACGCAAAAGAAATACACCCCACACAACAATTTATTTGGTGTTGTTTGTATCAGATGTGCATTTTATCCCCAACCCATAGCCCTTATTCCCTCTCACGGCACACACAAAACGGCCACATAAGCACAGTTGGAGGGGGGCGAGAATGGCGCAGGTATCCGCGTTTCTCTCCCCCACACACAAAAGTTGAGATTTTTTGTCTTTCATTTTTTACCTTTGCACCTATTGGAGGTCTATATAGTAGAAACAAACACCACAGCAACCCCTATGCCCCACACCGAACAAGAGATCTTGACAGCGCTCCGACACAGTCGCGAAGAGGGCTTTGTGATGCTTTTGGAGAGCTTTCAGCAGCCAATCTATTGGCACATTAGGCGTCTGGTGGTGAGTCATCACGACAGCGAGGATGTCACACAGGAGGCGTTTGTGAGGATTTACAGGGGGCTCAGGTGGTTTCGTGGCGAGGCGTCGCTCAAAACTTGGGTATATCGTATTGCCACAAACGAGGCCCTGCGTTGGCTCGGAAAGCGCAAGGCGGAGGAGGGTTTGTGGGTGCACGGCGAAAAGAGCACTCTGTCGCAAGAGCCATACATAAACTACAACGACCTGGAAGCCATTGAGTTGCAGCGAGCCATAGCCTCCTTGCCGCGCAGGCAGCAGTTGGTCTTCAACCTCTGCTATTACGACGGTATGGACTACGAACAGGTGGGCAAGGTGGTTGGATGCAAGCCCTCGGCAGCCAAGGCCAACTACCACTTGGCAAAAAACAGAGTGAAGGAGTATTTGCTGGCGCACCTCGACAAGTAGGGGGGCCGGAACACAAAACAACAACGAGTATGAAACAGCAGGATAGTTTAGAGGCGGTTGGCAAGCGCCTGCCCTACGAGGTGCCCAATGGAGCACACGAGGAGCTAAGAGGTCGCATCCTCTCTGCAACCCAGAGAGCCGAACACCATCGTAGGATGGCTCGAAAGGTGGCTTTGTGGAGTAGCAGCGTGGCGGCGGCTGTGGTTGCCATAGTACTCGTGGCGGGGGCCTTGCAGCCCAAGCCCGAGGAGAGTTTCGACCAGATGTTGGCACAGCTCTCCGACGAGGAGTGTAATGCGCTGGTGGCGAGTTACAGCAACGACATCTTTTTTGCCCTTATGGAGGATTAATTTTCTAACATTCACAACATTATAAACATTATGAAAAACATTCTTAAAACCCTTACCCTTGCCACCTTGTCGCTGATGCTGTGCACCTCGGCAGTGGCTCAGAACACCAAAAACAAGAAACAAAAGAGGACTCCCGAGCAGGTAGCCACCGTTCAGGCCAAAGACATCGCCATCTCGTTGGGCTTCGACGACGCCACCACCGAGCAGTTTACCAAGACTTTTTGCAACTACCGCATGGAGATGCGCAATGCCAACATTGAGAAAAAAGCCGTAAACAAAGGCGTGGCTCGCAAGAATATGACCGATGAGCAGGTGGAGCAGTCCATAAAAGCTCAGTTTGCACACAGCCGCAAGGCTATCGACATTCGCGAAAAATACTATGGCGAGTTCCGCAAAATCCTCAACCCCCGACAGATACAGCGTGTGTATGAGTTGGAAAAACGCCAGAGCGAGAAGATGAAAGCGCAACAAAAAGAGCGCAAAATCAAGAAAAATAAGAAAAATCCCAAGAGGAAGAAATAAATCTTAGGCTTGACGCCCCCGCTTATGTGGGGGCGTTTTTTGTTGCACACAACAACTGTCGCCCCCCCCACTTCTTGCGGGCGATATTTTTTTGAGGCAGGGGGGTAAGAGCAAATAGTAAATAGTAATTGGGGGGCTAAACTCCCTAAACACTCTAAACACCCTAAATACCCTATAAACCCTATAAACCCTATAAACCAAACAAAACCTACAAAAAGCCACTCTCGGATTTGCGTGGGGGTGGGATTACCTCGCTTAACGCCCATCCCCTTCCGCTCGCCGCGGGGGCTATCGTTGGTTGCGGGGCAACCAACGACCAAGTCCCCCTTTGTCAAAGGGGGATTTAGGGGGAATGTGAAAGTTGGAAGGGATTTATCCCTCTCTCTGCGCAAAAGGTGTTTGCAAGGGCCAAGGGATTGGCTACTCGGCGGACTGTTGTCCGCCTTGCTTAACGCCCATCCCCATCCGCTCGCCGCGGGGGCCCTTGCAAACACAGCAAAAGCCTGCGCCACAATTTGTGGCGTTTTTTATGTAGATAGGGTGGCCTTGTGAGTAAAACTCCCAGCCACCCTATCTACATAAAAAAACCTCTGCAAAGCAGAGGTCACAAGGCTTTTGCCTTTTGCGGAGAGAGAGGGATTCGAACCCTCGACACCCTTGTGAGGTGTACGCACTTTCCAGGCGCGCTCCTTAAACCACTCGGTCACCTCTCCATTATATGTCCTCGCGTCAGCACACTGCGCGAAATCGGGCGCAAGATAAGAATAATTTTTGGTTTTCGCCCTCCTTGCAAGGTTTTTATTTTTTCGGAGTTCCAAAACCGCCATTTTACTACCACAAACCCTCCCTCGTGGCGCAAAAGTTGCAACAGTAGAGGGCGACAAGTTTCACTTAACGCAACAAACAACTATGAAAGACGAAAAATGCGGTACCAAGCCTTCGGGCTACGACACCAAAGACGAAAACAAAGGCGGCAGTTGCTCCACCACCAAACCCCACGAAGAGAAAAAGCGAGGCTGTGGCTGTGGTACCAAAAAGTAGCAAAGAACGCAGGCGACCTCTGTCGCCCGTCTTTTTTAAGAAAGGTAGATGCCAACCGCCTTGTCTGCGACAAGTCGTGGCAAGACGGTTTGGACAGACCCCTCAGTCGGTTGCGACATCTCCCCAGCCATTCAGGCGCCCTCTAACTTAGAGGGGAAATGTAGGGGAACAAAAAATGGGGGCTGATGCTACACACCAAACAATAGCATCAGCCCCACGAAAAAGGGAGGTTTTAATTTTTATTTACGAGTGAAGGTTATAGATTGGCTCTCTTCGTAGTAATCATAGTACATCACAAGGCGAAGTTTGTTTGCGGTAACAAACGCTTCGGTTCTGTCGCCAAACATTTCCTCGATATTGCTACTTCCAATGAGCGTCAAAGCGTGTGTGGACTCATTGTAAACATATTCAAAATCATAACTCTCTGTTTCGGAACCACCTTCCCATTTGTAACTAAAATATATGGAACCAGAACCGTCATTCTTAAAGGTTAAGGTATAGGTTCCAGTTCCCCCGTCTTCATATTTCGCGCTGAATTCCCAAGTACCAACGATTGAGAGGTCGTTACTCTCCTCTTCGGAGCAAGCGGTGAATAGCGATGCGCTGAAAAGTGTGGCGATAGTAGCCAGCAAAATAGTAAATTTCTTCATAACTGTTTGTTTTTTGTGTTTAACAATTAATGTGGGTTTAATTTGGTGTTCGTGCAATAAAAAACGCGGATGCCAGCATTGTATCCGTGTACGAGGTATTGGACGACCCCAAAAAGAGATACAAGAGGAACCCGCGCCGTAAAGACAGCACGAGCACCAACTTCCATTCCTCTTTTTGCGTGAAAGTGTCCAATTTTCGTACACAAGAAGAAAAGCCGATGCGCTTATCAAATATGTATTTTTCTCAAAACATCACTCCAACAAGGGAGGACTTTGTTACTTCATAGGCAATGTTTTTGTTGTTTGTTTTGACAAAGGTAACGATTATTTCTAAAAAATCACCTCTCTGTTATATTATTTTTCGGTAGCCCCCGATGTGGGGGCTATCGGTTTTTACCTTCCAAACTCGCCACAGATGGATTTTTTGAGCATTTTGGCACGGGCGGTGGGGGTGTTGGCGTGTGCCAACACATACATCATCTTCGTAACGGCAGCCTCGGTGGTCATATCGTGGCCGCTGATGACTCCGATGCGTTGGAGTGCAACTCCCGTTTCGTAGATGTCCATATTGACCTCGCCGTTGCTACACTGGGTGACATTCACAATGCTGATACCCTGTGCGATAGCCTCTTTGAGGGAGTTGATAAACCAATCTTTCGTGGGGGCGTTGCCTGCACCATAGGTTTCGAGCACCACGCCCTTCACACCACTCGACAGCATAGCCCTCAGGATACCCTCCGTAAGGCCGGGGAAAATCTTGATAATTGCCACATCGCTTTCCAGAGCGGTATCAACCCTAAACTCGGCACCGCTCTTGGGGCGCTCGATGAACTGCTCGTTGTAGTGGATGCTTACGCCCACCTCGGCAAGTGGTGGGTAGTTGTTCGACGCAAAGGCGCTGAGCTCCTCGGCACTCTGCTTGGTGGTGCGGTTGCCGCGGAAGAGTCGGTTTTGGAAATAGAGGCTCACACCGGGGACTGCCGCCCTACCCTTAGCATCCTTGGCGGCGGCAATCTCGATGGCGGTGATGAGGTTTTCCCTGCCGTCGGTACGCAACACACCGATGGGGATTTGGCTACCCGTAAAGACCACAGGTTTGGCGAGGTTGTGGAGCATAAAACTCAGAGCACTTGCACTATACGACATTGTGTCCGTGCCGTGCAACACCACAAAACCGTCAAATCTCTCGTAGTTTTCGTCAATCTTCTCGGCGAGCCTTACCCACAATTCGGGCGAGGCGTTCGACGAGTCGATAGGCTCGAAGGGCAGCACCTCAATGTCGGCATCGAGTCTACGCAGCGAGGGGAACTCCTCGTAGATGTGTGTGAAGTCGAAGGGTACAAGTGCGCCACTTGCGGGGTCGGTGTGCATACCGATTGTACCTCCTGTGTAGATAAGCAGTACGGAACTTTTCATCTTTGCGGTCTTTTATTTTAGGTTTTTTCTCTCTTCGCTATATTCCAAACACCCTGCGGGCGTTGAGCGTTGTTTGCTCTGCCACCTCTTCGGGTGCGCACCCTTTAAGGCGTGCTATTTGCTCACAAATATACACCAAATTTTTGGGTTCGTTGCGTTTGCCCCTAAAAGGTACGGGCGAAAGATAGGGTGAGTCGGTTTCGAGCACCATCTGCGAGAGTGGAATTTGGGGAATACTCTCCAATAGCGGGCTCTTTTTGTAGGTCGAAACGCCCCCTATGCCCACCACAAAGCCGCCCAAGCGTTCGATGCGACGATAGACCTCCTCGCTCTCGCCAAAGGCGTGGAGGATACCCCTTGCGCGCCCCTTGTACTCTTCGAGTAGCGCAAGCATCTCGTCCCACGCACTGCGTGTGTGGATTACGAGTGGCAGGTCATACTCGATGGCGAGCTCCACCTGACAGCGGAAAGCCTCGGTTTGTTCCTCCTTGAAGTCGCTGCTCCAATAGAAGTCCAAGCCCACCTCGCCAACGCCATAAAACCTCTCCACGGGACGCTCCTCGGAGCCTACGGGGGCATTGCTCGCGCCACCATTACACGCCGCCAGCAGTCGCTCAACCTCCGCCAGCTCCTCTCTCCACGAGGGGTTATCATTGACGGATGTGGGGTGCAGACCTATGAGCGAGTAGCAGTCCGAGCGCTCGCGCGTGAGGGCAAATTGAGCCTTGTTGGTTGTGCGGTCGATGGCGGGAAAAATGAACGCCTCGACACCCGCATCCTTGGCCCTCTCGAAGGTTTCGGTGCGGTCTTCGGCAAACTCCTCGCCGTAGATGTGTGTATGTGTATCAATAAGTTGCATCTCTCTAAACTATTCGTTCGCACTTTCTGCCCGGCAGTATTCTCACAGCGTCGCACAGCTCCAATCCCGTAAGCAGAGCCACAACCCTTTGGGGCACAAAACCTGTGCGTTCCACCAGCACCTCATACTCCACAACCTCGCCGAGCTGCATACTCTCCAAGAGCGCTTGTTCGTCGGGTTGGAGGTTGAGGGTTTCGGTGGGTGCCACCGTAGGTGCAAGGGTTACCTCCTCTGTGTGGGTTACATCCCAGCCGAGTTCGTAGACGACATCGCCACCCGAGCAGACCATTGCCGCCTTGTTTTGTTTTATGAGCAGGTTGGAGCCGAAGGAGTTTTTGTCGAAAACCCTGCCCGGCACCGCCATCACAACCCTTCCGTAGTCCAAGGCGCACTCGGCGGTGATGAGCGAGCCTCCCTCGTAGGGTGACTCCACCACAACCGTACCGCTCGACAACCCGGCAATTATCCTATTGCGTGCAGGGAAGAATTTTCCGCTATTTTTGTGCTGCGACGACACCTCCGTAACAATGGCGCCACCCTCCGACAAAATGCGGTCTGCCAGCGACCTGTTGCCCACAGGGTTTACCTCTGGCAGGGCGTTGGCAATAACGGCCACGGTTGTTGCTCCTGCTTCGAGGGCTGCGCGATGGGCGTTCTCGTCGTTGCCGTATGCCAACCCGCTGACAATGGACACATTGGGGACCCTTTCGCAGAGCTGTGCCACCAACTTTTGCCCCGCAACCTGACCATAGGAGGAGATGTTGCGCGTACCCACAAAGGCCACCGAGGGCTTCGCAAGGGCGGCAATGTTGCCCTGCACAAAGATGATGTGCGGACGGTCGGGGCACTCTCGGAGCAACGAGGGATAGACCTCGTCGGTGGAGGCTATGGCGTAGATGTGGTGCTTTTCGCAATAGCGCAACTCCCTCTCGGCCGCTGCCATACCCACGCGCCCCACAATATCACTTATAATACTATCGCGCGTTACGCCCGCGCGTGCGCGAAGCTCCTCTTCGTTGGCACGGAATACCGCCTCAGCCGAGCCAAAGGTGTCCACAAGGTGATTAACACCCTTTGTTCCGAGAGCCGGCGTGTAGAGCAGTGCGAGGTCGTAGATAGTCATAAAGGTTATAAAGTGATATTCGGAGAGGTAAATTTATGCAAAAAATTTGGAGTTTGCGAGAAAATAGTTACTTTTGTGCTCCGAAAGCAACCCCCAAAGGGGCCGTGTGAAAGGTGGTTTTTGGGTAAGTTGCTGGAAATAAGATGATTGGTGCGATGGCCGAGTGGCTAGGCAAAGGTCTGCAAAACCTTCTACAGCGGTTCGATTCCGCTTCGCACCTCAAAAATAGAGGTCGGCTGATTGCCGACCTCTTTATTTTTGTGGTGCGAACACCGCACACACTTTTACATTCCTCCCCAAACCCCTCCTTTGACAAAGGAGGGGCTTTTGTATTCAAGGGCTTACAATCAAAAGCCGCCTTCGGTTTTGGAACGCAACTTGCCGACCTCTTTATTTTTGAGGTGCGATATGCTCGCACTCACCTTTACATTCCTCCCCAAGCCCCTCCTTTGACAAAGGAGGGGCTTTTGTATTTAAGGGCTTACAATCAAAGGCCTCTTCGGTTTTGTGACGCAAATCGCCGACCTCTTTATTTTTGAGGTGCGAACACCGCACACACCTTTACATTCCTCCCCAAACCCCTCCGTTACGGCGACAAGTCGCCGTTTCTACTGCTGCGCCTCGGCATAGTTTACAAGTAACCTCTGCTCTCGGCTGGCGACGCAGTTGTCAAAGGAGGGGCTTTTGTATTCAAGGGCTTACAATCAAGAGCCTCTTCGGTTTTGGAACGCAAATTGCCGACCTCTTTATTTTTGAGGTGCGATTAACTCGCACCGAAAAGTAAACCCCTCTCTTTGCGTGGCAATAGAGAGGGGTTTACTTGTTAGATTTCGGCACACTAATCAACCAATGCGCGGTAAATCATCCATTGGAGGTTAGTTGCACCCTCATTACTTGGTCTGTTTTGAGTACCCATTGAGGTTGCACCCGCCATTCGCCAATAACGAGTGCCACTGTAAATGCGGAAGTAGTCGCTGCTGTACTCCTGTACGGTATATGTTGTAGCGTTGTTACTGTTTGTTGTCGTACAGCTTGGCGAGTTACCCCACGCATAGTGTCCCGAGTTGGTATTCCTAATCTTCTGCGAAGTGGTGGAAGAGGAGAATGTGAAGAGGGCGTTGCTACTGAGCGTGGTGGTTGCTCCAACATAGTTGCCATTGTCGTAGGTGTAGCTACCCGCATACTGCCTGTTCTCCATAAGGTACATACCATTCGCAACAAAGGTGTTGTTGGTCTGTCGTACGAGGTAGTAGATGTCCACCGTAGCGGTATCCGTAGCCTCCATACCATACTCATCGCGGGCGTAGATTGTCAGCTCCTCATTCAGGCCCCTCACATTTGCCATAAGCCTACCCGTAAGTGTTGCATTGCTCCACGAGCCGCTATTGGGGTTGCCCTCAAAGATGATATTACCTGCGCTGTCGCTAATCCTAACCTCCACAAGGTTGCCATTGGGCGACGATGCCGAGGCATTGATTTGGCCCGTACTCTTAGCGCCGTGGAATATCTCCGTGCTGGTGGTAATGGTCACAGTTATGGGATCGATGGGTTTGACAACATTGAGCACGGGAGCGTAGTTGTAGGTCATAGTCGCTCCGTCGGCAAAGGTCAGCACAAGGGGCAGATTGTCATAAATGCCTTGCGCAAAGTTGAAACTTCCGGCCCAGGTGGTGTCGCTATAATAGTCCGAGGTGGTGTTGGTGCTCCTCTTCGAGAAGTTCACACCGCCCACCGACACAGCCACAGGCTCCTCGCCACCCAAAACCGAGAGTGTGCGCTCGAAAGCCACCCCTGCGCGAGCGTTGTCGCTCCAATTGGCCGCAAACTCAACTTCCATAATAGCCACAGCCTTCTCCTCGGAGTGCACGGTGCCCAAAACCTCGGTGGATGTCACAACAACCTCGGCTCTGCCGTCGGTGTTGCTCCTCAGTTCGGCATTCAGGTCTGCGCTATGCTCTGCGCTGCCCGAGTTGTTGGCATAGACCGAGTGGGCGGCACTCTCCACGCCGTCGATGGTGGTCACAACCCTACGCACCACATCGGCATTGTTGGAACTTACGCGCCATTGTAAATTGACGCTTTCGCCACCCTCCAAGTCGCGACGCCACAGGCGCAGAGGCGAGAGTTCCAACTCGATGGTGGGTGCATTGTAGACCATAATGGTGAAGGTCTTGGTGGGCAGTACCACATCATTGCCCTGCTCGTCTTGGAGTGTAACCACAAGTTCCAAGGTGTGCGCGCCCAGCGAGTTGAAGGTGCGCGCCAGGTGCCAGGTGCCGTCGTGGATGTAGGTGGTGTGGTTCGAATGGTCTATTTCGAGCTCCATAGGCACACCATTGAGCATCACACTCGTAGGCTCACCTCCACCGTGGAGGTGGAAGTGCAGGAAGTGTTCGTGGCCTAAGGTCACAACCGAGGGGAATTCGTCGTCCTCCAAGTGCAGCAGACCAACCTTTGCCTCTATGCTTTCCGCCGCACCCGAGGCATCCGTAGCCGAGAAGGTGATGGTGTTGTTGAGTGTTCCGCGGCTGTCGAGCTGCACAACAGCGCTACCCTCGCTCACCGCCCAGTCGGCCCTACTCTCGTCGAGAGGTATCTCCACCTGAACGGGGGCGCTGACATTGTCGGTGAAGCTCAACGACTGCCCGATAATCTTGGGGGTGTCGTCGGGGCGGTCGGCACGCTTGTCGGCATTGATTGTTCGGGTGAAGTACTGCACCGAAACGGGCACATAGGGGTTATCCTCATCGTCGCTTGCCCAGAAGTAGCGGCCCGCGGGAGTGAGAGTAACATCCAAAGGCTCGGCAACCATCACGGAGGTCTGCTTGGTGATGATGTGTGCATCGGGCAGGCCACAAGTAACCCTCACCGTAACATCGTGTTTGCCTGTGGTGGCGAAGTTCATCTGAGCCACATACTCCCTATTTGCGACATAGCCTCCGTTGTTGGGCAGCGTCGAAGCAAAGCCCGTGCTGGTAATATCCACCACTCTGTCGCGGGTGCCGTCGTTGTAGAGAATCTCCACCTTCGAGGGGGTTTCGCTGGCGAGGATGTGGATATAGCGCACAATGTTGGTGTTCACAAGCGAGGTTTCGGAGCGCTCGGCCGCCTCCCACTTGCTGGCAAGGTCGATGTCGAGCGAGTGATATGCCACAGCGGTTGTGACGGTTTTCGACACACCGAGGTTGTTGATACAGGTGAGCGAGAAGCGGTAGCCCATAGGGCTATAAAACTCGCCACCCTCGTCGCCCGTATTGAATGTCACCGTGCGATTCCAATGCGAGCTGCTGCTCTCGTCTGTACCATTGGGGGTTTTGTATATAACCTTGGTGGTACCCGTTGTGAGGTTCTTGACCTCCAAAGTGGCTGAGATAATACGGCTCTCGGAGGAGTTACCACTCATTATGATTTCCACCTCGTCGTTTATCACAACACTCGGTTTGTTGGGCTCGATGTGGAGATCCATAACACCCACCACAACATTCTTCACACACCTCACCGAGCCGGCTGTTCGGCGGTTGGTGTAGTCGCTGGTGCGATAGGAGTAGTAGGAGCCCACATTGATCTCTTTCCAGTTGTTCGAGCGCGAGATGTAAACCCTCGAACGGTGGTTGTACTTGTTGTTGGTGTTTTTGCTGACCGTTGCCGACATATAGTCGCCCTTCTCGCCCACATAGTTCCACGCCATAACCAGCGATTGGAGGCCCACATCCACACCCTTATAGCCTGCATAGGGGAAATAGAAAGTTTGGCCGTTGTTGGTAAACTTCTGGCCATACTCGTTGGCATTGGGTGTCGAGAACGAGGAGTATTGGTCTGCCGCAAAGATTGTATCCATCTCGCTCAGGGGCACACGGTAGCCAAACGGACAGGGGTCGTAGATTGTCTTGGTCATCGTACCCTCGTCGGGCAGGTAGCCCCACAAGAAGTCGTAGGACTTATATGTCCAGTTGTAGATGTAGGTCTCGGTCTGCTCCGAAGGCAGAATGAGGAACATCGGGTTCTTCACACCATCTTCGAGCGTGGGGCGTGGCAGCTGCACAACCTCCGCAGCCCTACGCTCCCTCGACGAGTAGTCCCAATAGGGGGCGGTGACGAGTGTTATGGGAATGTAGTCGTAGGTCAGAGGGGCCATCGAGGGGTCTTTCCTACCCCACTGATAGTAGAGGCCATAGGTTTCGAGCGCCGAGTCGGGATTGCCCGTAATCCACTTGTCGGAGGTCGCTCCGAGGTTGCGGTCGAGCATCACAATCTCGTTGCCGCCGTCGCCAACAAAGACCTGTTCCTGTGGCGGGTCGGTAATCCAGATGTGCCAACTCCACAGTACCTCTCCCTTGGAATCATAGACCGCAATAACAGCATTACCCTCCTTGCTCCTATCGGGCACCTTGAAGCGCACATAGCCAAAGAGCAACTCCACCTGCGTGATAAGTCCAAAGTCGCTCTCCCACAGCAGATGTGCCGAGACGGGTTTAAGCTCTGCCGTTGTGGGGTACATCTCCAACGAACCATAGGAGAGGATACCGCCCAAGCCATTGCCCGCAATGGTTGCCGAGAAGCAGTAGCCGTCGTAGTACATAGGGTTGCCTCCCTCGTCGAGCATCTGGTTGCCGTCTTTGTCGGTCACGAAGGTGTGGTTGGGAGAGCAGATGTAGCAGTTGGCGTGTTTGTAGACGCTCACGCTGCCGGCAAGTGACTCATCTTCTTGGTCGGGGGTTGCGTAGGTTTGGAGCCTTGTGAGGTCGTAGTATCGCTCGCCGTTGTCGTACTCCAAGAGTGCCGAAATGGAGCCCATGGTTTTCAGGTTGAGGTGGATGTTGTAGATATATCCTGCCTGAAAAACCCTGTCGGCCACCCCATCCTCGTCCGAAACACTGAGATACTCCACGGGGACTGTCACCGAATAGACACCCGAGGTGGTATGCAGCTGAATCGACACATCCCTGTCGGGCTGTACAAGCGCATAGCCGAGGTACACTTGCTCCGCGCTCGAAGTATTCAGCAGGGTGATGGGATACTCAACAGTTTCGGGCATCTCGCCACTCGTGTCGCTCTCGCCAAAGATGGGTTTGTAGTCCGCCTCGAAGTTGCCGTAGCCGTCCCAATCAAAGGCACCGCCGTATTCGTTCTCCTCGTCGGGCAACCACACCTTCACAGAGGTGGGCTGGTCTGTAATAAACACCTTTTCCAGCTGTCCCCACATCGAAAGATTCTGTGGCGACTGGTCGGCATAGGCAAAAATCCTCACCGCCGAGAGGTAGTGTTTGTAGGTGAATACATTGTCGTAGTCGATAGCCTCCTGAACACCGGGAATGGCCTCCTGCGAGAAGCGACCAAAGGGCTCTTTGTAGATACTTGGGCCCTCTTTGTTCACATCGTCGGGCATAAAGTCGCTACGGTGTGTGCCATTGTTGATGTGCCAATGCTGCGCCTCGCGCACATCGCTCATCATAATATCCGTCTTGCCGTTCAGGCCCCTGAACTGGATGGCAACAACATTCTCCTCACTACCATTGCCGTCGGTATCGACCATCATCGGGATACCCACCTCGTCGTAGTTCTCGTCGAAGAGCACATTGGCTGCCGTGCCCAAACTTGTGCGTGGCACATAGCAGTTCATTGGGTACCAACTCACCATTCGGGTGTGGTAGATATCGACCGTGTCGATAACCTGATTGCCCAGCTCGTCGTGGGTACCCACCACGCGCATCTTGTAGCTCTGGGCGGGTTCGAGGAACGCCGAGCGGATGTTGTCCTCGTCGTTGTCGGGCGAGGCCATAATGGTTCCCTCTACAAGAGCAGCCTTCTCCCAGTTCACCGAGCCCTCATAGCGGGTGTCGTGGTTGTTGAAGGTATAGAGCCCTCGGTTGCGGTCGGAGGGATTGACGGGGTTACTATCCACATCCTCGTCCGCACGCAGAAAGTTTGCCATAAACGAGACGGTCGAGCCGTCGTTGATGAGTGCACGGGTGGAGAGCCTTCCCTTTGCGTGGGCAGGCATTGCGGTGGTCATATTGCCAACACTTGGATTTATATCTGCCGAGTGTGCGGGCGGTGTGGCAGAGCCATCGCCACCGTTACCCACAACTCCCTCTTCCATCGAGAAGTCCGAGCACCCGACAGCCACAAGCAATGTCGCCATTGCCCCCAGCGTCCACTGTGCCATCTTTGCCATATATCTCATACTTTTCTTCATATTCTCTCAAATCTCTACACCCTCTGTCACACTACTCCTTCATACAGCGCACCGGTTTTGCGTAGGCTGAGGCGTGGCCACTGCTATCGCTGTTACAAATTTGGTACGACGAAGCTCCATAATAGCTGGCATTTCCGGTGTATATAAATGTTCGGGTATTATATTGTCCCATAGGCATACCCGTATTGAGGTAGCCGTATGTTCCGATACTCTCATAACCACCCGTAGTACCCAAACGCATACCCGAATAGGGATAGAAGGTCTTGTCGAAATATCTTTTCAAGGTCACAAAGCCATAGGTGCTATAATCCTCCTCGCCCAGAGTCCAAGTGTAGGTTGCGCCACCACTATCGTCGCCACCATAGGCATATTCGCCACCGCGATTAATCTTCCACATATCATGGAATGCCGTACGATAGCCGGGAGGGCAGGGGTCATACATAGTCTTGGTGAAGTCCTGGCCCTGCGCCGAATAGTCCTCCACCGCATAGCCCCACATTGCAACATTTCGCTTGCCGTCGGCAAAGGCGTCGGTAAACCACTGCGAATTCTGGCCTCCCGCACTCGTCACCGACATATAGAAGGTCAGAGGGTTGCGCACAGCCTCAATAACATCCGCCCTCACATGGCGAGGAATGGTTGTCTTCTTCGACCAGGTACCCGTTTGGTAGTCCTTAACCCAATAGGGGGCACACGAAAGCTCCGTTGCACCGTTTGCGGGGTTTTCGTTGGTTGTCACACCCACAGGTGCGGCCATAATGGGGTCTTTCCTACCCCACTGGTAGTAGAAGCCGTAGGTTGCCCAGCGAGCCTCGGCGGTATTGCTGACATCGCCCTTGTAGTCGTGGAAAGTAAGGCTGCCGTCACCAATGTCGGGAGCCTGTGTTGCGCCCAGGAACCTATCCTGCAACACTCGCTTACCCGAATTGACATCCTCGGGGCGCGAGGTCATCATCCACAAGTGCCAAGTCCACAAAATCTCGCCGTCGGTATCGTAGGCCGCAAGCACAGCGTTTCCGGCGTGGAGTTCGGGAATTTGGAATGTTACATACCCATCGCTATCGGGCACTCCGCCATCGAAGAACTCGATTTGCAGAAGGTTGTTCACATCCTCGGCACTGCCCGTAACCTCCGTAAAGTCGCCCTGCCACCACAGAAAATCGACCTTTGCGGGTTTGATGTTCACGCCCATACCGTCGTCGATGTGGAGCAGGCTCGTACCGCCATAGGGGAACATCGAACTTACGCCATTACCCCTCACATTGGTTTTGAACTTATAATAGCCAGGGGCGGTAATCATATAGCAGTTGGCCGTCTGGCTCTCGCTCAAATCCACAACCACCACATCGGTAGCCTTTGAGATGCAGCGCACCGCATAGGCGTAGTTACAATAGGAGTTCGTGGACGACACTTTGGCGTTCTTACTTGCCGTATAGGCGAGGTAGTAGGGAAGGTGGTCGGGTGTTGTGTAGTCGATGGTTGCCGTACGCAGTCCCACGCCACCAAACATAATTTCGGTGCCCGTATCGTCGAGAATATCCGCCATAGGCAGCCACACAAGATTGTTGAGGAATTTGAGTTCCACGCCCTTATTTGCATCATAAGTGCTCTCGAACTGCTCCACACCCTGCCAGAACTTGTGGTTCGACACAAAATAGCCCGGAGGACAGGGGTCGAAGAGCGTCTTTTCGTGTCGCTCGTGGTCGCGGCTCGTGTCGCCCCACAGGTGGTCGTGGTTGTCGGCCCAAATGCCGTCGTGGTCGAGCCAAGCGTGCTCCGCGTTGCCGCTACCATAGATTTTGTTGGGATCGTTGTCGGGGTAGATATTGTTCAGAACCAGCACCTGCGAGGTCATACCCAAGCCCTCAACCTTCAAGGGTGTTGGGCGGCCCCACTGGTAGTAGAGGCCGTGCGCAGGGTCGTGGTAGGTGTGGTCGCCAGCCGCAGGAATGGGAGAGGTCGCTCCCAGGTTACGGTCCATAATCACATAGCCATTGGTACAACCAATACCTTGGGGTTTATCCGTAACCCAAACATGCCAAGTCCAAATGAGAGTACCACCCTCTGCGGGATTTTTGTCATAGACGCCAATGAGCACATTACCCTCCATAGGCAGGCGTTTATTCTCGGTGGTGCCGTCGGCAGCCACATAGCCCCTAACATCAAACAGTACCTTACCATCGGCAAGCACATTCTGCACGGCAACCATATCCACATCGGGGGTTGTGGAGTCGTTGTCGTGGTCGAACTTGGGAATATCGCTCCACACAAGATCTACCCAGCCAACATTATTCACGCGGGCATCGGCCTCGCTCATACCAATCAGCGTACCATTACCGTTACCCTTAATCGTTCCGTCGAAGCAGAAGGAGTAGTTGGCCGAAGAGACAATGTAGGAGTTGGCGGTTTCGTACTTACTCAAATCGTAGTACATCTGCACACCCACCTCCTGCTCCACATCGCCATAAACACCCCACTCGCCAACCTTCACATCGGCATTGACAATGCCGTGGTCCGAGAAACGGAGAACGATGTCGTAGGCGTGGCCCGGCTGGAAGTTACGAGCAATAGAAACCACCTGCACCTTGCTCTGCAACGAGGTTTTGAGCGCAATGCTCAGAATGTTGTGTGCAGGGGGTGCGGTGATACATTTCGACACCAACACCGCGTCGCCAATACCAACGGGTAGCTCCTTGGGAGCATTGAAATAGATGCCGTTGTCGGGAGCGTGGAGCTCCAAATCCTGAGTACCCTCGTAGGCAAGAGTAAACATATCGCCACTCTCGTGCACAGGGGGCTCCTCGGGGCAGATGTGGGGAAGTGTCAGAACAACCTGCTGGGGCACCTCCATCAAGGTCAGGTTCTCAATCTCGCCCCAAGTATCGACACTCATCTCGCCCTCAACCTCCGTTCCGCCAACCATTGCATAGGCGTGGATGCGGAAGAGGCACAGCGCGTGGTCGAACTGCATAACGGGAAAGCCTGTGTCGAGTTTTCCCTCTATCACATTGCCATAGAGCACATCCTTCGAGCCCGTAACATCAATGGTCACTTGCGTTTTCTGAGCGTCGGAGACATAGGTGCTGCCGTCGTCATCCACATTGGGAGTCGACGGGTCACTTTCGTTCCACGGATACCAGCCCGCATAGCGCAACTCGTTGTGCGCGTCGGGGAAAAATTGCGCGTCGTACTTGAACTCTATGGGTCGGTAGTATGAATTGTCGGGGTCGGGAGCACCGAGCGTCGCAGCCAGAGGATCGCCCAGCGAGCGAAACTCGGGAAACTCGTCGGCATCCTCCAACTTACTAACCCTCGCAATACCGATGTTGAGTTCCTGCTCGCTATTGGGGTTGAGAATTCCGCTGGTATCCTCCACCGTACCTCGGCTTCGCTGCTGAACACCGTTTGCCGACCTACGGTCAATACCACCCCAGAGTCTAATCTCCCTATCGGAGGGAGTGGGCGTATCGAGGGAGTTGTTCACACAACCGCCCAACAGCATCATCACACATCCGACAATTGCAAATCTCAGTATGCTAATTTCACTCTTCATCTCTCTCTTGTTTTGAACTAAAACTCGTCGTACTTAATCTCGGGCAGTACGGTACCCTCAATATAGTCCACATCTATCCAAGGGGCAATGACTCCTTGCAGGTGAATACCCGTATCGACTTCAAGCGTATAAACCACTCGGTGGCCCGAACGCCACACAATGGGCGAGTAGTTATAGAGTTTGAACTCCGCCGCGTGGTGCACAAAGTTGTCGGGCTCCGACTCGTCGTCAAAGTTAAACTTCTCGTTCACCCAGAAGCTAACCCTCAGTGTATTGACCATCTCCATCTGTTGGGGAATGGCAAGAAATGCCATAACAACCTCGCCCTCTTCGCCCTTTGTAACCATAGGCACCCTGCCCTCTTGGTCGGTGTAGGGCGCGGGAGTGAACGAATAGACCGTGTCGTCGCTACCCGCCAATGCCGCATTCCACTCGTTGGAGGCTCCCGAATTATAGACAGCGGGGGCGATGCAGTTCATTGTCGCGCTACGGAAGAAGCCACTCATTGTCACATTCTCAATGTAGGCCTCGTTGATGGACTCGTGTTTGACAAGTCTGACCTCCACGAGCGACATTGCGTGTTCCAGGTCGAGCTGTACCAATGGGCGCACCCTGCCGTCGGCAACCGTGAAGGTGTGCGACAGCATATAGTCCACCATCTGGTTGGGGTTGTAGGTGGAGGGTTGATTGACAACAATCTCCTTACCATAGCTCTTGATGGTCAGCATCGACGAAGAGGTGGCGTTGGTGGGTGTGTAGGCAAAGCCGTTGAAGGTGTAGCTACTACCCGCACTCCAATCGCGGTAGTTGTAGGAGGAGCTGGGGAGCCACTTGGCTGTCGTTGGGTCCTGAACAATGCGCTCGCCTTGTGCCGTGCCACTCACAGGGTAGAGCTGTTGCGAGCCGTTAATTAGTGCGTGAACATAGACGGGCACACTGCCGTTGTCTATACCCTCTTGATCCACAAAAGCACGCGATTTTGCCGACACCCTTATCTCCTCGGTGCCAAATTGTATGGTGCCATACCTGGGCGAGAGGCCCTCTACATTGTCGCAACCCACAACCACAAGCATTGACACAACTGCCAGCAATATATTTCTGCTTATCTTTTTCATATCACTCTACAACTCAATTTCGTCATCAATCCACTCTCGAACATGCACATCGAAGGTAATCCTCTCGGTGGTAAGAGTCATCGTATAGACATATTTCTTTCCTGCCTCCCAATTGTAGGAGGTGCTATTAGTTCCCAAATTGACACCACTGACCACTCCGCTGCCAATCTGCATATTGAGCAGAATGTTTTTCTTATACACCTCTTGGGGCATAACCACCAGCGTGCCTACATTGTCGAAGAGATTGTGGCTCGTGGAGAGGTCTACGGGGATGTTTGTTGTGGTAAGTTCACCCACATAAACACCCGCACCCGCCACATCGGCATCCACCGTAAGGGTTGAGGTACCCTCCTTGGTAAATCCAAAGTCGCCCTTATACAAAACCCCTTCGAGCGAGATGTTTTCTATGCGGCTCACTGCCGACGACGAGGCGTTCACAAAGCGGAATTCGAGCAGAGCAAATGCGTGGTGCAGATTGAGGGTTACGGGCGAAGTCGAATCGTTGTTCTCGGCCAGGTCGCGCGAGGCTACCGCCCACATAACATCCATATTGTTCTCCGTACCGAGCACAATGTCGTTCCACACAAGGGTACCCGCTGCCGAGTCGTAGGTGTAATTCTTGGAGTAGGGGTAGATGGCCATAAACTCGTGCAACGACTCCCATACCCAGTAGCGGGGATTGTCGTATGTCCACCTTCCGCCCGAAAAGTAGATGCGCTCGTTGGAGAAAATCTCCACATTGCCACTCTGCGGAGTGGTGACCGTGCCCACAACACCCACAGCCTCGCCTCCACTCGAACAAGCCGTTTGGAGGTCGGTGTTGCTCTCTATGCCCGCCCTTGTGATATCGTCGGGAGCAGTGCGGAAGCGTATCGCTCCGTCGTTATAGGTTGTCTGATTGCAGGCGCCACAAATCGTTGCCACAAGAAGCGTGGCAAGCACCTTAAACACAATATCTCTCTTCACTCTCATTTTCAAATATATTGACTATGGCGACAACACACCATATTACGCATCACAAAGATAGGTTTTTTAACCAAACAATACATAGTATTGTTCCAAAAAAACACCTATTTGCCGTTTTTTCTCTTTTTTGTTGGCATTATTACACCTCAACGGGAGCCTTTTTGAACAAAGACTCCCGTTGATATGCAATTTGAAGTATGTCGTACCTTCGATTATTTCAGCACCTCGCGCAACTCGGTATAGAGTTCGGCACGCCTCTTGGCGAGTTTTTCGAGCCTCTTCCTGTCGCCCAGCACAAAGCGTGCATATTGGAGCAATTTCACCGCTCCGCGCATATAGTAGTAGGCAAACATCGTCACAAATGGGAAGGCCACCAACCAGCCCAAAGCCGCAAGCCACATAGCCTTGCAAAGCATCACAACAACGGGCACAATGCCACACAGAGGGTAGGTCACCAACAGCGTGGCAGCCAGGTTGATAGAGCCGTAGAACTGTTTGTCCTTGAAGAGGAAATGGTTAATCAGTGTGGGGAGCAAAAAGACGAGCCAACTTGCCCCAAAAGCCGAGGCAAACAGGGGCAAAAGCAGCAGCATTATCGCCACTCCCAACACCAAGCCACCAACCGTCGCCTTCCTCTCAAAAAGCCACTCTCCGATGCCCATTTTGCGCATCTTTTTCGCCACCTCGTGAGTCTTCGCGTAGAGCTCTGCCATCTGCTCGGGCCTCTCCTCCGAGGCCTTTGCCAAAGCCGCCACAAGGCTCTTGTCGGAACGCAATTTTTCGGGCAGAAAGGCTGGGTTGAGCGACTGTTTTTCGGCCCACTCCTTGCCAAACGAGCCCTCGCGAAGGAAGTCTATCTCGGCATAGTGGTCGAGGTCGTCAATGTTGAGCATAAGGCCCAAAATGCGCTCCCTCACGATGTTGTTGACCTTACTCATTACACCTCTCGGGTCGGTCTTATACTCCTCATAATAAGGCGAAAGCGCCACAGGCTCGCCAAACATAACCATCATATCCTCTCTCGGCAGGCGGTAGTTGGAGTAGTGGTGGGCGGTGGGCATAACATAGACCTCGCGCTCAAAACCCGACTCCTCGGCAGCTCCGAAAGCCATTTTAAGGTAGGCTTGCGAGAAGGGGCCCAGCCAGCGTTTGTTTTGGTGTTGTCCCTCGGGGTACAGACACACCGTCTCGCCGTGCAGAAGCGACTTTGCAACCTCCTCCAAAGTTCCCTTATTTTTGGCAACATTCCTCACACCATCAACCTTTGCTCGATAGGTGGGCAGTAGGCCCAAATTGCGGAAAATCTTGCCCAAAACAGGATTCTTAAAGATGCTTGCTCGCGACAAAAAGCGAGGTTTTCTGTCCGAAAAAATAAACACCAGGCCAAGTGGGTCTATAAGGCAGTTTTGGTGGTTCTGCACCAAGACCGTAGGTGTGCCATCCTCGGGCATCAGCCCCCTATTTACAACATAGAAATTGCGAAAATAGATGGGGTGATTTACAAAAGTAAGATAGCGTTGCAAGACCGTTGCCACCCAACCTCTTTTGCGTGGTTTTGGAACTCTTTTTCTCTCCCTCTTTTCCATTTATTATCTTATTTTAGGGTTAGTTTTGTTTGTCTAAATCAGTTTGCCGAGGGCCTCCAAAACAACATCGGCACACCCCTCAATGCCCAACTTCGAGGAGTTGAGGCAGAGGTCGTAGCTCTCCGCCGCGCCCCAGGTCTTGAAGGAGTAGTAGTTGTAGTACGACGAGCGGCGGCGCTCGGTGGTGGCTATCCAGTTGCGGCACTCCTTCTCGTCCTTGTCGCACGACGAGCAAAGCCGTGCAACTCTCTCTTCGAGAGGCGCAGT
Organism: Tidjanibacter sp.; assembly: GCA_045659085.1. Lineage (GTDB taxonomy): Bacteria > Bacteroidota > Bacteroidia > Bacteroidales > Rikenellaceae > Tidjanibacter. Next base: position 105,066 of record JAZOWE010000004.1, read on the forward strand.
GACAAAGACACTCAGCACCCTCTCGCGCTCCCTGAGTACATAGTCGGCACACCTACCAACAATGATACACGAACTCCTATCGGCAAGGCTCTCAATGGTTTGGCTCTGGATACCAAAGAGTGTATCGTTGTTGATATAGCCCGGCGAGGTCATAGAGCCAAAGCCCCAAATGCCCGAGCCAAGAGGTGTGAGATTACTCTCGTGTTCGTCGGCTTTCTCGAACAATTCGGCAGCCAAGCCACTCTGCTTTGCGGCCTCATCGATAATCTCACGATTATAGACCGGCACGCCAAGTCTTCGACCGAGTTCTTCGGCAAGCTGTCTACCTCCGGCACCCAACTGGCGACCTATGGTTATCACAAATTTTTTATCCATAATGTTGTATGTTTTGTGTAACACTATTTTTCAACCTCTTCGCCAACGCCCTTGAAGCCAACAGACGAAGGCGACTTTTTGAACTTGTGTACAAGTCCCAAAATCAGCACACCCGCAACAATCGTCGCAACCGTATCCGAGACAGGCATTGCTACCCACACACCCTCAATACCCAGCCACATAGGCACCAAAACAAGGCAGGGAATAAGGAACAACACCTGGCGCGAGAGTGACAGAAAGATCGCTTTGTTTGCCATACCAATACTCTGGAAGAAGTTGGAGGCAACAATCTGAAAACCAACAATCGGGAATGCCACAACAACTATCGTAAAGCCCCTTGCGGCAATATCTATCATGGTGGGGTCGTTGGCAAAGAGCGACACCGCAAATCGGGGGCAGAGAGTACCCACCAAGAAACCAATGGTGGTGGTAATCGTTGCCCACAACACCGTCTGCCAAAAGACCTTCATCACACGGTCGTGCTTACCTGCACCATAGTTATATCCCGCAATGGGTTGCATACCCTGAGTGAAGCCCAACACAACCATCACAAAGAGGAAAATGATGCGGTTTACGATGCCGTATGCGCCAATGGCCAAGTCGCCGACACCCTCGCCCATCTGGTCGCCATACTTTCGGAGTTGGTTGTTGATAAGCAGCACCACAAAGCACGAGGCCATATTCATCAAGAATGGCGAAAGACCGATTTTGAGCGACTCGCGGGCAATCTTCCCGTCGAAAGTAAAGACCTTGCCATTTTCGAAATGCAGTACCTCGTTCTTGTTCGATAGCAGGCGCAACTGCCAAGTAAGGGCCAAAATCTGGGCGAGCACCGTAGCAATCGCCGCACCCTTTATGCCCATATCGAAAACAAAGATGAAGAGCGGGTCGAGAATGGCATTGACAACCACCGTGAAAATTGTTGCCCACATCGCCACTTTCGGTCTGCCCGAAGCCCTGATGACGGCATTGAGTCCCAAGTAGAGGTGGGTGACAACATTACCAATAAGGATGTATATCATATACTCCTTGGCATAGCCGATGGTGTTGTCGCTCGCGCCAAAGAAGTACAAAATGGGGTCCAAGAATACTAGTCCAAAGAACATCAGCAGCACACCCAGCACCACATTCATTGTCATAACATTGCCCAGCACCCTGCGGGCCACGCCGTAGTTTCTCTGCCCCAAGAGCATCGACACCAAAGCCGAGGCACCCACGCCCACCAACGAGCCGAAAGCCGCCGAAATGTTCATAAGAGGGAATGTTACCGCCAAACCCGAAATAGCCAGCGAGCCAACACCCTGGCCGATGAAGATACTATCGACCATATTGTAGAGCGACGAGGCGGTCATCGCAATAATCGCCGGCACCGCATACTGCCTCAGCAGCTTGCCGATACTCTTCTCCCCCAACTCCGTGGGAGCCGCCTTTATCATCGTTTTTTCTTCCATTTTTCTCTTTTTTCTGTCGCTTTTTTCCTGTCGCTTTTTTGTAAAAAAGCAACGCAAAAAACTTTTAGTGTAACCAACCTGTCGTAGTTCTACCCACCGCACTGCTTCGGCGTGGTTTCAGAGCCACCTACACGAGAGCGTCATTCTGACGCCTTTGCGGTGAGGTGTAGCTATCTTTCGCAGATAGTGTAGCAGCCGAACTGCCAGCCCACTTTCAAACAAGTTTGAGTGGGCCACCATTTCGCCCGCCACTCTCCTTCGGAGAGCCTCACACCTCCCCGAAAAAAAGCCTGCTCTCAAACTCCCCTGTTTTTCCCTGTTACTCCTGTCACTCCTGCAAGAAAGACAGGAAAAACAAGAAAGACAGGAAGGACAGGAATTTTCAATTCTCAATTTTCAATTCTCAATTCCCTCGCGAGTGGGTTTTGTGAGGCGAGTTCAAGGCTTGGTTTTGATTTTGCTCCGCAGTTTACAAGGCGTAAATGAGGAAGCAAAATCAAAAGCATAACGCAGAAATCGCCCGCAAGGCACACTCGCCCGCGAGATGTGCTCGCCCTCAACCCTCAACTCTCACCACCTCAATACCCGACCTTTGGAGCAGGTCAATGCCATCGGTGTTGTGGTAGAGGTCGGCATACACAACCCTCTTGATGCCGGCCTGGATGATGAGTTTCGAGCACTCCATACAGGGCGAAGCCGTAACATAGAGGGTACTATTGTCGCCCGAGTTGTGACTCTTGGCAAGTTTTGTGATAGCATTGGCCTCGGCGTGCAAAACATAGGGTTTTGTTACACCACTCTCGTCCTCGCAGATATTCTCAAAACCCGAGGGTGTACCGTTATAGCCGTCCGAGATAATCATCTTATCCTTCACGATGAGGGCCCCCACCTGGCGGCGGATACAGTACGAGTTTTCGGCCCAAACCCTCGCCATTCGCATATAGCGACCGTCGAGTTGTAGTTGTTTGTCTTCTTTATATCCCATATCTTCGAATTGAAAATTGAGAATTGAAAATTGAGAATTGTTTCTGGAAAATATATAAATTCTGCGCAGAGAGCGCACCTTAATTTTCCATTTTCAATTTTCCATTTTCAATTCTAAAATAGTTTTTTCTTGGAGGCAGTAACAATAAAGTCCTTCAAGTAGAAGGGCTCAAAGTATGCCACATCCTCCGTCTCGCCTGCCAGCATCTTCCTCTCGGCCTCGGCACACAGACCGCGAGCCGAAGGAACAACACTCACATACTCTGCCCACTCCAAAATACCGCGGCACTTCTCGGCACCGTTGCCAAAGATCACAAGTTTTCTGTTGTCGAGCAGCACCTCGCTAAAACTCTTGTCGTGCACAACCTCTGCAACAACCTCCGAAAGGGGATTGAGCGCAGAGTCGAACAGCTCGGCATAGACCTCCATCCTGCGAGCGTCAATCATTGGGCAGAGGGCCACCCTCTCCCACTCCGCAATATCGACAATGCCCGCCTCAACCTCCTCGGCAAGGCACGCTGCCAACGAACGCAGCGAGTCGATGGCAATAAGAGGTATGTTCAGCGCGTAGCACAATCCCTTGGCAAACGACACCCCTATGCGCAATCCCGTATAAGAACCCGGACCCTTGCCCACAGCCATAGCGTCGAGCTCCTCGGGCTCGATGTTATTTTCGCGCAGCAACTCCTGAGTAAAGAGTCCCACCTTGCGGGCGTGCTCCTTGCCCTCGTCGCTCTCGCGCAACGCAATCATCTCTCCATCCCTCGCCAGAGCAACCGAACAGATGTCTGTACCTGTTTCTATACACAAAATCAATCCCATTGGAATTCAAAATTCAAAATTCAAAATTCAAAATTAATTTTTGGATTTTGAAGTGATTACTATTTGAGACAATATGTTTGTCAATTCTCGACAATCATTAAAAACACTATCAAACTGCGCTTTGGTTATGTATTCATTAGCGCACAATAACTCCAACCAATACTCCGATTCGCAAGCCTCTTTTAATGCTATATTCAGTTTAGCAATAAAGTCTTTGCGAGATTGAGCGCGTTGTGACTCTCTAACATTTGCACCTATGCTCGTTCCGCTTCGCAACAATTGCTGTGACAAAACCCACTCCTTCTGCTCGGTACAAAGATATTTATACAACCTTATAATTCTATTTGCAAACGCAAAACTTTTCTCCAAAATAACATTATCCTCTTTCATCTTTTCTCTCCTGAAAATTTTGAATTTTGAATTGAAGAAAACCTATCGGCGATAGGTTTTCTTTATCGCATCAAGTTCTCGCTTGGTGTCGCGAGCCTTGATGGTTTCGCGTTTGTCGTATTCGTGCTTACCTCGCGCCAAACCTATGGCGAGTTTGGCAAAGCCCCTATCATTGATAAACACCCTCAGCCCCACAATGGTCACACCCTTATCCTGCGAGGCGCGTTCCAACTTATCCAGCTCGCGGGAGGTCAAGAGGAGTTTGCGGTCACGACGGGGCGCGTGGTTGTTCAGATTTCCCCAATCATACTCGGCGATATTCATACCCCTCACAAAGAGTTCGTGGTTGGAGAAGTAGCAGTAGCAATCCACCAACGAGCCCTTGCCCAAACGCAAAGATTTTATCTCGGTGCCCGCCAGCTGGATGCCTGCCACAAACTCTTCGAGAATCTCGTAGTTGTAGTACGCCTTTTTGTTGCGGATGTTTATGTTCTTATAGTTTGTACTCATAGTATGTTGCGTGCTGTTTGGTGGGCGATTTTGTTGCGCTCGGCATTGAGTGCCGCAATTGCTTCGAGGATGCGCTGAGCCTCGGACTCGTCGTCATCACTCAACCCTGCAAGCCTCTCGCCCAACTCGGAGATAATAGCCTCGATAGCCTTGGATTTGTAGAGAATGATGGCCTTGGGGATGATTTTACCCAATCGCTCCTCTTCGGTTTCGGTGCAGATGTCGTGCTCCTTCCAGATGGCCGACTGTTTGTGGTTGTCGCCCTCGGTGAGAATATCCACTGCTGCCGAGGAAGCTTCGGGGTTATCCAGCTCGATGAAGTAGTGTTCGGGGACCTTTACACCCAAGCCCAACTCGGCACTGTGCTGCTTGTAGCACTCCATAAGTGCGCGGTAGCGGGCATCTTGGAACAACACCCCATCCTCTTCGAGCTCCCCAAAAATCGACTCGGCAACATTGAACGACGCCGTAGCCTTGCCCTCTCTATATTCGAGCGTCAGGTGTCCGTACTTGATGAGGTAGCCCACAATCTCCCTCTCCAACTCGGTCATACTGCTACCCGCCCTGTGGTTGCCAACTGTTACAGCCTGCTCAAAGGCTTTCTCGCTCCTCTCTCGCTGCGCCTGCTCGCGTCGCACAAACTCACGAGCCTCGTCGCCATAGCGCGTGCCGACACTCTTACGCACCACCTCGCTAACGACAATGGCCTCGTCGATGTCCATAATGCGGGCGCACTCCTTGATGAACACCGAGCGTTGAATCTTATTGGGAATAAGTGCAATGGAGTTTACAATATCGGCAATGAGCTCGCCCTTGCGTATGGGATCTTTCGCCACCTCCGCCGCATAGAGCGACGACTTGAAGGTGATAAAATCTTTTTGGTTGGCGGAGATATATTCGCGGATTTGGTCGGCAGAGTGGCTGCGTGCATAGCTGTCGGGGTCCTCGCCCTCGGGCAGCACCACAACCCTCACATTAAGGCCCTCTTTGAGCACCAAATCGACACCCTTGATTGCCGCCTTAACACCCGCACTATCGCCATCGAAAAGAAGAGTGATGTTGTTCGTAAAGCGCGAGATTATCCTCACCTGCTCAATGGTCAGAGCCGTACCAAGCGGAGCAACCACATTTTCGATACCCTTTTGGTGCATCTGCACAACATCGATGTTGCCCTCCACAAGAATACAGTGGTTCTCCTTGGTGATGGCACCCTTGGCAAAATAGATGCCGTAGAGGTTGTTGCTCTTGGAGTAGACCACACTCTCGGGCGAGTTGAGATACTTGGCCTTGTTGTCGCCCGCAAGAGCCCTGCCACTAAAAGCCGTAACCCTACCCGAAATGGTGTGAATGGGGAACATCGCCCTACCACAAAAACGGTCGTAGTATCCTCCCGTTTCGCGCTTAATAGTAAGGCCCGTATCAACAAGGAATTGCTCCTTATAGCCCGCCCTCAGCGCCGCTTGTGTCATTGTATCTTTCTCGCGCGAGGCCCTACTCTCGGGACAGTAGCCAAGTCCAAAGCGTTTGATTGTCGCATCCGTAAGTCCGCGCGAGGCGAAATAGCTGCGAGCAACACTCAGCCCCTCGTCGGTGCCATACATCTGCTCCACAAAGTAGTCCGAGGCCCACGCATTGACAATCATCATACTCTCCCTGTCGTCGTTGCGCTGCTTCTCCTCGGGGGTTTCCTCCCTCTCCTCGACGGTGATGCCATACTTCTTGGCAACCCATTTGAGAGCCTCCACATAGGTCAGCTTCTCGTGCTCCATGACGAAGGTTACGGCATTGCCGCCCTTGCCACAGCCGAAGCACTTATAGAGCCCCTTGGAGGGCGACACAACAAACGAAGGGGTTTTTTCGTTATGAAAAGGGCAACAAGCCATAAAGTTCACTCCCTTCTTTTTGAGTGAAACGAAGTCGCTCACGACCTCCACCACATTCGCTGCGGCATAAATTCTATCGACTGTTGCTCTGTCTATCATTGTGTTACCCTCTTTTCTGCTCCTCGCTCTGCGCCATAATGCGCCAATTTAGCTTGTAAAGGTACAAAATACTTTGTATTTTGCAAAAAAAGAGCTCTCTGTTGGGCGGTTGTTAGGCGTTCGCACCCCTAAAAGTCCAATACTTTTGCAGGAGGTAGCTATAAACGATGGTGATGAGCGATGTGATAATCTGCGCCAGAGGAGCGTAAATCTCGCACCACTCCACAAAGATTTTCAGGCAGACATAGTTTATGACAAGAGAGCCGAGGGTTGTGACAAGATAGCGCACACCGCTAACCCTGTCGCCCAATGGCGAACCCCTGAACGATATGCGACTCTGCAACCAATAGCCCGTAAAAAGCGTTATGGGGAATGTTACCGCAAGGGCCGCAATGTGGCGCGAGATGTAAACAAAGCCCAAATCGAGGTAGTCGAAGCGTAGTACCACATCATAAAGCAACGCATACAACAGCCAATTAATCACAAGGTTACAGCCACCACACACCGCATAGCGAAAGGTCTGCAACGGCATCACCCCACGCAATGGTTTGAGGTAGAAAAAATCTACAATTCGGGTTATCTTCTCTGCTATATTCATTTCTTTGTCTAACGACTTTTTTAATTGAAAATTGAAAATTGACAATGGAAAATGGAAAATTTTGGTGTGCCTTCGGCACGGTTTTTAATATTGCGCCCGCAGGGCGCACCTTAATTTTCAATTCTCAATTTTCCATTTTCAATTCCCTCCGCGAGTGCATATCGCGGAGCAGATGCAAGGCTTGCGTAGCGCGAGAAAGCGCAGTTTACTCAATGGTAAATGAGCATTTCGAGCGCAAGCGTAACGCAGCAGATGCCCGCGAGATGTGCTCGCAGCGCTATTTTTTGCCTTGTAGCTCGTACATACGATCTCGCCACAAAGCAGCCTGCGCAAAGTCCAAAGCCTTGGCAGCCTCCTCCATCCTGCGACGAGCGTCGGCAATGGCAACATCCCTCTCCTCGGGCGAATAGACACCCTTTGTGTCGGCAGCAATCGTGCTCCTGCCTCCCAGCGGATAGGCCTCCGACACCTCCGAAGCGGTGCCCGCAATGGTGGTGCGTGCATAGCGTCGTATCTGCGTGGGTGTTATGCCGTTAGCCTCGTTATAGGCCATCTGTTTTTCGCGTCTGCGGCGGCTCTCGTTGATGGTCGCCTGCATAGCATCTGTTATGGTGTCGCCATACATAATAACTCTTCCCTCAACATTTCGCGCTGCACGACCTGCCGTCTGCGTCAGAGCCCTCTCGCTACGCAAAAATCCCTCTTTGTCGGCATCCATAATAGCCACCAGCGCAACTTCGGGCAAGTCCAAACCCTCGCGGAGCAGGTTCACGCCAATGAGCACATCGAAAGAGCCCGCTTTGAGGTCTTCCAAAATCTGCACCCTATCGAAAGTGTCCACATCGGAGTGGATATAGCGGTTGCGGATACCGATGCGGTCGAAGTACTTCGATAGCTCCTCGGCCATACGCTTTGTGAGGGTGGTGACAAGCACCCTCTGTCCCTTGTGCACAGCCTCCGAAATCTCCTCCAAGAGGTCGTCCACCTGATTGTCGGTGGGGCGCACCTCAATCTCGGGATCGAGCAGACCTGTGGGGCGCACAAGTTGCTCAACAACAGCACCTTCACATTTTATGAGTTCGTAGTCGGCGGGGGTTGCGCTGCAATACAGCACCGTGTGGCCAAAACTCTCAAATTCGGCAAAAGTGAGTGGGCGGTTGTCGATTGCGGCGGGCAAGCGAAAACCATACTCCACAAGGTTCTCCTTGCGAGCCCTATCGCCACCAAACATCGCCCTCACCTGAGGAATTGTCACATGGCTCTCGTCGATAACGAGTAAAAAATCTTCGGGGAAATAGTCGAGCAAACAGAAAGGTCTTTCGCCCTCCTTGCGACCGTCCATATAGCGCGAGTAGTTCTCAATGCCGGAGCAATATCCGAGCTCCTTTATCATCTCGACATCGTACTCTACTCGCTGCTTAATACGCTGAGCCTCAACCGTTCGGCCCGCCCTCTCAAACTCCTCTATTCGTGCGCCCAAGTCCAGCTGAATTTGGCGAATGGCGTTCTCGGTGCGCTCCTTGGTGGTTACGAAGAGATTGGCGGGGAAGATTTTGACCTCCGAGGCACTCTCCATCCTCGCGCCCGTTGTGGGGTCTATGCGCCAGATGGCCTCCACCTCGTCGCCAAACATCGACACCCTCCAAGCGTCACTCTCCGAGTAGGCGGGCATAATGTCAATGGTGTCGCCCTTCACGCGGAAAGTTGCAGGCTCCAAATAGCGCTCCGTGCGGGTGTAGAGCGCATCCACAAGGCGGTACAAAAGGCGGCGCTGGGGTATCATATCGCCGACCCTTATGGTGATGCTGTTGGCGTGGAAATCCGAAGGGTTGCCGATGCCGTAAAGACACGACACACTCGACACCACAATAACATCTCTGCGGCCCGACAGGAGAGAGGCCGTGGTGCGAAGTCGCAACTTCTCAATCTCGTCGTTGATGGCGAGGTCTTTTTCGATGTAGGTGTCGCTTGCCGGAAGGTAGGCCTCGGGCTGGTAGTAGTCGTAGTACGACACAAAGTACTCCACGGCATTCTCGGGAAAGAAGGCTTTGAACTCGCTATACAACTGAGCTGCAAGGGTTTTGTTGTGGCTCAAAACAAGTGTCGGGCGGTTGAGCCTCTCCACAACATTCGCCACCGTGAATGTCTTACCCGAGCCGGTCACACCCAACAGTGTGGTGTGGGGTTGCCCGCCCTCTATCGAGCGCACCAACCCCTCAATTGCCTCGGGCTGGTCACCCGTAGGCTTATAATCCGACACAAGTTTGAAATCCATCGTTGCCTTTTCTGTGAGATACTTTGCATCTCTAATTAATTGAAAATTGAAAGTTGAAAATGGAAAATTTTGGTGTGCCTTCGGCACGATTTACATACTGCGAGCCCAATCGGGCGCACCTTAGTTTTCCATTGTCCATTTTCAATTCTCCTCTCCAAATTGGAGAGTGTTTTGTGATCCCGAGCGGAATCGAACCGCTATCGCAGGAACCGGAATCCTGAATTCTATCCATTAAACTACGGGACCAACAATCGTTAGATTGTACAAATATCGTGGTTTTATTTGAGAAAACCGCAAAAAATGTGTAGTTTTGCTCTTCGACCAAACAAAACGAACTATCCGACAATGGTTAAACTCACACCAAAAGAGCGAATTGAAAAGGTTGTTTGTTGGGCGGGGCTGAGTACAAACGCCTTCGCCTTGCAGATTGGGCTCTCATCGCCACAGTCGCTCTACCAAATAAAGGTCGGCAAGCACAACATCTCACGCTCCATTGCCGAGCGAATATGCGCACGCTATCCCGAGATTGATTTCGGATGGTTATTTGCCAGCGAGGGTGAAATGTTGCGCCCACTCGAAAAGCCAATTCCCTACTACACAGCCGATTGCACCGAAATAGTCCTCTATAAAACACTTCCTGCGCCCACAAGTTATGTCACAATGGCGAGGTGTGGCGACTGCGACTTTGTTGCCCCCTTTGGTTCGCGCTCAATGGAGCCCTCAATAATGCAGGGCAGCCTGCTATTTTGCAAGAGGTGTGAACTCGACGAGGTGGCTATTGGGATGTTGGTTTTGGCAACAAACGGGCGTGTGGCACAAGTCCGCAAGGTGGCAACCCTAAGTGCCACCGAACTCATCCTCGAAGCAGATGCACCCCAGACCATCCCCACCCGTTTCGACACCACACAAATCGAAAAACTATACATCGTAAAAGCACTCTTGGAGTGGAAAAACATCTAACAACAAGTATATGAAAATCAAGACAATAAACACGGCGGCATTTATCGTGGGGCTCATCACGATTTTTTGCGTGGCAGTAGGCTTGGTAATGGGTCGCTTTTTCAGCACCGACGGTTGGTGGTGGGGTTTCATCTTCGCCATTGGCAGTGGTGTGATAGTCTTTGTAGGCGACAAGTTCGTCATGAAGAAATTCTTTTTCGAGCGCATCAAACCCCTCTACCGCATAGTTCTCGGCAGGGACATCAAGACCACCGAGATTGCTGCTGAGTTGGAGCACCCCGAGCACCCTGAAAGGTCGGTGAGTGCCGAGCTCAACCGCTGGGCCGACCAAAACCAAAAGGAGATTGCACGCCTGAAAGAGAACGAGTTGTACCGCAAGGAGTTTGTGGGCAATGTGTCGCACGAAATCAAAACCCCAATTTTCAACATTCAGGGCTACATCTCTACGCTTCTGGATGGTGGAATGAGTGACCCGGTGCTGATGCGTCGCTACTTGGAGCGCACCGAAAAGAGCATCGACCGACTCATAAACATCACTAACGACTTGGAGGCCATCTCCAAACTCGAATCGGGAGTTCTCAACCTCAACTACGAGCGTTTCGATATTGTTGCTCTCACCCGCGACATTGTCGATACCATTGAGTTTGAGGCCACAAAGAAAAACATTACGGTGGTTGTGGGCTCCTCATACACCACCCCCTATCCCCCCGTGTGGGTTAAGGCCGACCGCTACTACATCGAGCAGGTGCTCATCAACCTCATCATCAACTCCATCCGCTATGGCAACGAGGGCGGCGAAACATTCATCAAATTCATAGACCTCTTCGACAAGGTTTTGGTGGAGGTGAGGGACAATGGCAGGGGAATCTCCAAGGACGACATTCCTCGCGTCTTCGAGCGCTTCTACCGCACCGACAAGGGGCGTTCGCGCGAGCAAGGTGGCACCGGTTTGGGACTTTCGATTGTCAAGCATGTACTCGAAGCTCACGGCGAAACCATCAATCTGCGTAGCGAATTGGGCAAAGGAAGCACTTTTTCGTTCACTTTGAGCAAAAATTAACACATTTTTTGTACCTTTACCTCCCACAAACACGAACTAATTACACTTTTTAAGAATAATGAACACTTTTCTTTCGGTTGTATGGAGTGTTGATCCCGTAGCCTTCTCAATCTTCGGTTTGGAGATTCGTTGGTATGGCATCTTCTGGGCATTGGCCTTCATCTTGGGCATCTACTTCTTCACAAACTTCGCAAGGCGAGAGAAGTTGCCCGAAAAACTCGTGGACTCGCTCTTCTGGTACGCCACAATTCTCGGTATTCTGGGTGCACGACTCGGACACTGCCTTTTCTACGAACCCTCTGTCTACTTGGCCGACCCATTGCGCATCCTCAATATCCGCGAGGGCGGCATGGCCTCGCACGGTGCAGCCATAGGCTTTTTGCTCGGTCTGATACTCTTTGCGTGGCGCAACAAGATGCCCTTCTGGTGGGCAGCAGACCGCATAATGATTCCTGTGGCGATTGGTGGTGCGGGTGTAAGGCTCGGCAACCTTATGAACTCCGAGATTTACGGCTCGGTGACCGACCTGCCTTGGGGCTTTATCTTTGTGCGCAATGGCGAGACTCTCCCTATGCACCCCACACAGATTTACGAGGCCCTCGCCTACATCGCAGTCTTTGTGGTACTCATAATTCTATATTATAGGTATGATGCCGGGCGCAAACACCCCGCACTGATGTTTGGTGTCGGTCTGGTGGGTATCTTCCTCTCGCGCTTCTTCTTGGAGTTCATCAAGAATGTGCAGGTGGCCTTCGAGGAGGGTATGGCTCTCAACATGGGACAGTTGCTCAGCATCCCCTTTGTGCTTGCAGGCGTTGCACTCATCGTCATCGGACTCAAAAGCAAGCCACAGCACATCGCTTGGGCCGAGGAGCCCGCAAAACCCAAGGCGCAGAAGGTGGCGCCTCCAAAATCGAAAAAGTAGAACAAAACAATAACTCCACACTATGAGTAGCGTAGTAAACAAACTTATCTTTAACTGCCTTGTGCAGTACGGCAATGTGGCCCTCCCCAAAGTGGGCTCCTTGCGCGTTGAAGGAACTCCCAAGCATGTATTCTTCTCGGAGGAGATCTCCGACAACCACATCCCCGTAACGGACATCCTCGCTGAGCAGGGCAACATCCCCACCGAGGAGGCACAGGCCCTCTACGAAGATTGGCTCGCAGCAGCCCGCCAAGAGGACGGCTCCATTCGTGCCGAGGGTGTGGGCACTATCACTCCACGCAATTTCGACATCGACGAAGAACTGCACCGCGCACTCAACGGCAACGACATTCCCGTAGCAACACTCCGCAAACGCTCTTCGTTGGGCTGGATTTGGTGGCTTGTGGCTGCTATTGTGGTGGTTGGTGCTGTGCTCTACTTCTGCCCCTGCAACAAGTGCTGTGGCGAGCAGGAGTGTGAGGTCGTAGCCACAGAGCCCGTCGTTGAGGAGGTTGTGGCCCCCGTTGTAGAGGCCGTTCCCGAGCCCGCAAAGCCCGCAATCAACGCCCCCGCCGAAGGCAAGCGCTACAATGTGATGGTGGGTGTCTTTACGATTAAATACAACGCGCGCGCCTGTGCGAAACAAGACCCCCTCGGTATCGGCAAAGAGAACTATCTCATAACCCCCTATCCCAAAGGACTCTGGGCGGTGGTTGCCTACTCCACCAACAGCCCCGCAAAGGCCGAGGAGATGCGACTCCACTACCGCAAACTCCAAAAAGATGTGTGGGTGTGGAAGAGGTAACATAAAAAAGCATCGGGCAAAACCCGATGCTTTTTTTGTGGCTTTATTCGAAGCTTTTTGTAAAAAGCTTCACCAAAAACTTTTGCGAGATACTGCGTATCTCTATCTGACTTTGCTCCTACAATCACATCCACCCCAAATTAGAGGGGAGCCGCAGAGCGGCATAGGAGTCTTCGAAGTTTTTTGTAAAAAGGCGACCTCTTTGAAGCTTTTTGTAAAAAGCTTCACCAAAAACTTTTGGGAGATACTTCGTATCTCTATCTGACTTTGCTTTGCCTTAGTTTAGTACTACCCAAGCAAAATCTACTCCATTGGGGGTAACCGTAATCTTTAAGTACTCGGGGGCCTTGCACCCATCCCTCAGCGTGCCAACAATGGTATAGCGCACACCTCCGTAGGTCAAATCCTCGCGAGTGTGGTCGTGCCCCTGCAACACAAGGGTAACATCGTACTCAATCCACAAATCCATCAGCGCAACACACTCCTCAATGGGCATATTGCCCGAGGTGTTCTGCGAGGTGTCCGCATAGAAAAGGTTGGTGTGCTTGGAGATTATGCAGTGGCGATATTTGTGGCGATGTTCGGCCAAAAAGCCCTTCATCCACTGCGTCTGCTCCCTGCCGAGGGTACCCGTTGCCGAGTCGAGAACAAGAAAGAGGTCTTTGCCTCCCGCAAACTCCACATCGAACCAATAGACCGAAGGGCCCACCAACTCCAAATACTTCTCCCAGCCGTCGAAATAGAGGTCGTGGTTGCCCAAGACATTGAAAATTGGGTGGTTGTGGGAGTGCCTTTGGGCATCAAAGGCAATGGCCTCCACATAGCGGGGGTGGTTACCGCGCCTATCCGACAGGTCGCCCAGCACAAGACCAAAGAGAGCCTCCGAATCGTTGCGCAGTGCGTCATTGAAAATTGTGAGGTTGTGAGCCGTGTCGGCAATGTGGGGGTCTGTGCAGACATAGAACAAATACTCCTCCTCGGCAGCAATGCTCGCCACAGCCCGATTCCCGTTCTTGGCCATACTCTGCTCAAAGCGCGTACCTATAAGGTCGCTCGTGGGAACAAACAACCCTTTAATATCCAAGGTGTTGCAACCAGTAACCGAGGCCGCAAGAGCGACCAACGCTGCAAATCTTTTTACCATCTGTAACATACGCCCGTTCTGAATTGAATTTGGTATAAATCTGTTGACATGTGGAATGTGCCCGAGGGTTTGTAGTTGAGGCCGAAGATAACCTCGGTGGACTCGCCCACCGACCAATTGCACAGCGCAACCAACGAGGGATAGTAGTGGCGCTCCAACTCAAACATATCGCTATTGGTCAGCGCAACCTGCAAATCCCACCCCTCGACATCGCGAAGAAACCTTACGCCAATCTCATAAAAAAGGTTGAAAGGCTCGTCTATACGACCACCTCCGCCACCAATGGTGCGATAGTAGTAGCCGAGAGAGCAGAAGAGAGCGTTGTTCGACCACCCCACACCCGCACCAATGGCAAGGTTGTGAATGGAGGCTTGTTGGGTGTAGTGGGCTATTGCCTTGGCGCTCACAGTGCCCCAATCCAGCTCGTGAGAGTAGGTGGGGCGTAGCTCAACAGCTGTGCGGCCTATGGTGCTCCACAACACTCCGCCACGCAAGGCCACACGGTTTGCAAAGTCGTAACTGCCCTCCAACGAAACAGCCCCAACACCCCCAAAGGTGGTATTGGCGCCGCCACGAACACCGAGCGTAACCTCCTGAGCCCACGCCGACGAGCCGAGGGTGCATAGTAATAATGCGATTGTAAAGAAGAGTTTTTTCATATTTCCAACTTACCTATAAAACTTGCCCAGAAGTGGTTGTGTTTTGTGAGGTGCAACCACTATATAACTTCGAAGATGCGGGTGGTTATCATAATGGCGGCAATGAGTTTTAATCCCGTGCCGCAAATAAATGCCGCAAAGGAGCCAAATGCCACCTTAAAGGCACGGGCACTATCGGAGCCATTGTGAGTCAACTCGCCCACGAGGGCACCAAAGAAGGGGCCCAAAATAAGACCGAGAGGGCCGGCAAAGAAGCCCACAAAAATACCTATCAGCGAGCCTCGCGTTGCAGCCTTAGAGCCCCCAAACCGCTTGGTCATAACCGCCGGCAGGAAGTTATCGAGGAGTGTCACGCCACCCGCCACAACGGCCCACACAACAAGGTCGACAGTAGTAAAAGCACCCGACGAGAGGTGACACAACAACATTCCGAGCCAGCAGATGGGCACACCGGGAAGAATGGGTACAACACAGCCCACAATACCAATAATGGTCAGGATAATAGCAATAATTTCAAGAGTTTCCATAGTGATTTAAGTGTTTGTTGGGGTTTATTATCTACCACAAAGTTAGCAATTCGTGGCGGTTTTGCAACAATTTTGAGTGGCGAAAGGTGGAAAAATGGGATAAGGGAGGTAGATTGTATTGCTTTTTTGTTACCTTTGTATGGTTGTTCGGACTTTTTTGGACATCGTAGCAAACAAGGGCGAAATTCAGACCTTTGCTATTGAGGATGTGTGGGTTAGGATTTATCCACCAAGAGGTCGGACAATGTAAGATTTTTGCAGACAAACTGGTTAGGTTATGGAGAAAACAACAAGCCATAAAAAGAACGAGAGGCGCGAAGGTGTTTTTGACCTTGTGAAACTTATGAGCAAGGCCGAAAAACGCAACTTCAAACTCTACTCCACACGACTCGGGTGCAACGAGGGTGCAAAATTCCTGCTCCTGTTCGACTGCTTCGACTCTATGGAGCAGTACGACGAGGCAAAAGTACTTGCGCTCTGCCCCACAATCTCCAAGCAACAACTCCCCAACCTCAAAGCGCACCTCTACAAACAGATACTCACCTCGCTCCGTATGCTGGGAGTGCAACACTCCGCAGCACTCGAAATTCGTGAGCAGATCGATTTCGTAAAAATCCTCTTCGACAAGGGCCTCTATGGCGAGGCTCAGAAATTGCTCGACAAGGTCGAAAGGAGGGTTAAGGAGTGTGAGATGATGGCGACCTATTTGGATGTTGTGGAGTTGCAGCGACAACTCAAAGTCCTCAGCTATTCGAGCGAGATGACACAGGCCGCCGACCAAACAGCAAGGGCCGCCGGCACCATCTCGGAGCACCTCAACAATGTGGCGGCACTCTCGCGACTTGCGGTGCAGTGCTACGCCCTCCACCAAAACCTCGGCTTTGCACGCTCACAAAAAGACCTCGACAGGCTCAATAGCTATTTCAAGCCCCGCATTGAGGCCTACGACGGTGTTCAGATGGGCTTCACGGAGCGCTTCTACTACTATCAGGCCAAAGCGTGGTACTACTACATCTGTCACAAAACCGCACACTCCTATCGCTATGCACTCAAATGGGTTGCGCACTTTGCCGCACGCCCCGATATGAAGGAGCTGATGTATGATAGTTATATGCGTGGCTACTCGCAGGTGTTGGACGGAATGTTCCTGATGCACAAATACTCCGCCTTTGTTCGTACCCTCGAAGAGTTCGAGAAGGAGAGTCGCACGCTCGGTGCACTGAACGACAATGCAGCGATGATTTCGCAGGGCATCCTCTTTACGGGACAGCTCAACAAGTGTCTGATGGCGGGAACATACAAAGAGGGTTTGTGGATTGCCAAGAATATCGACTCCTACCTTAAAAAGTATGGCGATAGGCTTACACTGCACGAAAAGATGCCACTCTACTACAAGGTGGCGACGCTCTACTTCGGCGACGGCAACTACACCAAGTGTATTGAGTATCTTTCGTACATCATCTCCGTCAAAGACCACAACATTCGTCGCGACTTGCAGTGCTATGCGCGAATGTTGAACCTTATGGCGCTCTACGACGCGGGGTTGGACTTCAATATCGACTACCAGATTCGCTCGGTCTACTCGTTCATTGTCAAGATGAAAGATATGACTGAGATGAAGGACGAACTCTTCTCGTTCTTCAAGAGCCTGAGCAACACCAACGCCCTTGACCTCAAAAAGGAGCTCAAAATTCTCTACGAGCGTCTGCACCCCTACGAAAACCACCCCTACGAGCGCCGTACCTTCTATTATATAGACATTCTGTCGTGGTTGGAGAGCAAGATGACAGGCAAGAGTATGGGCGAAATTGTGAGAGCTAAATTTGAGGCCTCCGAACAAAAAGAGAACAAAAAAACAGATAATAAAAAATGGCTACATCGACTATTCGGAATATAGAGAGCGACGCGGAGTTTGAGAACAAAATCCGCCCACAGGAGCTCGAAAATTTTCACGGTCAGCAGAAGATTGTCGACAACCTCCGCATCTTCATCAAGGCAGCCTTGATGAGGGGCGAGTCGCTCGACCATGTGTTGTTTCACGGCCCTCCGGGATTGGGAAAGACAACCCTTGCCAACATTGTGGCAAACGAGATGGGCTCGACACTGAAAGTTACCAGCGGCCCCGTGCTGGACAAGCCCGGCGACCTGGCAGGACTCCTGACAAACCTTTCGGAGGGCGATGTGCTGTTTATTGACGAGATTCATCGCCTGAGTCCCATTGTGGAGGAGTATCTCTACTCGGCAATGGAGGACTACAAGATTGACATTGTCCTCGACAAGGGCCCTTCGGCTCGCTCCATACAGATTGAACTTGCCCCCTTCACACTCATTGGCGCAACCACTCGCAGTGGTCTGCTGACCTCGCCTCTGAGGGCTCGCTTCGGCATCACCTGCCACCTCGAATACTACGACACGAGTGTTTTGAGCGGCATTGTGAAGCGTTCGGCAGGAATTTTAGGCGTCGATATTGACGACAAGGCGGCACACGAGGTTGCGCTCCGCAGTCGTGGCACCCCCCGTATTGCCAACTCGCTCCTGAGGCGTGTGAGGGACTTTGCGATGGTCGAGGGTGACGGTAGAATCAATCTTGCTATTGCGCGTCGTGCGTTGGAGGCCCTGAATATAGACTCGCGAGGTCTCGACGAGATGGACAACAAAATTCTCCGCACCATCATCGAGAAGTTTGGCGGTGGCCCTGTGGGTATCAACACCATTGCCACCTCTGTGAGCGAGGAGGCAGGCACTATTGAGGATGTCTATGAGCCATTCCTCATCAAAGAGGGCTTCCTCAAACGCACCCCCCGAGGTAGGGAGGCTACCGACCTTGCATACTCCCACCTGGGATATACCAAGACTCCCGAAAACGGGGTGCTGTTTTAGCTTCGGCAAACAATTCACACTTTATACATTAACACAAAACTCACTTTAATTATGAATCAGAAAAAGCAAAACTTTGCATTGCCTATCTTGGTGATGTTTATGCTCTACTTCATGATTGCCTTTGTGACCAACTTTGCAGGTTCTATGGGCGTTATCTTGAAGAGCCAATTTGGTGTGAGCAACGCGCTTTCGCAGTTGGGTACACTCGCCAACTTCATCGCCTACGCTTGTATGGGTATCCCCGCAGGCATCATTCTCAAACGCAAAGGCTACAAATTCACCTCGCTGATGGCAGTGGTTGTAGGTCTTGTGGGTGTGGCCATCCAGTTCCTCTCGGGCGCAGTAGCTCCCGAAAGTGCATTTGCGGTTTATGTGGCAGGTGCATTTGTGGCAGGTTTCTCGATGTGTATGCTGAATGTTGTGGTTAATCCTATGCTCAACACTTTGGGTGGTGGTGGCAACCGTGGCAACCAGCTCAACCTCACCGGTGGTACTCTCAACTCGCTTGGTGGCACCATCGCTCCCGTATTGTTGGGCTACTTGGTTGGTGGCTCGGTGGAGACCGCAAAGGTTACCGACGCAGCTCCCGCAATGATTATCGCTATGGCTATCTTTGCTGTTGCTTTTGTGGTTATCCTGCTCACCAAGATTCCCGAGCCCCATATGGAGACTGCCGAGGAGAAAGCTGCTCGTCTTGTTGCTAAGGCCGAGGGTAAGAAGGAGAAATATAGCGCAATGTCGTTCCGCCACTTCGTGTTTGGTGTTGTGGCTATCTTCTGCTATGTGGGTATTGAGGTTGGTATTCCCAACACTGCAAACCTCTATATGTCCAACCTCGCCGAGGTAGGTCCCGCCATTGCAGGTACTGTTGTAGGCGTTTATTGGTTCTTGATGCTTGTTGGCCGTACTATTGGTGTTGCTATTGGTGCTAAGGTGTCGAGCAAGACTATGATGGTGTCGGTTTGCGGCGTGGCTATCGCACTGCTCTTGGGCCTGATGTACATCCCCGAGGGTATTATGGTTACTATTCCCATTGTGAATGTTTCTGTGCCTCTGAGTATGTTCTGTATGGTACTCTGCGGATTGTGCACCTCGGTAATGTGGAGCTGCATCTTCAACCTCGCAACCGAGGGTTTGGGCAAATACACCCCTATGGCTTCGGGTATCTTTATGATGATGGTTTGCGGTGGCGGTATCATCCCCTTCTTGCAGAACGCATTGGCCGATAAGATTGGTTTCTTGTCGAGCTACTGGTTGTTGGTTGCAGCCCTTGGCTACCTCCTCTTCTACGCACTTGTAGGCAGCAAGAATGTAAACAAAGACATCCCCACCGAGTAATTCGCTCAATAGGGTATAGATGCAAAAAAGGCTCTCCGCTTTTGGAGAGCCTTTTTTTGTGTTTGGTATTGTGTTATTACAACGAAGGAGCCTCTGCACCTGCGTTCATAACCCAAAGTTTACCAGTGTCGTTGATGTTTGCAGTGTTGTACCAGAAGTATACATCGTAGGTACCGGCTGCAACTTTGCAGTTGCCACCATTGTAATATACAGTAGTTGCAGCACCAACGGTTACATTGCCACCGTTGCCAAAGCTATCAGTCCAGGCCTGGTCTGCACGAACCTTGAACTCGCCCGAAATGGTAACACCTTTGGCAACATACATTGTACCATTCCATTCGAGTTTTACATCGGCACCCCAGTTATTAAATGCACCTACCAAACCCCACGACATAGTCGAAGCATCGGGAGCAACACCGTTTGCGGTCTGCTGAGTAGCAGTAGTGAAGTCTGCATCTGCCTCCATAACATAGATGGCGTGTGTATTTACATTGTAATAGATGTCGTAAGTACCGGCCATTTCGATGCGGATATCGCCACCATCTTTTGCAAGAGCAACATATTTGTTTGCCTGCAAATAGTTAACCTTATCTATACCATATTTGTCTGCCCACTCGGTCGAGGGTTTCCTTACAAGGAAGTTCTGTGCATCAGCCTTGAAAACAACATCCTCTACAACTACAACGCCCTCGGTGGGAGTGGTGTAGAAGAACTTGTCGGTCCAAGCATCGCCTTCCCAACCACCATAAAGTGCCCACAACGATTTCTCGGGAACGAATACCTCAGGCTCCTCGGGGAGTTCGGGATCAACGGGAGTCTCGGGGTCAACGGGCTCGCCACCCTCACCACCTTCACCACCCTCGCCAGGAGTGTTCTCCTCGCTGGGGTTGAACTGCAACTCGCTGTCGCCTACCCAGTCGGTAATCTCTGCCGAGAACTCGGTGCCTACCAAGTTTTTGGTAAGAGCGATGTTTGCGGTAGCAACCTTACCTGCTACGAAGTCGGTAGCTACCTCAATGTTGAAGTTGTACTGCTTGTCGCCAACGGTTACAAGAATGCGGGGCTGTGCCTCGGTCTGGGGAACAACGATAAGAGTGTAGGACTCTTTATCTGCAACCTTAGCAGCTTTGATGGTGCCTTTCTGACCGTTTACGGCTGCGTTACCATTTGCGAAGTTGATGGTTGCGCTGCCATAAACATCGGCAAACATAACACTCTCAACAGCCTCCTCCAACTCGCTCTCGATGTTGATAACAACTTTCGAAAGTGCGTGACGGAAAGGAAGAGCCACAACCTCGGTGGTGGGTTTCGATGCGGTCGAAGCAATCAGAAGGTCCGAAGCTGCATAGCCACCCTCAACGCTCTGGTCTGCCTCTACGGTGAAAGTGTAACCTGCAACACCATACTTAGCCGAAGCATTGTAGGGATAGTAGGCGTAAACACTTGCCTCGGTAGACTCGTTTTTGTGCCAATAGTAGCTCTCGGCTGCTACAAGCGCACCCTCGGTGTAGGTGTACTTAGCGTTTTCGAGGTGAGTACCCTCGGGAATAACGATGTGAAGACCTATCTCGTCACCCTCCTCAAAAGCGGTGTCGGTAGCCTTGTTGAAGTTGTACATCTGAGCGCTAACAGCGATCTCCAAGCCCTCGCCGTTGTTGGGAGTTACACTCTCCTCGGGCTCCTGGCAAGCAGTTGCAACGGCTGCAAGGCACATTGCGGCTGCAAAAAGTTTTGTAAATTTCATTGTGTTTTGTGTTTTTATTTGGTTTGTGTATGTTGTTTGCGATTACAACTTGGGGGCAGCCGAACCTACACTTCTAACCCAAAGTTTGGCGGGTTTTTTGAGATCGGTGGCGTCGCACCAGAAGTATACATCGTAGTTGCCCGCATTAATCGAGCAGTTGCTACCATTGTTGTGGAGAGTTGTTGGATCGTTGGAATTCAACTGAACTGTCGAGCCAGAGCCAAAGTTTGTACTCCACGACTCGTCGGCACGCACCTTGAACTCACCCTCCAATCGGGCATTCTTAGCAACATATAGGCCAATAGTGCCATCCCATTCGAGTTTAGTGTCGGGGGCACCCCAATTATTGTGCACACCTGCCAAGCCCCAACTCATTGTAGATGCATCGGGCTGAGGACCATTCGAAGTCTGCTCGGTGGCTGCCGAAATGTCGGTGCCTGCGGTCATAATGTAGATGCGCTTGGTGTTTGTGTTGTAGTAGATATCATAAGTGCCCGCCTCGGCAACACTAATATCGGCACCATTATCAACAGCTGTGAAATACTTGTTGGGGGTATAGTAGTTTACATCGCCCGTACCAAGGTTTACTCCGCCATCCCAGTTGCCAGCGGTGCGAATTTTGAACGCATCGTAAGCTTTGAATTGGATGCCTTTGGCAACAAGCAAATCACTTGTTTCGGTCTTTACAAGATTGATATCGCTCTCCCAATTGCTTGCTGCAAACGAGCCGATAACGCCCAAGCCCGAGGTTTCGGGAACGACAACAACATAGCCGTCGGTATTCCACTCGCCGCCACTCTTGCCCTCGGCACCACCATCCCAGCTTGTGATGTAGTAGTGGTTTACGGGGTCCACGCCAACGGTAAGGTCGCCTGTCTGGTTGTAGACATGCTCCTCGGTCATCTGGTCGTTCTCCCACTTATTCCAAGCAAACTCGGTCCACTGGGGATTCATACGGCAGAAGATAACACTGTCCATACCTGCGGGAACAGCGCACTCATACACACCATCACCATCGTTGTCGGTCATAGTAGCAGTTGCATCACCACCCGCAGAGGCAAAGAAATATGCAGCAAACCATTGGCCATCGGCAGACTCCCAAATGCCGGGGTGGAGGTAGATTTTGTTGCCACCCTCGTCATTGCCACCCTCGTTGCCACCTTCATACTCCTCGCCCTGACCAAACTGCAAGTCGTTGTCGCCAACCCAATCCGAAATGGTGGGGGTGAAGGCGGTCGAGATACTCTTGTCGCTGATGGTAATCTCTGCGGTGCTAACCTTACCTGCCGAGAACGAGATTTTGTCTTTGAGCTGGTAGGTGAACTGTTTGTCGTTGGTGGTGGTAACAATAAGCTTGGGAGTTACATCCTCCTGAGGAACAACGATAAGCGCATAAGCCTGTGCGCCATCAATGGTAACATTTGCGGTCTTGATGGTACCCTTGGAGCCCGAAACGGTCGAGCCAACCTCGTTGAATCTTACGATAGCAGTGCCATAAACATCCGAGAAGTAGACATCCTTAATCTCCATCTTGCGAGTCTCGCCATCAACAATCTCCTCCAATTGGTTGTCGATTTTGATAACGATTTTCGACAGAGCGTGACGGAAGGGAAGCTCAACAACCTCCGAAGTGGGCTTCGAGGTGGTGTGTGCAACCATAAGGTCCGAAGCGGTGAAAGCACCAGCACGGTTCTGGTCTGCATTTACGGTGAAGGTGTAGCCAGCGGCCTTGTAAGCGCCGGTTGCGCTGTAAGGATAGTAGGCATACAAATCTGCCAAAACGCTCTCGTTTTTGTGCCAATAGTTGGTCTTCTCACCTACAAGACCTCCCTCGGTGTAGGAGTACTTTGCATTTTCGAGGAAAGTACCCTCGGGAATAACAATGTGAAGACCAATCTGGTCACCCTCCTCAAAGGCGGTGTCGGTAGCCTTCGTGTAGTTGTCAACATCAACAGCAAGGTTGATAGCCCTTCCTTTTTCGTTCATAGGCTCCTCGAAGGGCTGCTGACAAGCTGTCGCAACGGCTGCAAGACACAGTACTGTTGCAAGAATTTTTGTCAATTTCATTGGTTTTTGTTTTATGGATTTTACGAATATAATTAGTCAAATTTCTACAAAGATAACGATTTTTTCTCACACACGCGCGTAAGAACTCCCAAAAGCAATGATTTAGAGAGGTTTCGCCATATTTGGGCGACGAATGGTGTGTTTTGGGTGTTGAAGAGAGGTGGGGGCAGGACGAACAAGGGGGACAGGAAGAACAAGGACATTAAGGGCTTTAAGGATATTAAAGACTTTAAGGAATTTGGGGTGAGGCACACCCACAATGCCGAGAGTGCATATAGACCGCGAGATGTGCTCGTTACACCAAATGCCCAGAAAACGCAGATAAGCGAGCGGATTTTAGGCGCACAAGAAAACCCCTGCCGAGTTTACTAAGCGTAAATGAGGCAGGGGTTTATCGCAGTGCGGTGCAAAATTTACCCGCTATATGCGTTTTTTATGAGCATTTGGACCAACCGCAGGAGTGACAAGTGGGACAACCATTCTGGTAAACAAGACTCTCGCTACCGCAGTTGGGACACTTCTGTTTGCTCTTGGTGCCGTCTTTGATATACTGTTTGAGAGCACGAGCAACACCCGCTTTCCAAACATTGATGCCGTCGCTGGTAAACTGCAAGCTATCGACGAGGTTCACAACATCCACAATGGGCATACCGTTGCGCAACACTCCCGAAATGAGTTTTGCATAGTTCCAGAACTCCATATCGAACAGACGCGAGATACCGCCAATAACATGGGGATAACCACCCTTATCATTGAAGCGGAAGTCGTAGCGTTTGGTACCATCCTCCTCGCGCACCTTCACAATCCAACCCTTCTTAATGCTCTTGGGGATAAAGAGTTCCTCCTCGTCAATCTGACCGGTGAAAATCTCATAGGGTTTGCCATCGTGCAGACCCACAAATGCAATCCACTCCTCTTTGCCGTTGCGGAAGCGCACAACATCGGCCTCCAACTCTGCGGGGCGTTTGATGGGTGCGGTAGCCTCGGTTGCGGGGGTGGTGGTTTTGCTCTTGGTGTCTACAAGCACACCACTGCGCGAGCCGTCGCGATAGACAGTGATACCCTTGCAACCACACTCCCAAGCGGTCTTATAAACATCTGCCACAAGCTCCTCCGAAACATTGTTGGGGAGGTTTACGGTAACCGAGATGGAGTGGTCTACCCACTTCTGAATTGCGCCCTGCATCTTAACCTTAGCCACCCAATCGATGTCGTTGGCAGTTGCGTGGTTGTAGGGCGAAGCGGCAACAAGTGCATCAATCTCGGCATCACTCATCTCGTTGAGTCTGCTCACATCGTGGCCCGTAACCCTCAGCCACTCAACAAATTTGTGGTGGAATACATAGTACTCCTCGAAGCAGTCGCCCACATCGTCTTTGTAGGTAATCTTCACATTCTGGTCGGTGGGATTAACCTTGCGGCGGCGTTTGTATACGGGGCGGAACACGGGCTCAATACCAGAGGTGGTCTGCGACATCAGCGACACAGTACCCGTGGGCGCAATGGTAAGCATTGCGATATTCCTACGACCATAGCGCACCATATCCTCGTAGAGTGCGGGATCGGCCTCGCGGATGCGGGCAATCATTGGGTTGCCCTCCTCTTTGAGGTTGTCGTACATGGGGAACGAGCCACGCTCCTTAGCGAGTTTCACCGATGCGCGGTATGCATTAAGGCACAACTCCTTCTGAACGCTTACGGCAAACTCGATAGCCTCCTCGGAGCCGTAGGTCAGGCCCAAAGCGGCAAGCATATCGCCCTCGGCGGTGATACCCAAGCCCGTACGACGGCCTTTGAGTGCTTTCTCGCGGATTTTCTCCCACAACGAGAGCTCTACACGGCGAACATCCAACTCCTCGGGGTCTTTGCCGATTTTCTTGTGAATGAGGTCGATTTTCTCCAATTCGAGGTCGATAATGTCGTCCATCATCCTCATTGCCATCTCGATATGTTTGGCAAACTTCTCGTGGTTGAACGAAGCCTCGGGGGTAAATGGCTTATCGACATAGCTATAAAGGTTGAGGGCCAACAGACGGCACGAGTCGTAGGGGCACAAAGGAATCTCGCCACAGGGGTTGGTCGAAACGGTGCGGAAGCCCTCCGATGCATAGCAGTCGGGCACACTCTCGCGGAGCACGGTGTCCCAGAACAAGCAACCGGGCTCGGCACTCTTCCACGCATTGTGGATAATCTTCTGCCAGAGAGCCGTTGCGTCAATCTCTTTGCGATACATAGGCTCGGCAGCGTCGATGGGGAACTGCTGAACATATTTCTCGCCACTCATCACACAGCGCATAAACTCGTCATCTACCTTTATAGATACATTGGCGCCCGTAACCTTGCCCTGCACGGTTTTGGCATCAATGAAGCGCTCTGCATCGGGGTGTTTGATGGAAAGGGTAAGCATCAAAGCACCGCGGCGACCATCCTGAGCAACCTCGCGTGTGGAGTTGGAGTAGCGCTCCATAAAAGGAACGATACCCGTAGAGGTCAGTGCGCTGTTGAGTACGGGAGTACCTGCGGGACGCAAGTGCGAAAGGTCGTGACCAACACCACCACGGCGTTTCATCAGCTGCACCTGCTCCTCGTCCATACGGATGATACCACCATAGGAGTCGGCAGGGTTGCGGTGACCAATCACAAAGCAGTTCGAAAGCGAAGCGATTTGCAGATTGTTACCAATACCCGTCATAGGGCCACCCTGGGGGATGATGTAGCGGAACTGGTCGAGCAGGCCGAACACATCCTCGTGGCTCATAGGGTTGGGATAACCGCTCTCAATACGAGCAATCTCCGCAGCAATACGGTGGTGCATCTCCTCGGGCGAACTCTCATAGATGCGGTTAAACGAATCCTTCAAAGCGTACTTATTAACCCACACCATTGCGGCAAGGTCGTCGCCTTTGAAATACTCTTTGGTCTTTGCCAAAACATCCTCATACTTCAACTCTTTCAAGTCAGAGGACACGCTCCCTTTCTCCATCTTTTCAGACATAGTTTACTGTGTGTTTATATATTTTTGTAATTTCTTACAGACAAAAACAACTGCCCATCAAGCAGTTAGCAAATTGGCGCACACAGCGCCGACTTTGGCACAAAGTTGCACCAAATTTTTGGAGTTTACCCAACAAATTATTCACACTTTGCTAACAAGTTATGAACACTTTTGTAAGGCTCTTATTTTGATAGGATTACGCTTACCTTTTCAACCTTGCCACCAAGAGGTGGAGCAAGCTTTGAAATTTTGATTGTTGATGTAACTATTTGAGGAAAAGCACTATGTATGCGCTCCAAAATGCGCCAAGCCACATTTTCGAGAATGTTGCTCGGCTTTTGTATCTCCTCGGCGACCTGTTCGTAAACCGAGAGGTAATTAACACTTTTCAACAATTCATCCCTCTCTGCTGCATCGCCAATTTCAACATCCATTCGCAAGTCCACATTATAGCGGTTACCAACCACCTTTTCGAGGTCGTAGCAGCCGTGCGGAGCACGAAACTCCATCTTTTCGAGTTCTATTGTAGCCCTCATATTAGAACAGACATTTTTGAGCTTTAACATCCTCCACGAGCGAGAAAATATCATTCCACGACTCCTCGCCAAAGGTTGTACCCACAACCTCTATAACCTTGCCCGCAGTGATGGCACCAATGGTTCCACACTGGCGCAAATCCAAACCCTCGCACAGACCGGCCATAAAACCTGCGGCATAGAAGTCGCCCGCACCAGTGGTATCAACCCTCTTGGCGGCAGCCATAATGCCCACATGAAGTCTTTCCAAGCCAGCCACTTTGATAAGCGCACCGCGAGTACCGATTTTCACAACCGCGAGTTCACACCTTGCGGCAATAAATTCGAGCGCTTTTTCGGGATCGCTCTCGCCACTGAAAGCCGCAGCCTCCTGTTCGTTGGCGAAGATAATATCCACATATTTATCCACGATATCCAACAAGAAGGCTCTATTTTCGAGCACCACATTATAACTTGCAAGGTCGATAGCAACCTTCAAACCACACACCTTGGCGGTCTTAATGGCGTGGCGGATAACAGTGTGGCTCTGAACCATAAAGCCCTCAATGTAGAGGCAATCGTAACCCTCGAACATCTCGGCAGTAATATCCGCCTCGCAGAGTTCCAAAGCGGCACCGAGGTAGGTCACCATAGTCCTCTCGCCATCGGGCGACACGAGCGACAAGCACCTACCCGAGCGATTTTTGCCGTGGGTGATATAGGGGTCAATGCCAAGGTTTTCGAGAGCCTGCTCGTAGAAGTGGCCGGTGGAGTCCTTACCCACCTTGCCAATATAACCAACCTTTGCACCAAGTCGTGCCATACAGCGAATGGTATTACCAGCACTACCACCCAACGATAGGGTGTGGGGCAGGTCGGCAGTCTCGCCCTGAATCTGGCGCTGAAACTCAGCATCCACCAAATTCATACTGCCCTTGCCGAGGTTGAGCCTCGCAAGCACCTCATCATTGCGCAAGTTTACCAAAAAATCTGTTAGTGCATTACCAATACCAATTACCTTTTTAATCTGCATAGCCTTTTTGTTTGGGTTTTTTATCTTTTTCTTTTTTGCTCTTTTCTTCACACCTTTTTGTAAAAAGGTGCTGCCAAAAACTTTTGGGAGATACTGTGTATCTCTAAATGACTTTACTCTTTAATTTTCACAACTATCAATCCATATAGTCACAGGGCCGTCGTTGAGTAGTTCCACCTTCATATCGGCGCCAAAGCGACCACAAGGGATGGGGCGACCGATGGCGGCCGAGAGTTTGGCCTTGAACGACTCATAGAGAGGCACGGCCACCGCCTCGCCCGCAGCGTGGATATAACTCGGGCGGTTACCCTTGCGGGTGGCTGCTTGGAGCGTAAATTGGCTCACAACCAAAACCTCGCCGTCAATCTGTCTTACATCCAAGTTCATAACCCCATTCTCATCATCGAAGATGCGCAACCCGGAGGTTTTGCGCACAAGGTAGTCCACATCCGCCTCCGTATCGTCCGTAGCCACACCCACAAAGACCAACAAACCCTTGCCAATCTCTGCAACCTTCTCTCCCTCAATGGTCACGCTCGCGTGCGCAACCCTCTGTATCAAAACTCTCATAGCTACAATTTTCTAATGGGCTTCGAGCCAATTTTCGCCCTCGCCAATATCAACCGTAAGGGGCACAAGCAATCCCGCGCGCTGAGCCACCGACTCCATCTCCTGGCGCAAAATCTCCTTTACGCGCTCCTTCTCACTCCTCAGGGCATCAACAATAAGCTCGTCGTGCACCTGCAAAATCAATTTGGAGCGCAAGCCCTCCACCCTCATACGACGGGCAACACCCACCATTGCGATTTTGATAATATCGGCAGCGGAGCCTTGTAGGGGGGCGTTTATGGCGTTGCGCTCTGCCAGCGAGCGCACATTGGCGTTGGCGGAGTTGATGTCGGGCAGGTAGCGGCGGCGAGAGAAGATGGTCTGCACATAGCCACACCCCTTTGCCTCCATAATCGTACGGTCGATATACTCTTTCACTTGGGGATAGGAGCGGAAATACCCCTCTATAATCTCTTTGGCCTCGCCCATAGACATCTCGCCACCCATTCTCTGTCGCAGACCAAAGGCCGAAATGCCATAGATAATGCCAAAGTTGGCGGTCTTGGCCTTGCGTCGTTGGTCGGAAGTAACCTCCTCGGGGGCAATATGGAACAGGCGCGAGGCTGTGTCGCGGTGAATATCCTCGCCCGAGCGGAACGCCTCAATCATAGCCTCATCGCCACTCATATGGGCCATCAACCTAAGCTCCACCTGCGAGTAGTCGGCAGCAAGGAGGATGTGGTTCTCATCCGAGGCCACAAAAGCCTTGCGTATGGGTTTGCCCAACTCGTCCCTCACGGGGATGTTTTGCAGGTTGGGGTTGGTAGACGAGAGCCTACCCGTAGCCGCCACCGCCTGATTGTAGGAGGTGTGGATATGTCCCGTTGCGGGGTTTACCAACAGCGGCAGAGCCTCAACATAGGTCGAAAGCAGCTTTTTGATACCCCTATACTCCAAAATCAGAGGGACAATGGGGTGACGGTCTGCAAGAAATGTGAGATACTCCTCCTCGGTGCTATACTGTTTTGTCTTGGTTTTCTTGGGCTTGGAGTCAATCTTCAACTTCTCAAAGAGCACCACGCCCAGCTGGCGCGAAGAGTTGACATTGAGGTCCGCAACACCCGCAAGCGAGCGTATCTCCTCCTCGATAGCCCCCATTCGCCCATTGAGTTCTTGGGCATAGGCTGCAAGCCTTTCGCAATCAACCCTCACACCCTCGCGCTCCATATCGGCAAGAGTCCTTATGAGAGGCTCCTCTATGGTACGATACAACTCCTCGGCTCCCTCGGCCTTCAAGCGGGGCAGGAGTTTGTCGAATAGTTGCAGAGTTACATCGGCATCCTCGGCACAATAGGGGGCCACAAGCTCCACCGCAACCCTATCCATCGAAAGTTGCTTCGCACCACGACCAATAAGACTCTCTATCTCGATGGGTTGATAGCCGAGCAGGGTTTGTGAGAGGTGGTTCATCGAGTGGCGGCCGTCGGGCTCCAAAAGGTAGTGCATAATCATCGTATCCCAGCAGAAGCCCGCAACCTCAACACCCTCGTGGCGCATCATCTGAATGTCGAATTTGATGTTGTGCCCCACCTTCTCCACCGCAGGGTTTTCGAGCAACCCTCGCAGCGCATCTTTCGCTCCGCTAATGTTTGTGGGGATATAATATGCCCTATGTGGCTCGGCACAAAGGCCAACACCCACCACACGGTCACCAAAATAATCAAAACCTGTTGTTTCGGCATCAAAACAGAGCCTTGACGCTTGCGACAACACCCCAACAGCCTCGGCAATCTTCTCCTCTGTGTCACACAAAACATAGTTGTGCTCCACACTCTCTATTGTGTGGTAGAGTGGCGAAGGGGTGGAGAAGAGGTCGCCCATCATATCGCCCGCCACCACCGCTTTGGGCTCGGCAATCTCCACGGGGTTACCAAAAAGGTCGAGTGACTGAGGTTGTGTGGGTTGTGTGGGTTGCGCAGCACCACACCTCTCTGCCTGTTTGTATCCCTGCGCTTCGGGGCACACCTGAGTGTTGAATGGCGAAAAACCACCCCCATCCATTTCGCGCAGAAACATATTGAAGTCCAGCTTCTTGTATATATCGCGGAGAGCCTCGCAATTTGGGGCACACATAGCAAGTTCTTGTGGCACAAACTCGATGGGGGCGTCGAGCGAAATTGTTGCCAGCACCTTTGAGAGTCGCAACTGTTCGGCACCCGCCTCAACATTCTCGCGCTGCTTGCCTTTGAGCTTGTCGAGGTTGTCCAAAATATCCTCAACGGTGCCAATCTCGTTTACGAGTTTTATGGCACCCTTTTCGCCCACACCCTTCACTCCGGGGATATTGTCTGCGGCATCGCCCCACAAAGCAAGAATATCCACAACTTTGCGAGGATCGTCAAAGCCATAGTGCTCCTTGATTTGTTCGGGACCTACAATCTCTATTCCCTCGCCACCCTTGCGTTGTTTGTAGATACGCACATTGGGGGTAACGAGTTGCCCGAAATCCTTGTCGGGAGTTACCATATAGACATCGTAGCCCGCAGCCGCAGCCTTGTGCGAGAGTGTGCCAATGACATCGTCGGCCTCATAGCCCGCAACCTCCAAAATAGGAATTCGCATCGCCTGCAACACCTCTTTAATATAAGGTACCGCAGCAACAATGTCCTCGGGGGTTTCGGAGCGGTTGGCCTTATATTCGGGGAAGAGTTCGTTGCGGAAATTACCACCCTTGGGGTCAAACGCCACTCCAAGGTAGTGGGGGCGTTCGTTGATGATAATATCCCTCAAAAACTTCACAAACCCAAAGATGGGCGAAGTGTTCAACCCCTCGCGATTGCGCATAGGTCGCCCAGCAAAGGCGTAGTAGGCGCGGAAAATCTGCGCGTAGGCGTCTATCAAAAAGAGTTTTTCCACAATCAAAAAGTGGTGTTTGTGGGATTAGTAAATCGTAATATCATAGGGCATACGAGCCTGAATGGTCGAGCCCTCTTTGAGGGTGTTGTAGAGCCTCTCGATGCTCTTGGAGGCAACACCCATCTCGCCCGAAAGTCGAGGTGCTTTTGCCGACAAGAGATTATTTACAAGTGCGGCTATCTCGTCTTGCTCTTCGAGAATCTCCGTTACGCGCCAATCGTCGCCAAGCTCTGCCTTCTCGGCAGCCACAACAAGAGCCTTTTTGAGTCCTCCGAAATCGTCAACAAGTCCAATGCGCTGGGCATCGACACCACACCACACTCTACCCTCGCCAATGGCATCAACAGCCTCGGTGGTCATCTCCCTACCCTCGGCAACATGGCTCACAAAGGTGGTGTAGACATCCTCCACAGAGCGCTGCATAAAGCCTATTTCGGAGGTAGAAAGAGGACGGAACATTGTGCCCATATCGGCATGGGGTGCCGTTTTGGCAACATCGACATTCACGCCAAGTTTGTCCTCCAACACACCGCCACCGCTAACAATCAATCCAAACACTCCGATTGAGCCTGTGAGGGTTGTGCGATTTGCAATGATATGGTCGGCGGGTGCCGAGATATAGTATCCGCCCGAAGCGGCATAGTTGGCCATCGAGACAACAATGGGTTTTTTCTCGCCAAGCAACTGCAACTCGCGCCACATAACCTCCGAAGCCAGGGCGCTACCACCGGGAGAGTTTACCCTCAACACAACAGCCTTCACACCCTCGTCCTCGCGCGCGCGACGAATCTGGTCGGCAGTGGTTGCACCACCAACAATACCTTCGCCACCTTTGCCATCCACAATATCGCCATCGGCATAGATGATTGCCACTTTGTTGGTGCTGATTTTGGTGGGAACAACTGTTGCACTATACTCGCCAAGGGTTACACTCTTCAACTCATCGGTGCCCGCAAAGTGAGCCAACTCGCTCTCAACCTCATCCTCATATTTAAGACCATCGATATAGCCGAGTTCGAGGGCTGCTTTGGGCGAGTTGATGGCGAGGGTTTCGGCGTGGCGTTGCAGATAGGCGGGCGAGAGGTTGCGCGACAGGGCCACATCCTCCACAAGCGCCCACCAAAGAGCATTGACCATTGCCTCGGTTTGGCGACGGTTGGCAGGACTCATCTCTTTGAGCATATAGGGCTCAACGGCAGACTTATAGGTGCCGTGGCGCACAATCTGAACATCCACACCAAGTTTGTCAATGGCCCCTTTGAAGAAGAGCGACTGCGAAGCCAAGCCTCGCCAATCAAGGCTACCCTGGGGGTTCATATAGACCTTGTCGGCCACCGACGAGAGCCAATAGGTACCCTGCGAATAGGTTTCGTTGTAGGCGTAGATGGGTTTGCCCGACTTGGCCTTAAACTCGGCCAGCAAACTCCTAAGTTCCTCTATCTGGGCCGTACCCTCAATTGTTCCAACTCCTGTAAAATTGAGATATATGGCCACAATGTTGGTATCGGAAGCAGCCGCCTCCAACGCCTCCACAACATCGAGCATCGAGAGAGTATTGACAATCTCCATAGAGGAGAGCGACGATGCAGAAAAGAGTGGCATACGGGGCGAGTCGGCGATATTCTCGTCGAGATTGATAACCAAAACCGAGTGGGGCTCAACAACCGTTGGGGCGGGTTCGAGCGAGCCCACAAGCCCTCCAAGGGCGAAAATCAACAATAGTGGAAGTGTTATCATAGCCAACAACACGGCCAAAAATGTCTTAAAAAAGCTGTTCATAGCACTAAAATTTTATTTTTATATTACAAAGGTATGTTTTTTACGGCAAAGAAAGAGTATCTTTGTAGAGTTTATTTTACATTTTCTCTCCCTTTGGGAGAGTTAAAACCACAAAAAGCAAAAAAGAGAGTATGATTACAAGAGAAGAGATAGTTGAGATTCTGAAAGGAATAACCCACCCCGAGACGGGCAAGAATGTCGTTGAGGGGGGTATTTTGCAGGAAGTATCCGTGAGCGAGGAGGGCAAAATCCACCTCACACTCGTCTTCCGTCGCCGTCGCGACCCCTTTGCAAAGAGTGTGGCTATGCGCTCCAAACTCGCCATCGAGGCTGCTGCCGAAGGTGCCGATGTGGAAATCCTCATCCGCGAGGGCGAAGAGGCTCCCAAGCCCCGCCAGCACGAGGGAATGAAGAGTGTTAGAAACATTTTGGCCGTTGCCTCGGGCAAAGGAGGCGTGGGCAAATCGACCGTTACGGCCAACCTTGCCGTGTCGCTACACAAACTCGGCTATAAGGTTGGTGTCCTCGATGCCGACATCTACGGACCCTCGCAGCCCAAACTCTTTGGCGTGGAGGACTACGCCCCCTATGCCGAGAGTGTGGATGGCCTTGACTACATCGTTCCTGCCGAGTCGAACGGCGTGAAAGTAAACTCTATCGGCTTCTATATCAACCCCGAAGATGCCCTGATTTGGAGGGGCCCGATGGCTACCAACGCTCTTAAACAACTTATTAACCAAACCCTGTGGGGAGAGTTGGACATCTTGCTCATCGATATGCCTCCCGGAACGGGCGATGTGCAGATTTCGGTGGCAGAAAACCTACCCCTTACGGGAGCGGTGATTGTGAGCACCCCACAGAAGGTTGCAACAGCCGATGTGGTTAGGGGTATGAAGATGTTTGAAACAGAGGGTATTGGCGTTGCGGTATTGGGTGTTGTCGAGAATATGGCATACTTCACACCTGCCGAGCTACCCGACCATCGCTACTACATCTTCGGCAAGGGAGGAGCCCGTGAGATGGCAGAGAAGGAGGGTGTTGATTTCTTGGGCGAAATACCTCTAATTCAGTCTATTGCAGAAAATTCGGACAATGGAACACCCGTTGCTCTCGGAAGTTCGGAGGAAGAGAAATACTACGCCGAAATTTGCCGAAAAGTTGTTAGCAAGGTGATAAAATAGTGTTGATAACCGAATGAAAAGTTGTTGAAATAATTTAACTTTTCAACGCCCCAAAAATTTGCATTTTCGCTTTTGCCGTATAAGCCGAAGTCGAAATTAAAAAGCAAGAAAAAAGAGTTATTTTTTCTCCCCAAAAAACTAACACCCAACAGAAAATAAAAGTTGATTTCTCGCAGATGTTAGTTTGTTGAAAAGGTTTTGAACAGAGTGTTTACAACTTACTCAACTCGCTCATTTTGGAGGGTAATACAAATCCTTTGAGGGGGATAATTTTTAGTAACTATTTTTTCCTTCCAAACTAAAAAAGTTACCAACACAACTAACAGCGTTTATTATTATTGTTATATATTTTTTAATTTATAATTAAGGAAAGAATTAATTAATAATATAAAATTCGAGCTATGGATTTTCGTGAAAAAATCGCCGCGCTGAAAGAGCAGAAGCGAGCCGTTATCTTGGCCCACTATTACACCTCGGCAGAGGTTCAACAGGTGGCCGACTTTGTGGGCGACAGCCTTGCACTCTCACAAAAGGCTGCGGGTGTGGATGCCGACATCATCCTCTTTGCGGGTGTGAGGTTTATGGCCGAAACCGCCAAGGTGCTTTCGCCCGACAAAAAGGTTCTTCTGCCCGTTACGGAGGCGGGATGTTCGCTGGCCGACTCGTGCGATGCGGCAGAGCTTGCCAAGGCAAGGCGCGAGAACCCCGACCACCTGGTTGTCTCCTATGTGAACACCTCGGTGGAGGTCAAGGCTCTGACCGACATCTGCTGCACCTCCTCCAATGCACTCGATATTATAGGAGCACTCCCCAAAGATCAGAAGATACTCTTTGTTCCCGACCGTAACCTCGGCTCATATATAAATAGGTGTATGGAAAGGGATATGAAACTGTGGAACGGGTGCTGCTTGGTACACGAGGAGTTCTCGGTGGAGAAGATTGCAACCCTTAAAGCTCTTCACCCCAAGGCTGTGGTCTTGGTGCACCCCGAGTGTAAGCCCGAGGTTGTGGCAATGGCCGACTATGCCGGCTCTACGGCAGGTATTCTGGCATATTGCGGCAGGGAGGATGTTGAGGAGGTTATTGTTGTTACCGAGAGCGGCATTCTCTACGAGATGGAGAGTCGCTATCCCAACAAGAAATTCTACCTCGTAGAGCCCGAGAAGAGTTCCGAGAAATGCGTGTCGTGCAAGGATATGAAACTCGTAACTCTCGAAAACATATACCAAACACTCCTCGAAGAGAGTCCCGAAGTTATTATCGACGAGGAAATTCGCGCAGCAGCGGAGGGGGCTATTCGTAGGATGCTTGAAATGAGTAAGTAGAGTGTGCCTTGCGGGTGGGCGAGCACATCTCGCGGGCATCTGCTGCGTTATGCTCGGGCTCGGAATGCTCATTTGCGCAGAGCAAACTCCGCATCCTCGCCCATCGAAAGCCTTGCATCTGCTCCGCGATATGCACTCGCAGGGGGAATTGAAAATTGAAAATTGAGAATGGAAAATTCCTGTCTTTCCTGTTTTTCTTGTTTTTCCTGTCTTTCTTGCAGGAGTGATAGGAATAACAGGAGCAACAGGAAAAACAGGAGCCCACTTTCAAACAAGTTTGAGTGGGCTGGCAGTTCGGCTGCTGCACTATCTGCGAAGATAGTCACACCTCACCGCAAGGGCTACACTAAAAATTTTTGGGCGACTTTTTATAAAAAGTCGCGAAGAAAAAGGGAAACATATTAACCTAAAATAAAAAAAGAAAGATGAAAAAAATTATTATCAGTGCGCTGGTGGCGCTTTTTACGCTTAACGCCTTTGCGGATGAGGGTATGTGGTTGTTGCCACTGCTCGAAAAACTCAACCTCAAAGATATGAAGGCCAAGGGTTTGGAGCTTACGGCCGAGGATATTTATAGTGTAAACAACTCCTCGCTCAAAGACGCCATTGTTATTTTTGGTGGCGGTTGTACGGGAGAGATTGTGTCGCCCAACGGTCTGCTTTTCACCAACCATCACTGTGGTTTTGGTTCCATTCAGGCGCTGAGTAGTGTGGAGCACGACTATCTCAAAAACGGTTTCTGGGCAATGAACGAGAAAGAGGAACTTCCTGCTCCCGGTTTGTCGGTCACCTTTATTCGCCACATTGAGGATGTGACAAAGAGTGTGCTGAAAGGTGTGAAAGAGGGTATGACTTACGACGACAG
This sequence comes from Tidjanibacter sp., assembly GCA_045659085.1. Taxonomy (GTDB): domain Bacteria; phylum Bacteroidota; class Bacteroidia; order Bacteroidales; family Rikenellaceae; genus Tidjanibacter. The sequence continues at coordinate 141,720 of JAZOWE010000004.1, forward strand.
AGCTGCGAAGATTAAGAAAAACACCGACGCCCTCAGAAAGAAAATGGAGAAAAAACACGAGGGTAAGAGTATTTCCATAAAGGAGTTTTTTGGTGGCAACCAATACTTTATGTTCGTTATGGACATATATAAAGATGTTCGTTTGGTTGGAACTCCTCCCTATGCTGTTGGTAAGTTTGGTGGCGAGACCGACAACTGGATGTGGCCCCGTCATACGGGCGACTTCTCGGTGTTTAGGGTTTATGCGGCTCCCGACGGCAAGACCCCTGCGGAGTATGCGCCCGAGAATGTACCCTACAAGGCCGACAAGTATCTGACCATCTCGACAGAGGGTTATAAGGAGGGCGACTATGCGATGATTATGGGCTTCCCCGGCACTACCACACGCTATATGACCTCCTATGAGATTGATAAACTACTCACGGTTGACAATCCCAACCGTATCTATATTCGTGGCGAGAGGCAGAACATTCTCAAAGTTCGTATGGCTGCCGACGACGCCATTCGCATCAAATACGCCTCAAAATATGCCTCTTCGTCGAACTATTGGAAGAATTCGATTGGTAAGTCGAGAGGTGTGGAAAAACTCGGTGTGAAGGCCCAGAAACAGCAAATCGAGAAAGATTTTACCACTTGGGTGTGGAAAGATAACGACCAAAAGCGTATTGAGGCTTATGGCAATGCACTCCCCCTGATTGAGAAGTATGTTAAGGAGGCAACCCCCTACGAGAGTGATGCCCAGATTTTGAGCGAGACACTCTTCCGTGCTGCCGAGATTTTGAACGCCTCGACCACTTTCTACAACGCCTACAAGCGTGCAGAGGACTGGACTGTGGCCACGGAGCGCACGCTTGCCTTCTATAAGGACTATGACGAGGCTACCGATAGGCTTGTGACCTGCCGAATGATTGAGGTGCTGAGGGAGATGATTCCCGCTGAGCGTCGTCCCGAGAGTCTGGCCGTTATTGACACCGAGTGGGGTGGCGATGTTAAGGCTTTTACCGAGAACTTGTTCGACAACTCGGTGTTTGCCAACGAGCTCAAATTCTTGGCAGCCGTTGAGGCCGAGGATATTGAACTTTTCAAGAAAGACCCTGCGCTGGTTGTTATGATTGACGCTTCGGCACTCTACAAAGAGCTGAATGCCAAGATTAAACCCCTCAAAAACGACTACTACATAGGTCATCGCCTTTTCATCCGTGGTCTTATGGAGATGAACCCCGAGAAGAGCTACTATCCCGACGCGAACTTCACCTTGCGCCTTACCTATGGTACCATTCTCCCCTACTCTCCTGCCGACGGTGTGCTCTATAAGTATTACACCACCATCGACGGCGTTGTGGCAAAAGAGGATCCCAAAAACCCCGTAGATTTCACCGTTGACGAGGGACTCAAACGACTCTATGCCGAGAAGAATTGGGGCGGTTATGCAGATAAAGACGGCTCGCTCCACACCTGCTTCCTCTCGACCAACGACATCACGGGCGGTAACTCGGGCAGCCCCATTATGAACTCCAAGGGCGAACTTATAGGCTTGGCTTTTGACGGCAACTGGGAGGCTATGAGTGGCGATATTGCCTTTGAGCCCAATGTGCAGAGGACAATCAATGTCGATGTCCGCTATGTCCTCTGGTGTATCGACACCCTCGGAGGTGCCGGCTGGTTGCTCGATGAGATGAATATCAAATAATTGAAAGAGTAATATCCCTTTCTTGTTCGCGGGTATCTATTTGGATACCCGCGAACTTTTTTGTGGCATTCTACCGATAGTTGCTTATTTGTCAATTTTCCATTTGTCAAATTTCCATTTTCAATTCAAATTCGTATCTTTGCACTAATATAGACTAATTAGGTTCGTTATGGAAGTAAAAACCACCGAAGCACCCAAGGAGAGGTCGCTTAACTTCGTAGAAGAGATTATTGAAAATTATATTGCCGAGACGGGAAATAGCATACAAACACGCTTCCCGCCCGAGCCCAACGGCTATCTGCACATCGGCCACGCAAAGAGTATCTGCCTGAACTTCGGTTTGGCGGAGCGCTATGGTGGCAAGTGCAACCTCCGTTTCGACGACACAAACCCCGTGAAGGAGGATACCGAGTATGTAGACTCCATCAAGGAGGATATCAAGTGGCTCGGCTTTAATTGGGCTGTGGAGCGCTACGCTTCGGACTACTTCGATCAGCTCTATGATTGGGCCGTAGAGCTCATCAAGAAGGGTAAAGCCTATGTTGACGACCAGACTCAGGAGGAGATTCGCCTTGGTCGCGGTACTGTGCAGCAGGCGGGTACAGAGAGTCCCTATCGCAATCGCTCGGTGGAGGAGAACCTGAGGCTCTTCGAGGAGATGAGGGATGGTAAGTATGCCGACGGCGAGAAGGTGTTGCGTGCGAAGATTGATATGGCTCACCCCAATATGCTCTTCCGCGACCCCATCCTCTATCGTATTCTCCACACCGAACACCACCGCACGGGCAACAAGTGGTGCATCTATCCTATGTACGACTATGCACACGGACAGAGCGACTCCATCGAGCGTATCACACACTCGATTTGCACCTTGGAGTTCGATGTTCACCGCCCCTTGTACGATTGGTTTATCGAGGAGTTGGGTATCTTCCCCAGCCACCAGTATGAGTTTGCAAGGCTCAATCTGACTTACACGGTTATGAGCAAGCGTAAATTGCTGCAACTTGTTAAAGACCAAGTGGTTACGGGTTGGGATGATCCCCGAATGCCAACAATTTGTGCACTCCGTCGTAAGGGCTATACCCCCGCCTCAATTCGTGCTTTTGCCGAGAAAGTGGGCGTTGCCAAGAGGGATAATGTTATCGACCTTTCATTGTTGGAGTACTGCGTGAGGGAGGATTTGAACAAGGTTGCCGAGCGCAGAATGGCGGTTATTGACCCCTTGAAAGTTGTTATTACCAACTACCCCGAGGGCAAGACCGAGAGTTTTAGTTGTATTAATAACCCCGAGGATGAGAGCGCAGGTAGGCGTGATGTTCCCTTTGGCAGGGAGATATACATCGAGCGAGGCGACTTTATGGAGGAGCCTCCCAAGGGATACTATCGTCTTCGTCCCGGTGGCGAGGTGCGCCTGAGGTATGGTTACCTTATCAAATGTGAGGAGGTTGTTAAGGATGCAGAGGGTAATGTTGTTGAGCTGCGTTGCACCTACGATCCTATGTCGGCTGGTGGTGGCTCGTCGGATGGTCGCAAGGTGAAAGGTGTTATTCACTGGGTTTCGGTTGCCGACGCTGTTGAGGCCGAGGTACGACTCTATGACAACCTCTTTGCAAAAGAGAATCCCGACGATGTTGAGGAGGGCAAGGTCTTTACCGACTATCTCAACCCCGAGTCGCTTATTGTTAAGACGGCTTATTGCGAAAAGTCGCTTGGCGAGGCTAAGGAGGGCGACAGGTTCCAGTTCGAGAGGGTTGGATACTACTGTGCAGACAAAGATTCGACTGCCGACAAGGTTGTTTTCAACCGCACGGTTGGTTTGAAAGACACTTGGGCAAAGATGCAGAAGAAATAATTCTCGCAGGCATCTGCTGCGTTATACTCAAAGGCAACAACCTCATTTACGCTAAGTAAACTCGGTTGTTGCCTTTTTTCGCAAGCCTTGCGTCTGCTCTGCGATAATCATTTCTTTACTCCTGCCCCACTCCCGCTCTATATAAAATAATCACCCCAATGTTCCTCGTGGAACATTGGGGTGATTTCAATTTTCAATTTTCAATTTTCAATCCGGAATTGTTCCTCGTGGAACAGTTTTTATCGGCCAAAGTAAATTAGCAATACATTGATGTCTGCTGGTGATACTCCCGGGATGCGCGACGCTTGTCCGATTGTTGTGGGGCGAATGCGCGAGAGTTTCTGGCGTGCCTCAATGGTTATGGATGTAACCTTCATAAAGTCGAAATCGCTCGGAATTCGTATCTCTTCGAGCCTTTGTAGTTTGTCTGCTGCCGCCTTTTCGCGCTCAATGTAACCACTATATTTAACCTCAATCTCTACCTGTTCGATGGTTTCGCGGTCGATGTTGTGAGTGGTAATAAACTTTTTGAGCGGTTTAATAATCTCAATTAGATCAAAAAGTGAAACATTGTTGCGAATTAAGACATCGGCAATCTTCTTTTTTTGCGAAAGTTGTGCAGAATTTATCTTTTCGAGATAGTCTGAAATTTCGCTTGGCGTGACCCCTTGCTTGTAAACGAAATTTTTAAGCAATTCTGAGAGTGATTTTTTTTGCTCAAAATCTGCCCATCTTTCATCTGTCACAAGTCCTATTTTTCGACCAAGGGGTGTGAGCCTTAGGTCGGCATTGTCTTGTCTAAGGAGGATGCGATACTCGGCACGACTCGTGAACATACGATATGGCTCATCGACACCCTTGGTCACAAGGTCGTCAATCAGCACACCGATGTATGCCTCGTTGCGCAAAAGCACAAAAGGCTCCTCCCCTCTCTGCTTGCGAACGGCATTAACTCCCGCAACCAAACCTTGCGCTGCTGCCTCTTCGTAGCCCGTTGTGCCGTTAATCTGGCCGGCAAAGTAGAGCCCGCCAATAAGCTTTGTTTCGAGCGTGTGAGCGAGCTGCGTGGGTGGGAAATAGTCGTACTCGATGGCATAGCCGGGGCGATAAATCTCCACATTCTCAAACCCCTCAATTTGTTGCAATGCGGCACACTGCACCTGCCAGGGAAGACTCGACGAGAAGCCGTTGAGATAGTATTCATTTGTGTCGGCACCCTCGGGTTCGAGGAAGAGTTGGTGGAACTCCTTGTCGGCAAAAGTGCGAAGTTTATCCTCAATGCTGGGGCAATAGCGTGGGCCAATGCCCTTTATTAGTCCCTGAAACAAAGGGGAATCATTGAAGCCCGTGCGGAGGGTGTTGTGTACCTCTTGGGAGGTGTATACCAAATAGCAAGGTTGTTGATTTTCAACGGGTTGTATGCTTTTGAGGAACGAGAACTTCTGGGGCTCGGCGTCGCCATCCTGACGCTCGAATTTGTTGAGATTGAGCGAGCGGACATCAATTCTCACGGGCGTTCCGGTCTTCATCCTGCCTGCTTCAAAACCCAACTCCACAAGCTGTTCTGTCAGGCCGTGCGAGGCACTATCCCCTGCCCTACCCCCTTCGGCGCTGTTGCGACCAATGTGCATCAAGCCTCCGAGGAAAGTTCCGTTGGTAAGGATTACGGCTTTGGCGGTAAAGACCACACCCATCTGTGTCTTCACGCCAACAACCTTGCGACTCTCCCCTACTCCATCAATAAGCAGCTGGTTTACAGAGTCTTGCCACAGTCTAAGGTTGGGGGTGTTCTCCAAAGTCTTGCGCCATAGGGCCGAAAAACGGGCCTTGTCGCACTGTGCTCTGGGGCTCCACATTGCAGCCCCCTTTGAGCGATTGAGCATACGGAACTGTATGGTACTAAGGTCGGTGATGACGCCCATTTTACCTCCGAGTGCGTCTATCTCTCTGACAATCTGACCTTTGGCAACTCCACCAACTGCCGGGTTGCACGACATACTCGCATATTTGGTCATATCCATTGTCACCAGAAGGGTTTGGGCGCCAAGGTTTGCCGCAGCCGCAGCGGCCTCACAACCCGCGTGTCCTCCGCCGACAACTATAACATCGTAGTCAAATCTCATCTCTCAGCTTTTTTGTACCACCCTCACACCCCTATTTCTGCGGGAAGCGGGCAATGTAAAAATTCTCTTTTTGGCGCATTTGGGCCGCCTCTGCATCGGTTTTATCCTTGTACCCACACAGGTGTAGGATGCCGTGTATAATAACCCTCAAAAGCTCCTCTCGTGGGTCTGTGCCAAGTCCTTTGGCATTGTCGGCAACGGTCTCGTGGTCGATGAATATATCGCCACTAACCACCCCCCTACCCTCCAAATCGCAGTAGTCGAAGGTTATGATGTCGGTGTAGTAGTCGTGGCCGACATATTGGCGATTCATCTCAATGTGGCTGGCCGAAGAGCAAAATATGTAGCTTATTTCGCCCACCTTGTAACCCTCGTTGTGGATTGTTTCCCTCACCCAACGATTTATCGCAACCCTGCCTTTGGGCAAAAAGTCGGTGTCTTGATTATAAAAATGTATCGCCATATTATTTGTACTAAATGGTTGTATTTCTGGTGTTTAGTCCGCAAGCCATAGCTCCGGATCTTGGTTTATGGTGTGGAACCAAACCTCAAAGTGGAGTTGGTAGTCATCGGGGTTGTCGCCCGCCGAGATGGTGCCGAGTTTGGTGTTGGTCCCCACCCTGTCGCCCGCTTTGACACTTACGGTTGCAAGGTTGGAGTAGATGGTAAAGTAGTCGCCGTGGCGCAACATTATACAGTTGTTGAGTCCGCTGATGAACATTACCCTTGCAACCTCTCCCTCAAAGACGGCATAAACCTCCGAACCCTTTGGTGCAGCGATATTTACACCCTTATTAACCACCGTAACATGCTTTTCGGTGGGGTGTTGGTGCTTGCCAAAACGCTCAATAATCACTCCCCCATTGACGGGCATTAGCATTTTACCCTTGTTTTGGTCAAATCTGCCATTGAGGGCCGTGACGGCTCGGCGCTCGGCGTCGCTCATCTTGCGCTTGGTTTTGCGGGTCTCTTCGTCAATGATTTTTTGGAGTGTCTGTTGTGCTTTTTTCTTCTCTTCACGCCTCTTTTTTAGCTCTTTGGATATTTTTTTCTCGTTGGCTGCAAGTTTTTTGCCGGCCGCATCGAGCTCCTTTTTCTCTTTGTTGAGCGTGGAGATGGATTTTTGTTGCTCGGACTTTGTTTTGTCCAAGTCGGCCTGTTTTACAGAGAGCTCTCCAACCTCAGCCTCAACCTCTTGGCTTTTGGTGGTAATCTCTTCGGCACGCCTGCTAAGGGCGCGATTGTAGCGCGAGAGAAGCCCAAGTCGGTGTGTTGCGGTGGAGATGTCTTCCGAGGAGAAGATGAAGTGGAGCGGGGTGCCCACAAGTTGGTTTTTGTAGGCCACTCGCACCATTTGCCCATACTCCCCTTTGAGCCTTTGGAGCTCGCCCTGCATCGAGGTTATGCTCTTCTGTTTGGTTGCTATGTCGTTGGAAATGAGCTTTATCTGCTTGTTAAGTGAGCTCACCACATCTTGGCGCTTGTTGATTTTGTTTTGCAGGAGTTTAACCTCTGTTTGGTTGTTTTTTTTGTTTGCCGTAACCTCTTTGAGGAGTTTCTCGTTTTTGGCAATCTCCTTTTCGGCACGCTTGATTTGGGCATCCAACTCCTCTATCGTCTGACCAAACGACAAGGTGGTGCCCACGAGTAACAACCCAAATATCAAAAGCAGTAACCTCTTCATCTCTTCTCTTTCGCCAAGTTTTTTACTCTTTTAGGGCAGCTATGCGCTCCTCAATAAGGGCGGCATCTTCGCCCGCCTCCAAGGCCCTTTTGTAGTATATCTCCGCCATAAACTCATCACCCTCGGCCGCGAGGATGTCGCCATAGTGGAGTAGGAGAGTGCTGTCGCCCGACTTGTCGAGCGATATAGCCTGGCGCATAATCTTTTTGGCCTCCGCCACATTGCCCATAAGGAACATTATCCACGCCTTGGTGTCGAGATATGTGGCGTTTTTGGGCTCCAATTCGCACGCCTTGCGGCTCAGTTCAAGCGCAAAGGGGTATTCTTGGGGCCTATCTATGAGAGAATACGCCCAATTATTGAGCGCCATAGCATTGTTGGGATTCTCCTTAATGGCCTTTTTGTAGTAACGCGACGCTTTTTTGGGGTTGGGCTCCAAAGAGGCGAGCGCCTCATAAATATTACTCCTATCATCTCCATCTTCTGCCAATTTAAGGGCTTTTTTGAAGAGTTTTCGCGCCTCTTTGTAGCCAAAGTCGCTATTGTCTTTGGCGAGTTCATAGGCTTTGCGAATGTGGAGCTCTGCCGAGTGGGGGTTGTGTTCTATGGCGAGATTGAGGTAGTGCATCACAGAGTCGCGATGTCCCAAATACTCCTCACCCCCCAAGACCATATAGAAATCATTGTTGGGGAGGTGGTTGTCCTCGCGCGAGATTTTTTTGTACAAATCAAGCCCCCTCTCCAATTCACCCGAAGATATAAGATGTTCGGCATAGGCCCTACTCACAATCCTATAATCGGAGTATTTGAGGTAAAGACTTGTAATTATAGAATTGATTGTAAAGAAGTTGCGACGATAGAACTCTTTGTCGTTGATAATGTCCGACTCGTAGATAGAGAGTGCATCGTAGGGCGAAAAATCGTCCAAAAGGAAAAGTGTTTTGAGTGTCTGCAAAAACTTCTCTTCTTGTCCTGCACGCTGATAGAGCGTTGCCAAACCCAAGTATGACTGAGTATTTTCGGGGTTTATGGCAAGAGCTGAACGAAAACTCTTTTCGGCGAGCGAGTCTTGCTTCGACTCCGAGTAGAGAATGCCGAGCATTGTGTAGTTCTCGGCTTCGCGAGGGGAGTTGGCAACCTCTACCAAGAGTTCATTAATCGCCCTGTCGTAGAGTTTGAGCGAACGGAGAAGGTTGAGCTTCTGGCCCACAAACTCCCTCTGGCGACCGAGTTTATACTCTGCCGAGTCGAGCACCGAGAGAGCCATGTGTGGCATACCGCTCGAAGAGTAGAGCGATGCGAGCATTTGGTGGTTGTAGTTGTTGTGGGGCTCCAATTTGGTGAGCTTTTCATATACTGCCCTCGCCTTTGTGTAGTCTCTAATACCAATAAGAGCGTAGCCATAAAGCCCCAAGTAGTCCACATTGGTGCTATCTGACTGATAGGCAATAACGCTGTGGCGCACGGCCTTTTCGGGCTCATCTTGTACAACCATATCGCCAATTTGGTAGTGGGTAGGGGTGTGCATAGAGTCTATTTCGAGCACTTTCTCGAAGTAGGGTAGGGCCTCCTCTCGGTTGTCGGCAAGAGCCGCAATCTTCACTCCCTCCGAATAGAGGTAGGTGGTACGCAAAGAGTCGTTGTCAAACCACTCGGGAATCTCCACAACACCTCTTTCGCTGCTTTTTTGTGGCTGGCGTGCGCACGAAAATAGGCAGAGAATGGTGAGTGTGAGTGAGATGGTTTGACAACGACTCATTTTGCGCATTCTTGGAGGGGGGTTAGAGTGCCGAGTCGAATTGGCTAAGGAACCTCAAATCATTCTCGAAATAGAGCCTGAGGTCCTTAACTCCAAACTTCAACATAGCAATACGCTCAATACCCATACCAAACGCAAAGCCACTATATTTGGTGCTGTCGATGCCACTTGCCTCCAAGACATTGGGGTCTACCATACCGCAGCCGAGAATTTCGAGCCATCCGGTACCCTTGCAGACATTACAACCCTTGCCACCACAGAGGTTGCACGATACATCCACCTCGGCCGAAGGCTCGGTGAAGGGGAAGTAGGAGGGGCGCATACGAATCTGAGTCTGCTCGCCAAAGAACTCCTTGGCGAAATACAACAAAGACTGTTTCATATCGGCAAACGACACCTTTTCGTCGATGTAAAGGCCCTCAATCTGGTGGAAGATGCAGTGTGCACGAGCCGAGATTGCCTCGTTGCGGAATACCCTGCCGGGGCAAATCACACGGATAGGGGGCCTTTGGTGCTCCATGGTGCGTACCTGAATGGAGCTGGTGTGGGTGCGGAGAAGTACATCGGGGTGTTTCTCGATGAAGAATGTATCCTGCATGTCGCGTGCGGGGTGCTCGGGCGCAAAGTTGAGCGCCGAGAACACATGCCAATCATCCTCAATCTCGGGGCCGTCTGCTACGGTGTAGCCGAGACGCGAGAAGATGTCGCAAATTTCGTTTCTCACGAGCGAGATGGGGTGGCGCGAACCGAGGTTTTCGGTCATTGCGGGACGCGAAAGGTCGCCACTCGAAGTGGCCGCAACGGGCGCATTGTCGAGAGCCTCTTTGAGGGCTGCAATACGCTCGTTTGCCTTGGTTTTCACTGCATTAATCTGCTGGCCAAGAACACGCTTCTCTTCCGAAGGAACGGTTTTGAACTCCTCCAAAATATCATTGAGCTCGCCTTTGCGACCAAGTATCTTCACGCGGAAATCCTCAATCTCAGCCACCGAGGTTGCCGAAAAATTCTCTATCCTGCCGAGCAGGTCGTTGATTTTGTCAATAAGTGCCATAGTTTTATTTGTGTTTTTTAACTTACAAAGTTAGTAATAAATTGGCGAGTGGAGATGCAAAAAAGCGATTTTTCTGTATGAAAAACCGCTTTTTTGTCTTAACACAAACTATTTTTATCGCTTAATTCCTTTGAGGCAAATTGTTGCAACACCCGCCACAATGAGCAGGAGGGGTAAAACCAACCTCTCGAAGGAGATGTAGATGTCGAAATAGTCCACCACCACAAGCATAACACCAAGAGCCGTAAGGGTGCCACCCGAGATGTAGTTGTGGGTGCAAATCAACCACACGCCAATCGCCACCATCAACATCTGCCACGAAAGAATCGTGTCGATAATTTGTGGACTAAGAAAGTTGTAATTACTTCCAAGCCAAACAATTCCGCAAACAATCATAAGTGCGCCCGCAAAGTTGTAGATGCTGCGCGAAAGAGGGTGTTTTTCTTGCGAGGTGGCTGTGTCTTTAACCTCGTCGTTGAGTACTTCCATAATCAAAATCAGGTTTTTTAGTAGTTTGTTTTATATTCCACACAGTTGTTGGTATGTTTGTTCACCTTCACTGTCATAGATTTGGTGGTGGAGGGTAGAGTGATTGTTGTGGTGCGTGTCACAATGTTGTTTTCCTGTGAAAGCGCCACATCAATGGTAACCGTTTCTCCCTTTGCAAGGTGGTGTATGATGGTGTCGTCGTAGCGGTAGAGTTCGTCAAACTCCTCACACAACTCCTCCAACTTCAAACAATCGCTCAGGTCGTCAAGAAAAAAAGTCATATTCACCTCTCCGCCCTCCAATAACAAGGGGTTGCAAAGGGTGCTCTCCAACTGCCTGTCAAAACTCTCTTCCCATTCGTCGAAATCGCGCTCCCATTGCTCAATTTTGGCCTCCGATTCGTGCGCCCAGATAACCCACTCGTCGGCATTGCGCACTGCGGCAAAGATGAGCCACAGGAAGAAGATAACCCAAATGCCACAACCCACAGCCAATCGCTTGATATTGACACGCTTGCTGCGGATGATCGAGAAACCCAAGTCGGCAACAATACCCATAAAGAGCACTATGACGGCGCAGATGAGCCCTGCGAAAACTACGGGCGACAGCCCCTCCAATGGGAGCATTAGATACTCTGCCCAAATGTCGCCGATGGCCATAAGTGTCACAAAGCCAACGAGCAGTCCCAAAGCCGACAGCAACCAGCCGGCAAGGAAGATGCCCAAAATGATTTTACCGCCAATAATAACCACTCGGCCCAAAGGGCCAACCGAGGGAGTTGCTGTTTGCCCCTGTGTTGCGGGTTGTGTTTTGTTGTCGTCTAAAATCTCCATAGTAAATAATGTTTTTATGTTGGTCTATCGTTCTCTGATTTTGCCAATTTGTCCCACAAGAGCGTCCCACGACTCGTCGAGTTGTGCGAGAGCCTCTTTGCCTTCGAGGGTGAGAGAGTAGTACTTGCGTGGAGGACCCTGTGGCGACTCCACCCAGCGGTATGTCAAAATGCCCTGGTTTTTGAGGCGTGTGAGGATGGGGTAGAGTGTGCCCTCCACCACAATCATCTGAGCCTCTTTGAGTTCGCCGATGATTTGTGGGGCATAGCCATCTCCGCGCGAGAGTATCGATAGGATGCAGTACTCCAAGATACCCTTACGCATCTGCGCCTTAGTATTCTCCACATTTATAGCCATTGCCTACTTCTTTTCGGGGATTAGTATCCACGCCACAAGGTAGCACAACAAGGCAGGGATGCAGGGGAAGAAAAAGAGCATTACGGCAATAACCCTTGCGAGGGTTGGGTCAATGTTGAAATACTCTGCGATGCCGGCACAAACACCACCCAGCATACGATTGTTGCTACGGTAGAGTTTTTTGGGTTCGTTCATTATCTCCATAGTTGTAAAATTTTTATTATAGTGTTGGGGTTTCTATTTTTCTTCATTTTTGTTGAGGATTATGAGTGCGGCGATAACTCCGGGCACCCATCCTGCCGCCGTGAGAAGCAGGGTAATCAAAAACGAGCCACAACCTCGGCTGATGACCGCCAAGGGAGGGAATATAATTGCTAAAAGTACTTGCCAAAAGGTCATAATAGTCTTGTTTTTAGTCGATTAGTGTTTACTCTCGTTGGGGAGGAAAATCCAGAGGATGATATAAATCCAAAGGCTCAGACCACCAAAGAGGATAAAGAGCATAGTTGCAATTCGCAGTAGGGTGGGGTCTATGTTTGCGAATTTGGCAATACCTCCGCACACACCACCAATAACCCTGTCGCTGTTGCTGCGGGCCAGTCGCTTGATTTGCTCCTCGCCTGCGGGATTGTTGCGGTTGGGTTGTTTGAGTTCGCCAAACTCCTCAGGGCGACCAATCTGCTCCTGAACTTTGCGCACATGGTAGATGTCAACAACAGCCTCGGGATTTCCGAGCCAACTGCTGAGCAGGTCGGCAATCCTCATCTCCAAGTCGCTCATTGTTTCGGCTGCGGCAGACTCTTCGAGTCGCTCGCGGATGTCGTCGAGGTAGTTGTCCAAGGCACGAAAAGCATCCTCCTCGATAGAGAACGCCGTCGTTCCAATTTTTACATTAAGTTTTCTGTTCACTTTCTTTGTAAGTTTGATTGTTTGTACTACAAAGATATAAAATTATTTTAGTACTATGCAATACATAGAACTGAAATTTTCATCGTCGGTAGTGTTGTTTTTTAAGGGCTGTTTGTTATGGTGTTGATTTACAACCTGTTGCTGGAAAATAAAAAATGTTGCACAAAACCATCTTTTTGCCGTATCTTTGTGGTAAGAAAAAACATACCTTATATGTATATAGCACAGCAGAAACGCAAAGAGAACATTGCCGAATATATCCTCTACCTTTGGCAGTTGGAGGATCTTCTGAGGGCCTTGAAGTTCAGCCCCGAGGCAATTTACAACACCCTCGTGCAGCCCAACGAGTGTGACGAGCAGGAGAAGCAGCAGATTTTTATGTGGTATATGAGCCTTGCGGGACTCATCCGCGAGGAGGGTAAGGATGAACAGGGACACCTGAGCCACACCCTGCACCTTATTGCCGATATGGAGAATCTCCACAACCAACTCCTCGCTCTGCCTTTGGGGGTGCACTATCGCACACTTTGGGAGCCCCTGAAAGAGGAGCTTTCACGCCTGAGGATTGTATTGGCTCGCGATGGGGTGGGGGATATCGAACTCTGCTTCCGCGCACTCTACGCCACAATGCTCTACCGCATCAAGGGCGACAGCAGCAAATCGGGGGCCATTGAGGATGTCGTAACTCTCATTTCGCCCGTCATCGCCACCCTTGCGGATATGTACCGTAAGGTGGAGTGTGGAGAGGTAGACCTCTTCGGCGCATAGCGGGCGAGTGTGCCTTGCGGGCGAGCGTGCCTTGCGGGTGCTTTTTGCACCAAACTGCGTCTCGCAACTTCCTCATTTGCGCCCAGCAAACTGCGGACTTGCTCGCTTGGTTGGCACAAAAATCCCTCCACAAAACCCACTCGCGGGCTGAGTAAAGGTATAGCGATACGAAGTATCGCATAAAAATTTTTGGTACACCTTTTTATAAAAAGGTGCGAAGAAAAAAGATATTCTAAAACAAAGACCTCGGAGAAATATCCGAGGTCTTTGTTTTAGAATGGCAGGTCGTCGAGGGTGTCCTCCATTGCGGGCTGGATGGCCGCTTGGTAGGGCGACGCCTGAGGCTCGGCGAGGTTTTGGGGTGCCATTGCTGGCTGTGGTGCGGGGGTGTAGGTCTGCGCTGCGCCATAGCTTGGTGCGGGAGCTCCTGCCTGAGGTGCCACACCGCCTTCGCGTTTGCCGAGGAGTTTCATCTCGTCCACCATAATCTCTGTCGAGTAGCGTTTGTTGCCGGCTTGGTCGGTCCACTCGCGGGTGCGGAGGCGGCCCTCCACATAGATTTGCGAGCCTTTGCGCACATATTTATCTACAACATCGGCCAGATTGCGCCACACGGTCAGGGTGTGCCACTCGGTGTGCTCGGTAGCTTGCTGAGTCTCGCGGTTGAAGAAACGCTCGGAGGTTGCGAGCCTTACACGGGCGGTCTTAACGCCACTTTCGAGGGTGCGAACTTCGGGGTCGGCACCCACATTACCAACAAGTATAACTTTGTTAATCATTGTAGTCTTTGCTTATTTTGGGGTTATTAGAGTGTTTTGAGTAATTCCGTAAAGAGCTTGGTCATATTCTTCTCGGCGAGTTTGCCATTCTCCTGCACCTCTTCGTGCGAGATGGAGGTGTTCTCCATTGTGTCGGTAATAATCGACACGCCAAACACGGGGATATCCATATGCCTTGCAGCGATAACCTCGGGTGCTGTGGACATACCCACAGCGTCGCCACCGATGAGTTTCACCCACATATACTCCTTGGGGGTTTCGAAGGTGGGGCCCGTAAGTGCCACATAGCAACCATATTGGAGCTTTATACCCTCCCTCTCGGCAATTTTTGTAGCCCTCTCGATGAGCTCGGGGTTGTAGGCGTCGTTCATTGCGGGGAAGCGGGGGCCGAGTTCGTCGATGTTGCGACCAATCAGCGGGTTGGGGATGAGGTTGATGTGGTCGTTGATGACCATCACATCGCCCACGCGGAAGGTGGAGTTCATCGAGCCTGCAGCATTGGACACAAAGAGAGTCTTAATACCGAGGAACTTCATAACCCTCACGGGGAAGACCACCTGCTGTGCGGTGTAGCCCTCGTAGTAGTGGAACCTACCCTGCATGGCTACCACCCTCTTGCCACCCAGCACACCCATAATGAGTCTGCCGCTGTGGCCCTCGACGGTCGAAACGGGGAAACCGGGAATTTCCGAGTAGGGGATTGAGTGCTCAATCTCAATCTTCTCCACCAAGCCTCCCAAGCCCGTACCAAGAATAATACCCACCTCGGGGGTGAATTGTGTGCGCTCGTCGATGTAGCGAGCCGCCTGTTTTATTGCGTTAATCATAGTTTCTTCGGGTTGTTTAGTCTGTTACATCCTTTCGAGCATACCCACAATGAGTGCGCTCATACGCTTCTCGGCCTTTGCACCCTCCTGCTGCACCTCTTCGTGCGTCGATTTCTGACCACTGAATGCAGCGTTGGTGATGATCGAAATGCCGAATACGGGCAGTCCCATATGTCGAGCAGCAATAACCTCGGGGGTGGTGGACATACCCACAGCGTCGCCACCAATGGCCTTGAAGTATCCATACTCCTTGGGAGTCTCGAAGGTTGGGCCCGTTGTGCCCACATAGCAGCCATACTGCAACTTAATACCCTTTTCGGCAGCCACCTCCGTAGCAAGCGCGTCAAGTGCACGACTATAAGGCTCGCTCATATCGGGGAAACGGGGGCCGAGTTCGTTGTAGTTCTTGCCGATGAGCACATTGGGGATGAGGTTGATATGGTCGGTAATGACCATCAGGTCGCCCACGCGGAACGACGAGTTGATACCGCCACTTGCGTTAGACACAAAGAGGTTTTCGATACCAAGCATCTTCATAACCCTCACTGGAAATACAACTTGTTCGGGAGCATAACCCTCGTAGTAGTGGAACCTACCCTGCATCGCAACAACCCTCTTACCACCAAGTGTGCCGAAAATAAGCCTTCCTGCGTGGCCCTCGACGGTCGAAACGGGAAAGTTTGGAATCTCGTTGTAGGGGAGAGTGTGGGCAATCTCGATGTGGTTCACAAGACCTCCCAAACCCGTACCGAGAATAATACCTACCTCGGGAGTGAAGTTTACCTTCTGCTGGATAAATTCCGCTGTCTGTTTAATAGTGTTTATCATAGTTTTTTGTTTTTAAGTTCCTTTTTCAATCTGTCAACAAACTCCTTTGCGTCGCCGTCGCGGAAGTTGAGCTCTATGGGCTGCACAAAGAGCGCCTTTTGGAGCGAGTTGGGGATGTGTTTGCGCGATGTTAGTTTCACGCCATCCTTCTCGGTTGTTACAACAACCGTACCTTCGCCGTGGCGAGCCACAATCTCCGCCAGAGCCCTAATTTCCTTAACCTTATAGATGTGGTGGTCGCCATACGCCAGGCGCTCCACAACATTGTACTTGTCCGCCAGCGAGTCGAAGAACTTGTCGGGATTGGCAATGCCCGCCATAGCTACCACCTTGCTTCCCAAGGGTATGTGCTCGGGCGCAACATCCGAGAATACTGGGCGAGGCTCGCGTTGCTTGGTGTCCGTAAAGAAAATAGCCTGATAGGGCGAGGGTTTAAGCTCTTGTTTGGCAATGTTGCGCTCGATGGGCGACATTGTCTTGGGTGTCTTGGTTATGAGCAAAATATCCGCACGATAGAGCTGCGAGGGTGTGTCGCGCAGTGTTCCTGCGGGGAGCATACGGTTTTTGTAGGGGGGCAGGGAGTAGTCCGACAGAAGGATATTGACCTTTGTCGTTAGGCTGCGGTGTTGGAAGCCATCATCCATAAGGATGAGGTTTACCTCGGGGTGCTCCGCCATAATGCGCCTAACACCCTCGGTGCGCTTCTCGCACACCACAACAACCGCATCGGGAAATTTGCGCTTAATCTGTTTGGGCTCGTCGCCCACCCTCAAAAAAGAGTCATTAACCCCCACCTCGATATACCCTTTTGTGCGACGGCGGTAGCCTCTCGACAATACGGCAATGCGGTATTCGCCCGAGAGCCTATTGAGTAGGAACTCCACAGTCGGGGTTTTGCCCGTACCGCCAACCGCGATGTTTCCAATGCACACTATCGGAATATCGAAGGACTCGCTACGCAGCAGCTTCATATCGTAGAGCCAGTTGCGAAAACCAACCCCCGCGCCATAAAGCCCTGCGGCTATGCTCTTAAATACACCCATAATAATACCCAAATTTATATTCGTTTTTTCTTGTTCTCCCTTGTGTTCTCCCTTGTGTTGTTGCGCTCTATGCCTCCTTGGAGTCACGGGCCTTTGCGCTAAGTATCATACTTCGCAGCAGCTTGGGGGCGTTGCAGCTAACCACATAGCGTCGTTTGGAGGTGTGTATGGCCACGCACTTTGTTCGCCTGGTGGCATAAACCCTATGCAGTCTTCCCGTTTTCAGATCAACATAGCGACCATAGTAGCCCCCAAAGCCGTAAATTCCCACCAGCGGAACTTTTCTACGGAGTCCATCGCTCTCCAAAACCTCCACATCGGCAATGCTCGACAGAGGTATGTAGGTGGTCTCCACAAGGCACCTGAGTTCCAGCTCGTGGTCGCCAACAATTATGCGTCGTGGCACCGACAACAAGCACAGCGCAACAATCACTGCGCACGCCATACTAACCCACGCCGCAAGGTAATAGGCACCACCTGCCGTCATCCACAAGGCGGCCAAAGCACCACCCGTCAATAACACACATACGGCAGATATCCACCACACCCGGCCATCAAACCCGCCATATTTGAACTTTACATTCATTTACCTTTTTGCGCCTTTTTCTTTCGCGACTTTTTGTAAAAAGTCGCCCAAAAACTTTTAGTGTAGACTTTGCTACGACTTTTGTTAGCAATCCCTGCACAAAAGTGCCACTCTGGCACAAAAGTCGCCCAAAAACTTTTGCGAGATACTCTGTATCTCTGTATTACTTTGCTACGCCTTATTTTAGCAATCCCTGCACAAAAGTGCCACTCTGGCACAAAAGTCGCCCAAAAACTTTTAGTGTAGACTTTGCTACGATTTTTGTTAGCAATCCCTGCACAAAAGTGCCACTCTGGCACAAAAGTCGCCCAAAAACTTTTGCGAGATACTTCGTATCTCTATACTACTTTGCTACGCCCTATTTTAGCAATTCCCTCACAAAAGCTTCGGCAATCACAAGGTCTTCGGGCGTGGTAATCTTTATATTGCTCCTCTCGCCCTCGTAGTAGCACAAGGTCGCACCCGAAGCCTCCACAACCGTAGCATCGTCAGTAAAACTATCCTCTACATCCCTCTGGTAGGCATTGCGGAGTAGTGTCATATCAAAAATCTGGGGAGTCTGCACCGCCCTCAGTAGGTTGCGGTCAACAACCTTCAAACCCTCGTTTGTTGAGATGCGGAACGAGTCCACAGCACCCACCGTAGGAATTGCCGAGCCACCACTATTGGCGCACTCCAAGCCCCGCTCAATCATCGCTGCCGACACCAAAGGTCGTACTCCGTCGTGTATGGCCACAAGGTCGCACCCCTCGCCCAGAGCACTCAAACCATTCTTTACGGAGTCGTAGCGGGTGGCTCCCCCCTCGCAAACGGTGTGTGTGCCCACAAGGCCACACTCCTCGGTGAGTTCTTGCCACAACTCCCGTTGGTCGGCAGGCAATACAACAACAATGTGGTCGGCATAGGGCCTGAATTTGCGCACGGTGTGGGCGAGAATGGGCTCTTCCCCCAATCTCAAAAACTGCTTGGGAACAGCAGTACCCATACGGCTACCACTACCCCCCGCAACAATCACAACTCCTATTTTCTTATCTCTCCACATTCTTTTTCGCACCTTTTTGTAAAAAGGTGCTACCAAAAACTTTTAGTGTAGTCTTTGCTACGCCTTAATTTAGTATTCCCAGCACAAGAGCGTCATTCTGACGCCTTTTTGTAAAAAGGTGCTACCAAAAACTTTAGTGTAGCCTTTGCTCTGCCTTAATTCTTGACCTTTCCCAGCGCCTTATACATTGCGCCATCCTCAACTCTCATACGCACCGAGTCCGCAGCGGTGAGTTTTATCTCGGAGCGGGTTTCGGGAAAGAGGTCGTAGGCCGTGAGTCTATCTTTTGCCGACACTTCGCCTTCGAGCTCGGCCAAAACCTTAGCCTTAATGGTGTTGAACTCGTCAATGTTGGCTTTCTTGATAGGCTCTACGGGGTTGGAGGGAATCTTCAATGGGTCTATCGCCTTGCCGTTCTTATAAACGCGGAAGTCGAGGTGGGGACCTGTTGAGGTGCCCGTATTGCCCACATAGCAGATGGTCTGTCCCTGCGACACGCGAGTACCTACGCTGATGCCCTTGGCATATTTGCTCAGGTGGAGGTAGGAACTCGTATATCCGTTGGTGTGTTTGAGTTTCAACACATTGCCACCACCCTTCTTATCCCAATACTTGGCCGTAACTGTACCGTCGGCAATGGCTACAACAGGGGTACCCGTAGGTGCTGCATAGTCTACACCAAGGTGGGGACGGCGTACCTTATAGACGGGGTGGAGGCGGTTGGGGTTGAACTTGGAGCTGATGCGTGTGAACTTCAAAGGCGCTTTGAGGAACTGCTTGCGCATACTTGCACCACTCTCGTCCCAATAACTGAGTTTTCCACCTTGCTCAAAGGGTATCGCGTAGTAGTCCTTGCCAGCGTGGGTAAACTTCGAGCCCCACACGGTGCCCACTCCCACACTCTTGTCGTCAATATACCTCTCATCGAAGACCACCGTGAAGGTGTCGCCCTCGTGCAAGGCGAAGAAATCGACGCTCCAACCATAAATGTCCTCCATCTTGATAGCCAATTCGCCGGGGATATTCTGTGCCACAAGGCAGTTCCAGAGCGAGCTCTCGATGCTGGCGGTGACTTTGCGCCTTACGAGTTTCTCCTCCTTTTGTTCGGTGTGGATGGCGAGGCTGTCGCCAATGAGCGACACGAAGAGCATATCGCGGTTGCTGTACTCATAGACAAAGTGTCTGAGGTGCAGACCGAGCGAGTCGCTCTGGGCAAAAATAGTCCACTCGTCGCCAACCTTCATCTTGCTGAAATTGTAGTGTGGCTTTGATTGAGTGTAGATGCGGTTTATGTCGCCACGCTTGGTGTAGCTGTCCAGCAGGTGGGAGAGTGTTTGACCACTCTCCACCTCGCCGTGCAGTACTTCATATTGGCTTGTATCGAAACCATAGAGCAACTCCACCTCGGGCTCTTTTTGCCCATCGCGCTCTGTGTCGCTGCCCCCCGAGGAGCACTTCGCAAACAAGACGGTTACGATGACGATGGCCGAGAGAAGAATTGTCGGTATCTCCCAGCGCACAAACCTATTTCCGATATAGAGTCCCTTCATAATGGTTTCTGTGGTAGTAAAAATCTAAATTAGTTCAGAGTGGGCAGATTGGAGTAGTTTGCCGAGTAGTAGAGCATCTGCTCGATGTAGTTGTCGGGATACTCAATCTTAACATCCACAACTTTGCCATCCTCCTCAACAAGGGTATAGATGGGGTTGATGAAGCCCGAATAGGGTTTGATACCCAGCGAAGCGTAGCGCTCCAACACCTCTTTGTGCAACTCGGGGTCAATCTTCACGGCATATTTCTCAACGAGAGCCTTACCGGCCTCGAAGTCGCCCTCCGATTTGATGCGCTGGATCTCGTAGAGCATCTCGCCAAAGAGCTCGCGCAAGCGTACAAAGTCGTTCACAACAACATAGGTTTTGCCGTCCTGCTTAACCCACTCGATAACATTTTCTGCCTTGCCCTTCTCGTAGCACCACTCGGCAATGAGTTTGCGGTTTTGCATGTGGCTCTCAACAACATCTTTACCGAGCTCGATACGCGAGAACTGAGTCATAATACCGTTCATGATGTACTTTGCATACTGAGCCTTGGCTGCCTCGAACGAGGGTACAAGACCGAGCTCTACGAGTTTCTCGTCGCCCAGGTAGTACAGACCAAAGAGGTCGGCACGAGTCTCTTCGAGTGTGGAGGTGTATTTGCCAAGCTCGCCACCCTTCACACCGGGAGCGAGCTGTCCCGAACCGTGACCAAGGCACTCGTGGATGTCGGTGTGGAGGTTGTCGCTGAGGGTGCCATATTTGATTTGGAGCTCGCGATCCTCGGCGCGGAGCATAAACTCCTCGTTGAAACCGCTACCTTTGCCACTCTCGGCATAAGCCTCGGTGATGTTGTCGATAGTTACCGATTTCGAGCCGTGCTCTTTGCGAATCCAGTCGGCATTGGGGAGGTTGATACCGATGGGGGTTGCGGGATATGCGTCGCCCGCAAGAGTTGCTGCGGTGATAACCTTTGCCGACACACCCTTAACCTCTGCTTTGCGGAATGCGGGGTTGATGGGCGCGTGGTCCTCGAACCACTGAGCGTTGTCGCTGATAAGCTCGGTGCGGCGCGAAGCCTCCAAGCTCTTGAAGTTTACGATACCCTCCCAAGCGCCTTTACGGCCAAGGGGATCGCCATAGTCTTCGGTAAAGCCGTTCACAAAGTCCACAAGGCTCTCTGTGTCTTTGGTCCAAGCGATGTTGAACTCGTCGAAGTTGCGCAGATTACCGGTCTGGTAGTATTCCACGAGTTTCAAGATGGTCGATTTCTGGGGCTCGTTGGCAACGCCTGCGGCCTTTTCGAGCCAATAGCAAATCTGCTCCAATGCGTTGGAGTACATACCGCCAACCTTGTAGGTCTGCTCGTAAATCTTACCGTTCTTCTTCACGAGTTTGCTGTTCAGACCATAGGAGATGGGGCGGGGGTCGTTAATTGCTGCCATTCCTGCATAGAAAGCCTCGGCCTCGGGCTGAGTGAGGCCCTCGTAGTAGTTCATCGACGAGGCTTTGAGCACATCGTCAACGCCTGCCTGTACATTCCTCGAAGGGTAGAGCGCGGGGTCGAAGATGATGGGCACAATGGTGTCGAGCAAGAGTACCTTCGAGCCGAAAGCCTCAACGGGGAAGAGGTTGGCATTGCTCTTTGCCACTAGCTCGCCCATAAAGTAGTCGCGACCGAACTCGGGAACAAATTTGTCGTTGCCGTAGTGGTGGTGAATGCCGTTTGCAAACCACACTTTTTTGAGATATTTCTCGAATTTCTGCCACTCTTCGCACTCCCTGTCGCCCTCGTAGGAGGTGTAGATTGCTTCGAGGGTGCGACGGATAGCAAGGTTGTATTTGAAATTCTGGTCGAACATAATATCCCTACCCCAGAGCGAAGCCTGATTGAGATAGTAGATAAGCTCTTTCTCTTGGAGTGTCAAATCCTCAAAGCCGTGCACCTTGTAGCGCAGCACTTTGATGTCGTCGAAAGAGTCGATTTGCCACTGGAAGTCGTTGGCGTTGTTTGAATTGCACGATGTAGCCATTGCCATTAAAGAAGCGAAAAATGCCAAAAAGGTTAATTTTTTCATTGAATTTTTACTGAGTTTTAGTTTTGAAAGTGTCTATTTGGGGCAAATATAGGCATTTGTTTTGGATTTTCTATATGAAATATAGAAGAGAAGTGAAAAAATGGATATTTGAGAGTGGAAAATCGAAAATAAAGAGAGGGTATGGTGGGGTTGTGAGCAGGGTAACACCTCTTTCGCAAAGCCTGAAAAATCCCCTCGTATCCCCCAAAAACTCCCCCCAAATACCAAAATTTTCAATTTTCAATTTTCAATTTTCAATTTTCTTTGTACTTTTGTGAGTTGGAAAGGGGCTTAAACGCTCTCCGACCACTCAAAATAAAGTTGAACTAATGGCAAAAAAGGAAATGGATGATGTCCCTGTCAGTAAAATTTGCAGCCCCTGCGACTCTCAGCGCAGTGCCATTGGTCTATGGCTTGCGCTCGGCTAAAACGCTTACGGCCGAGGTCGCGCTTCTTTCACACGGTGAAATTTTGGATGCTCTTCGCGAAGGGCGTGTCGATGTGGCACTCCTCTCGTCCGATGTTGCACGCGCAGCAGAGGGCGTGAAGATTGTTACGGATTTCTGTGTTGCACCCGCCGAGAAGGGAGGTTCGTTGAGCCTTGCCGACGAGTGGGGTGTGGCTCCCGATGCGCCTGTTTATGGTGTGTTGCTCGCACGCGAGGATACCCCCTTGGAGGTGCTCGACGAGATTGAGAAGGCACTCACTTGTGGCGTGGAGCGCATCTATGAGGCACTGCTTTCACAGGCCGAGTGTCCCAAAATTGAGGATTACACATACCTCACAACAACGGTTGATTATCTGTTTGACGCTAAAAAACATACGGCATTGGAGGCCCATTGGAAAAAACTCAAAAAGGCTGCCTCCCACGCCAACCCGGGCTGACTGAAATAAGGAGCCGCAGGGGGCGAAGACGCTCCACTGACGGCTGTCCATTCGGACAATTTAAGGGAAACACGGTCACCTCTAAATCCGAACAGCCTATACAATGATTACAATTTACCTCAAACAATACAACAAAATAGTGCGCGAAGCCGACATCAAACTCTTTGATGAGCTCGGCTACGACGACATTTTGTGGATAGACCTCCTCTCGCCCACCATTCAGGAGCGCAAGGCGGTGGAGAATTTTATGGAACTCAACCTTCTGACTCGTCAGCAGATAGAGGAGATTGAGTCGACTTCGAAGTACTCCGAGACGGAGAATGCAATTTTCTCAAATACGAACTTCTTTGTGCCCTCGGCCGATGGTTTTACTGTCGAGCCCGTGTCGTTTATTGTGAGCGAGGGTGTGCTTATTACCACCCGCAATGCCGAGTTCCGCACCTTCAACGAGGCAGCCAAGAGGTTGCAGATGAACACTCGTGCATATAATACAGGTTATCATCTGCTTATCTCCATCTTGGAGGTGAGGATTGATGCCGACGCCGACCTTGTGGAGAATGTTGCCAAGCAGATTGCCACGCTGAGCAAAGAGATTTCGGTGGATGGCGAGGTCGATAAGCGCGACATTACCCGCATCAACAGCTTGCAGGAGCAGACAATGTTGATTCGAGAGAACATCTTTGACCGTCAGCGCATCCTCTCGGGTATTCAGCGAAGTGAGCGATTCCCCAACGATATCTATCCCCGTCTGCAACTTATGATGAGGGATGTGCAGTCGCTTATCTCGCACGCCGATTTCAGCTTTGAGCGTCTGGACTACTTGCAGGATACGGCGCTGGGCCTGATTACCATCGAGCAGAACAACTCTTCGAAGATTTTGGCACTCGCTTCGGTGGTCTTCCTCCCCGCAACTTTGGTGGCGAGTATCTATGGTATGAACTTTAAGAAGATGCCCTTCCTCGATTGGGACAATGGCTGGATTATTGCAATGCTGTTGATTATCGCTTTGGCGGGCGGAACTTACCTTATTTTCAAGCGCATAAAATAGGGCAAGTGATATATAACTAAGAAGGTCTAAACCAAACGGTTTAGACCTTCTTGTATTTCAAAAATGTACCTTATTTTTGCGTGCAAAACTTAGAAGCGGAAAACGGTGCCTATTTGGAGTACGGAGTTGCGATTATCGGGTACGGAAATGTAGTAATATCCGTTCAGTGTGTTGGCAATTCCGTTGTGGGTTTGGGTAATACCCAAGGTATATCTCACCTCCACAGATGCAACCCCTATTCCCCAAACTCCAATGCCCCACTCAACACCCACAGTTGCGCCAAGATCGTAGGGGTGGAACGAGTCGTAATCGAGAGAGCCGTTGCCACTCACAAGCTCGTCGCTAACCACCGAGGGCGCGAAGTACTCGTAGGTGGCGTTCAGAAATATGCCCGCCTGAATGCCTGCCGAGAATTTCAAAAAGCGTCCGTCGCCCGCAAATGGAATGTTATAATGAGCCACAAGGGGGATGTTGAGGTAGTCGAGCGAGTAGCCTATTGTCACTCCGTCGCCATTCTCGTTGCAATACACGCCCTGCTCCGAGAGGGTTACATCCAATCCAACGCCCCACTTTTCGTTAAAACGGAAATCGCCCGTAAAGCCGGCATACAAACCCGGCATTGGTGTGGTGTTGTCGATGCCCACCAACCACGAAAGCGAAACACCATCTCTTACGCCAAACGAAAAAGTTTGTGCCGAAGCGGGCTGGCAGAGCGCGATGAGTGCGCTACAAATTGCCAGAAGGGTTAATTTCTTTGTCTGTTTCATCTTTGTTTGGGTTGTTTTCTCCCACAAAGTTAAACAAAAACTCCGACTCTCACAAAGGAGTGTCGGAGTTGTCTTTGCAAAAAGAGTGGTGGCTTGGTTCTAGAACTCGTAGAACACGCCAAGTTGGATAACGCCCTGTTTGCCAAAGCCCTCGCGGGTAACCTCGCCCTCGTCATTTTTGAGGGTGGGGAATACATTGGTGAGTCCAATGTTGTAGCGAGCGTCAACACCGATATTGTCGGTCAGTTTGTACTGCGCGCCAAGCACCAACGAGAGGTCGAAACCGCTGTAATCCTCAACGGCCTCGGGGTTGCCGATATTGGTGTTCTTTTCGGTAGTTGTGGTGGTCTTGGTGTTAAAGCCGGTTGCGAAGCCAAACTGAGGACCCGCAAAAGCTGCAATGTTGCCAAAGTGAGCCTTTGCCAAGATGGGTACATTGATGTAGCCTGCGCTCCAAGCGGTGTCGGTGGTTGTGGTCGCTGCCGAGCCCAGAACACTACTGCTGGTTTCAACCTTGGTATTTACCTGCAACGAGTAGTTTACCTCAACCTGCACGCCCAACATAGGCATAACCATATACTCAGCCCACGCGCCTACATTGAAGCCTATTTTCATCGACTGGCTGGGGGTTACTTTGCCGAGGTCACCCCAATCAAGACCATTCTCTTCCGAAGTCATACCGCTGATAGTTGCGAGGTTGCCGCCCGCTTTCACACCAAAATTAAGTTGTGCAAATGCGCCGGTTGCTGCAACCAACGCTGCCAAAGTAATGATGAGTTTTTTCATTTTGTTTAGAATTTTTGTGGTTTTTTGGGTTTTTGTACTTTTGATATAAATGTTTCACACACAAATGTATGAGTATCACAAATATACAAATTATTCTTTAACACAGAACGCTTTTGGTCTACAAAAAATTGTGCGACAATATTCGGCGTACACAAAAAAAGTGGCCAACCTAATAGGTTAGCCACCTGCTCTTTTTATCTCAGAGGTTTGATGTCCTTGATTCTCAACTGAGGGGTTGTGACTCCTCGGTAGTGGTTCTCGACAATCGTGTAGCACACATCAATGGGGCGCCCGTTGCGTATCCACTCATAGTGCGAGGGTTGCTGGAAGGCGATGGAGCCTATTGTGGTATTGGGTTTCTGTCTCTGCGTAAGGTCCATTTTGATGTGCTCCTGCTCGGCACCCACAAGTTTGGCGTCGCCCCTATTGCTCACACCCCTTGTTACAAATACGGGAGCCGTATTGCCGGGGCCGAAGGGTTGGAAGCGCGACAGTACTGCCCTGAACGAGGGGGTGATGTCGCTAAACAACAACTCGGAGTCTATGTCCACCTGAGGAACAAGCAGTGTGGGGTCGATGTGCTCCTCCACATAGGCGTGGAAGCGGCGAGTGAACTCCTCCACATTCTCGGGCTTCATTGTCAAACCTGCGGCGTACATGTGACCACCAAAGTTCTCCAACAAATCCGAGCACGACTCCACAGCCTGATAGAGGTCGAAGCCCGCAACCGAACGAGCCGAGCCTGTCGCAAAGTTGTTGCTCATTGTGAGCACAACGGTGGGTTTGTAGTATGTCTCGATGAGCCTCGAAGCCACAATGCCCACAATACCCTTCATCCACTTGGGATTGTAGATGACGATACTCTTGTGCGCCTTCATATCGGGATTGCTCTCGATAATGTCGTGCGCCTCCTGTGTTACATTGCGGTCAATACTCTTGCGGTTCTGGTTGAACTCGTCAATGATGTCGCCACACTTCTCCGCCTCTTTCTCGTCCCTTTCGATGAGCATCTCCACAGCCTTGTGGCCGCCCGAGGGTGCTGCGTCGGGGTCGTCGGGGTCCACCCTCATCCTACCTGCGGCATTGATGCGGGGACCAATCTTGAAGACGATGTCGTCGATGGTGATTTGGTGTTTTTCCAGGCCACAGATGCGGATAACCGAGCTCAAACCCTTGCGAGGAGCCTCGTTGAGGCGGCGCAAACCATAGTATGCAAGGATGCGGTTCTCGCCAGTGAGGGGCACGATGTCGGCAGCAGTACTCACCACAACCAAATCGAGGAGTTTTTCGACTTCGCCAAAAGGAATGCCTTTCTTTTGGGCATAGCCCTGCATAAGTTTGAAGCCCACACCACAACCCGAGAGTTCGTCAAATGGGTAGTGGCAATCCTCCCTCTTGGGGTCCAAAACGGCTACCGCCTCGGGGATGGTGTCCCCGGGTAGGTGGTGGTCGCAAATAATGAAATCAATCCCTTTGCTGTTGGCATAGGCGACCTTTTCAACCGCCTTGATACCGCAGTCGAGTGCGATAACAAGACTCACACCTTTACGCTCGGCATAGTCGATACTCGGTATCGAAATGCCATACCCCTCCGTATAGCGGTCGGGGATGTAGAATGTGAGGTTTTGATGTCCTCTGCTGCGCAGGAATGTGTAGACCAACGCAACAGCCGTACAACCATCCACATCGTAGTCGCCATAGACCATAATCTTCTCGCCGGTCTTGACAGCCCTATCGATGCGCTCCACAGCCTTGTCCATATCCTTCATCAGGAATGGATCGTGGAGGTCGGAGAGTTTCGGGTTAAAGAACCTCGTAGCCTCGTTGTAGGTTGCTATGCCTCTTTGCACAAGTAAGTTGGCAAGCACAGGGGGGATGTTGAGTTGCGAAGCAAGGTTTGCCACCTTCTCGCTCTCGCCCTGTGGCTTGATTACCCAACGCTTATCAATTGGCATAATCTTTTAGTATTTATTTTATTAATATCTAATTTCTTAGCAAGGTGTGAGAGGAGGCGCTCCTTGACCTTCTCAACACTGATTTTCTCGCCCAACTCCCTCTCCATCGAGGTCGCCGTGCGGTCGGTAAATCCACAGGGGTTGATAAGTTCAAACCACCTAAGGTCGGTGTTTACATTCAGCGCAAAGCCGTGCATCGTAACCCACCGCGAGGATTTTACACCAATGGCGCAGATTTTTCGCATAGGCTTGCCACTCTCGACAATCCACACTCCGGCGGCACCCTCAACCCTCTGGCAAGTGATGCCCCACTCGGCCATTGTCGCAATAACAGCTCCCTCGATGGCGTCGATGTACGCCTTTAAGCCAATACCGAGTTGGCTCAAATCCAAAATGGGGTAGCCGACAATCTGACCGGGACCGTGAAAGGTTATATCCCCTCCGCGGTCGATGTGGAAAAACTCCGCACCCAAACTCTTTAAGAACTCTTCGGCAACAAGCAAGTTGCTCTCCTTGCCACTCTTGCCGAGTGTATATACGGGCGTATGCTCCACAAGCACCACCCTCTGCGAGGGCTTTTCGCCCACAGCCTTCTGTGCAATAGCCTCCTCAAAGAGCCTCTGTTGCAACTCCCAGCACTCGCCGTAGCCCATTGTGCCCACATCTACAACATCCAACTCCATAGCTATCCTTGCACCTTTTTGTTACTCTTTTTGGCAAGCCTCCACTGCGCGGTCGGCCAAGTATGACGACCTTACAAGGGGCGCACTTGCCACATACTTAAAGCCCATAGCCAAAGCCTCCTCTTTGAGGGTGTCGAACTCCTCGGGGGTCACATACCTATCCACAGGATAGTGCTTTGCCGTAGGACGGAGATACTGTCCGAGCGTCACAATCTCCACACCCGCCAGGCGCAAATCCCTGAGTGCCTGCAAAACCTCCTCGTGAGTCTCGCCAAGGCCGAGCATTATGCCGCTCTTTGTGGGAATACCACTCTCGGACATTATGCGGAGTGCTTCGAGCGAGGTGCGATACTTCGCCCTCGAACGCACAAGGGGTGTTATGCGCTCAACGGTTTCGAGATTGTGTCCGACAATGTGAGGCTTTGCTTGGAGTGCGAGCTCTATGAGCTCCCTCTTGCCGTCAAAGTCGGGCAGTAGTACCTCTACTGTTGTGTTTGGATTAATAGTCTTGATTGCCTCAACCACCCTTCGCCAATGGTCGGCGCCTGCATCTGCAAGGTCGTCGCGATCGACGGAGGTTATGACAGCGTGGCGGAGTCCCATCAGACGAATGGACTCTGCAACCCTTTCGGGTTCGTTGTGTTCGATAGGTAGCGGCTTGCCCGTGGGCGTTGCACAAAACTTACAACCTCGGGTGCAGATGTCACCCAAAATCATAAATGTTGCTGTCTTGCGACTCCAACATTCGGCCTTGTTGGGGCATTTACCACTGCTGCAAATGGTGTGCAAACCGTGTCTTTCGACAATGTGTGCAACTTCGGCAAAACCCTCTCCGTCGTGGAGCTTAATCTTCAGCCACTCAGGCTTAATACGGCGCGTTACCTTGTCATTAAGGTTAGGCATTAAAAATTACTATTTTTCCAATTAGCGCAAAAGTACGCATAAGATTCGGATTTTCAAAATCCCCACGCCCGATTTTCGCCCTACTCCGCGATTTTTTGAAATAGGAGGTCGGAGAGAGCAGAGAAACCTAAGAAGCATAGGAGGTTTAAGGGGTCTGGGGGCTAAGAAGATTAGGGGGGTAGGGAGTTTAGGGAATTTAGGGAATTTAGGGCTCTCCTTATTACTCTTTACTCTCTACTCTTTGCTCCTGCGCCTGCTGTCGGTCGTCGGTCGCCCCCCCAAAAAAAAGATGAGGCTCAGAAAAAACTCCGAGCCTCATCTTTTTGTTGTTAGTTCTTTGCCATAAACGCCTCAATCTCCTCGATGGTGATGGGGATGTGTTCCTCTTTGCCGAGCATCACATTACCGTTTTCGGTAATCAGCAGGTCGTCCTCCAAGCGGATACCGCCAAACTCATAGAAGGCTCCCAACTTGTCGTAGTTGATAAAGTCGCGACACTTGCCCTCGCTCTTCCACTGCTCGATGAGAGCGGGAATGAAGTAGATGCCGGGCTCGTCGGTCAGCACCGTACCTGGGCGCAGGCGCCAGCGACTACGCATAATGCAGGTATCAACCTCGTCGGCACGAGCCAGAATCTTGGAGTAATCCCTCATACCCCTCTCGCCCATAGCCTCACAGTCGTGTACATCCATACCAAGGCCGTGGCCCAAGCCGTGGGGCATAAACATACCTACCGCACCCGCAGCCACCGCATCTTCGGCGTTGCCCTTCATGAGTCCCACGCCAATCAAACCCTCGGCAAGGGTGCGGAGTGCTACATTGTGGAGGTCGATATACTGTCCGGGGCGAGCAACCTTCAACACCTCGTCGTGCGCCGCAAGAACTATATTATATATATCTCTCTGCACGGGGCTGAACTTGCCGCTGACGGGGAATGTTCGGGTGTGATCCGAGCAGTAGTTGTTGACGCTCTCGCCACCCGCATCCACAAGCAACAGGCGACCATTGGTGCAGATGCCGTCGTGGGAGTGGTTGTGGAGAGTCTCGCCGTGTTGCGACACGATGGAGTGGAACGATACACCCTCGCCGAGCTGGTGGGTAACACCCTCCATAGCGCCCGCAATGGTGCGTTCCGAAACACCCTCCTTTGTTAGACGCATTGCGGTGGTGTGCATTGCATAACCAATCTCGAAGGCCCTTTCGAGTTCCTCAATCTCCTCGGCACTCTTCTCCTCGCGCATAGCCGCCACATTGATGATGAGGTCGGCCGAGCAGTGTGCGTAGTGCTGCGAGGGGGCAATACCCGTGAGGTTGCTCATAAGCAGGGTGCCGTCGCCACGATAGGGGACAAGGTAGTGCACCTTGCGGCCCTGACGGATGGCCTCCTGCACTTTCTCGCGTGCCGCAGCAAAGGGCGCGGTATTCTCCACACCAACCTTTGCACCCAACTCCTTGATGGAGGGCTGGGGTCCCATCCAAATGATGTCGTCTACCGTATAGTCATTACCGAAGAGGTAGTCGCGCTCCTCGTCGAGGTCAATGATGCCCACAAGGTCGGCATTCTGCAAGCCAAAGAAGTAGAGAAAAGTGCTGTCCTGACGGAATGCGTAGGCGTTGTCGAAATAGTTGCGAGGTGCCTCGCTGTTGCCCGGGAGCACCACAATACCGCCCTTGGGCATACGACGGCGCAACTCGTTACGGCGCGCAATGTAAGTCTGTTTTGCGAACATAGTCTTTTATGGTTTTTAGTTTTAGTATATACTCTTTGCCGTAAAGGTACAAAAAAAAGACGGAAGAACAAATTCTTCCGTCTTTTCCGTACCCAGAGCCGGGGTCGAACCGGCACAGGGGTGAACCTATTGGTGTTTGAGACCAACGCGTCTACCGATTCCGCCATCTGGGCTCGTTTTGCTCATTTGAGCGCACAAAGATACATATAAAATCGACAAAAAAAAATTTTTTTGTCTAAAATGCTCCCTCTCGACAAAGAAAATCAAGTTATCTCTGCCCTTACTTACTCGCATTTATCAAAACGCAAAACGCACAATAGTTGTATTTTCTCGCCCCCTATGTAATATAGTAGGGCGTGTGGGTAGGTTAAATACCCATCTCATTGAAGTATTCAACCACCGCTTTTTTGTAAATCTCGATAGTCTCCTCTATTGAAACAAAAGATTTACCTCCCGCAGCGTTCTTGTGGCCTCCGCCTCCAAAGTATCGTCTTGCAAAGATGTTTACATCCACCTCGTCGCCACGCGAGCGCAACGATACGCGGATGAATTTGCGAGTCTCGATGAATATCGCCGACATCTTCATTCCCGCAATCGAGAGGGGGTAGTTCACAAAACCCTCGCTATCGCCAAGCTGGAAGTTGTGACGACGCATCTCTTTCTCGGTGAGCGACATATAGGCCGCCTTACCCTTTGCCAACACCTCCATTTTACGCCCCAGTGTGTAGCCCAACAGTTTCACGCGCGAGGCCGAGTAGGAGTTGTAGACTGCATTATAAACCTTCGGAATATCCAGTCCGCGCTCCAAAAGCACCGCCACCGAGCGCATCAAATCGGGTGTGAGAAAGCTGAATGCAAAGTTGCCCGTGTCGGTCATAATGCCCGCATATAGATTTTCTGCCATGGGGGTTGTGATGGCCTCAACACCCGCCACCGCCTCAACAATCTTATAGGTCACAAAGGCTGTGGAGCAAAGCTCGGGGAAGGAGAATTGCAGGGTGTAGTCATCGGGGGGCATAAGGTGGTGGTCTATGAGAATTCGGGGTGCCGAACTCGCCATAAGAGGCTCGCTCATAGCATCGAGGCGGTCAATTTTGTTGAGGTCCATAACAAAGACCAACTCGGCAGAGTTGATAGCCTCCATTGCCGCTTCGGGTTGCTCTTTGGCGATGACAATATCGCTAATGCCGTCCATCCAATCCAAAAAAGCGGGATAGCGGTTGGGAACAAGCGTTGTGACGCAGTGTCCCATCCCTCGCAAAACCGCGCCCCACGCCAACGAAGAGCCAATGGCGTCGCCGTCGGGATTGGTGTGTGTGACAATTGCGATGCGTTTGCCAGCACCGCTAATATAGCCTTTGAGGCTCTCTATTTTTTCGAAAAACTCCATCATCTTGGTAACAAAGGTATGAAAAACATTTGGAAAAAGTAAATTTTGTGTCATTATTGAAAATTTTTTTATACCTTAGAGGGCTCAAATTTGGGCAAACTTGAAACTAACATAACTAATCAATACAATCAAATGAAAACTTATCAAACTGAAAACCTCCGCAACGTGGCTATCGTTGGCGGCACGGGTAGCGGCAAGACCACTCTTGCCGAAGCATTCGCATTCGAAGGTAAAATCATCGACCGTAAAGGTACTGTTGAGGCTGGCAACACCCTCTCGGACAACTCCGAGGTGGAGCAGGCTCAGGGCCGCAGTATCTTCCCTTCGGTTATCTACACCGAGTTCCAGGGTCACAAGTTCAACTTTATCGACACCCCCGGTGTTGATGACCTCTGTGGTGGCGTATTTACCGCCTACAAAGTGTGCGACCTCGCAGCACTTGTAATCAATGGTCACAATGGCTTCGATGTTGGTAGCGAGATTCACAGCCGCTACGCAGCACAGGCCAAGATGCCCGTTGTAGGTATCGTAAACCAGCTCGACAAAGAGGGTACTACTTGGGAGAAAGTCTATGATTCGCTCGTTAGCGGCTCGCCCATCAAACCCGTAGTTGTTCAGTATCCCGTAAATCCCGGTGTTGGTTTTGACGCTATCATTGATGTTCTTACAATGAAGATGTACAAAGCCAAAGACGAGAATGGCAACCAAGAGGAGGTTGAGATTCCCGCTTCGGAGATGGATCGCGCTATGGACTACCACAACGAGTTGTTGGAGGCTGCTGCTATCAACGACGAGGCTCTTATGGAGAAATTCTTTGAGACTAACGACCTCACAGCAGACGAGATTCGTCAGGGTTTGCGCGACGGTGTTGCCAACCGCGACTTTATGCCCATCTTCTGCTGCTCGGCAAAGAAGAGCTTTGGTCTGAAACGCATCATGGAGTTCATCTTCAATGTTCTTCCCGATCCCAAACACGCAAATGTGCTCATCGATGTTGAGGGCAACGAGGTTCCTTGCGACTCGGAGGCTCCCACCTCAATCTTCATCTTCCGCAACGCTGTTGAGCAGCATGTGGGTGAGGTTAGCTACTTCCGCGTAGTGACCGGTAAGCTTACCGAGGGTATGGAGTTGGTTAACCCCCGCACCGGCAACAAAGAGAAAGTATCGCAGATTTTTGCTGTTGCAGGCAAGAAACGCGAGAAAGTTGCCGAGATGGTGGCTGGTGAGATTGGTTGCACCGTGAAACTCAAAGGCTCCAAGGCTAACGACACCCTTGGCGTGGGCGAGTTTGCAGAGATTTCGAAAATCAAATTCCCCGCACCCCGCTACCGTGCAGCTGTTCGCGCTCTCGATCAGAACAACGAGGAGAAACTCGGCGAGCTTCTCAACCGCATCAAACAGGAGGATTTGACCTACAAGGTAGAGTACTCCAAAGAGTTGAAACAGACCATCGTTCAGTGCCAGGGTGAGATGCACATCAACCTGCTGAAAACCTATCTCAACAACAATAAGATTGAGGTAGAGTTCTTGGCACCCAGGATTCCCTATCGCGAGACCATTACCAAAGTGGCCGCTGCAAACTACCGCCACCGCAAACAGTCGGGTGGTTCGGGCCAGTTTGGCGAGGTTCACATGGTTGTTGAGCCCTACTATGAGGGTATGCCCGAGCCCAAACAGTACAAAGTTGACGGCAGGGATTTGCTCGTGAACATTAAGGGTAAAGAGGAGTACGACCTCGAATGGGGTGGCAAGCTCATCTACTACAACGCAATCGTTGGTGGTGCTATCGACGCACGCTTTATGCCCGCAATCTTGAAGGGTATCAAGGATAAACTCAATGAGGGCCCTCTCACCGGTTCGTATGCACGCGACATCCGCGTAGTTATTTACGATGGTAAGATGCACCCCGTAGATTCGAACGAGATTTCGTTCGTGCTTGCTGCTCGCAACGCTTTCAAAGAGGCGTTCCGCAACGCAGGTCCCAAGATTTTGGAGCCTATCTACAATGTTGAGGTGTTGGTTCCCAGCGAGAATATGGGTGATATTATGAGTGACCTCAATGGTCGTCGCGCACAGATTATGGGTATGAATGCCGAGGGTGCATATAGCCGCCTGAGCGCACGAGTACCTCTGGCAGAGTTGTATCGCTACTCGACTACATTGAGCGCCCTTACTCTCGGTCGCGCAAACTATACTATGGAGTTTGCTTCTTACGAGCAGGTGCCCTCCGATGTTCAGGATAAACTTCTTAAAGCTTATCAGGAAGAGGAGAAAGACGAGTAATCCAAGCGCATCTTGTAGGTGCTTTTTGCACCAAAATTCAGAGAGCGAGTTCCTCACCTACGCAAGTAGGCTGCGGACTCGCTCCTTTTGTTGGCACAAAAATCCCTCTACAATATGCACTTGTTGGTGGTGCTTGGTAAACTGCGGTGTCGCTTTTTTGTGCGCCTAAAATACGCTCGCTTCTATGCATTTTTCACTTTCATAATAACCACCATAATAGAAGTGCCGTTACGGCACCTTTTTGCACCAAAATTCAGAGAGCGGAGTTCCTCATTTGCGTCAAGCAAACTGCGGACTCCGCTCCTTCTTTTGGCACCCCCCCCCGCTCTCTGCGTTTTTGGTCTACCGACGACCGCCTACCGCCTACCGTCTGCGGGCGCGGGGCGCCCGAGAGGAAAGACAGGAAAAATAGGAGTCTTGTTTTTCCTGTTCTTCTTGTTTCCCCTATCACTCCTGTCACTCTTGTCCCTCCTGTCCCTCTTGCCCCCCCCTTGTTCACGGGTATCTTTTTTAATACCCGTGAGTTTAATAGGGTTCCTATTGTGTTATATATAAATAGGTGTATTTATGATATTTGCCCGATACGAAAAAAGGAGAAAACCCGAAAGCTTCTCCTTTTTGAGCAGGGCAATGCACCAAGCTCTCTAACTTGTTTTCGAAAGATTTTGCAGTTGTTGTTCTTTTTGTGGAGTGGTTGGGAAACCCCACCCGAGAAGTCCCCCTTTGCCAAAGGGGGATTTAGGAGGAATATAAATATAGTCGGGGGACAACCCCCGATACGAAAAAAGGAGAAACATTTTCGTTTCTCCTTTTGAGTAGCGGGGGGGAGGACTAATCAAATTGCAAGCAATTTGCTTTTCCTCCTTCTTGCGAGGCATAGTCTGCAAGCAGCCTCTGCTCTCGCTTCGTGCGTCGGTTCGAACCTTCGGTTCTCGCCCTCCCCCAATGCAAAAACAAACGGAGAGCCAAAAGACTCTCCGTTTGTTTTAGTAGCGGGGGGAGGACTCGAACCTCCGGCCTCCGGGTTATGAGCCCGACGAGCTACCAACTGCTCTACCCCGCGATACATTTGCGAGTGCAAAGGTAGTGGTTTTTTCCAATTCTGCAAAATTTTTTGCGCTTTTGGTGCGCGACAATCGCCGCCCACAACCGTAGTCGCCTAATAATCACTCTCTTCCGCCCCTCAAAAAATCCACAGACCACCTCATGCTATAATAAAGAAACTTGCTCTACAATATTGTTTTTGGGGAAAGTTTGACGGAACTTTGCGGGCGAAACACCTAATAAGCAACAGCAAAAAAGATTACTGACCAAGTGGTTTTTGGGAAATTGTTGCTACATTTGTAGCAACATATTGAAAAACACACGGAAAGTGTAAGTTTATTCTCGTTAGACGAACGTAGGAAATTCGATTAACAGAGAGGATAGGCAAACATCTTCCCGCGTCATACCCTTATGGGTATAGGCGTGGGCTGTTGCTTATTTTATCTGTAAGGTGTCCTACGACCTGTCTAACTAAAATAAGTCTTCGGCTCCACGCTTTCTTTTTTGCTTTATTAATGGCTACATCGGGGCTGTGTGGTTGTTTGACAAAATGAATATTACGACAAACGACTCGACAAGGAAAAGGGTTTCTTGGGTTGATTATGGGAAATGCTTTTGTATGTTAATGGTGATATTGTCACACACATGGAGCTACTATACAGGCAATAGTAATCTTTTTTTGGAGTTGATGAAGCCAACTCGATTATTGGTATTCTTTTTCATTTCAGGATATCTTATCAAATTAGAGTCTTTTGACTTTAAGAAAATGATGGGCTCTATCTGCAAAAAGCTGCTTTTCCCTTATTTCGTTTTTACGATAATTATTTGGATTCCCAAGCACATTGTTCGTGGTGATGACCTTGCATTTGAGGCGATGTTTTTGGATATTTTTGGCGGTTATGCAAGTTGGTTTGTTGCTGCATTGGCTGTTGCTAAAATAACTTTTGCTATAATTTTACGCTTTACAAAAAATCTGAAAACAATTTGGCTTATTTGTGTTGTCCTTGTTTTGGGCGGTTTTGTCTTGACGGATTTTTGTGGAACGCTTCCGTGGAATGCAAACAAAGGTCTTGTTGCGCTGTTCTACTTGGCTATGGGGTTGACATATAAGCGCTATGAAGACAAATTATCGAAGAAAATGTGGTTGCAGGCAATTTTATCAGTGGTTGTATACTTTTTGTGTGTCACATTGGATCACTTTGTTCTACATAAATCCACATACTTATTTAACTTGGGTGTAGATCAGGTATCTTTTGTTGGTGTATCAACATTTGTGTTTCTTTCTTTGTTGGGAATCTGGATGATGGTGAGCCTTGTTAAGCTTCTGCCAGCAGGAATACGATGGATGACCTACATTGGTAAAAACTCTCTTACCTATTACTATCTTAATACCGGTTTGTTGACGGTTTTGATTTTAATTATGGGCAAAGTTGGACTTGGGTATAGCGGCAACGATTGGATTACTTTGGGTTTATTCTTGTTGGTAGTTGGTTTGCTAACCATTATTTCGAAACTTATTATGCACTTTGCCCCTTGGATGGTGGGTAATTTCAATTCAAAAAGGATACATCAACCTAAATAATCTCGCCCAATGTGCGAACAAAGAGGCCACGAGGAACCCCTCGTGGCTTCTTAAATTTTAATACATCTATTGTTATCTCTCATAGTCTACAAAGGAGAAGGGGTGGGGGAATTCGGAGCCGCGGACGAACTCCTCGCGGCGTACCTCGTGCCATACCGTGGGGTCGATGTCGGGGAAGCGGGTGTCGCCCTCCGCCCTCACGCCCACATGGGTGATGTAGAGTTTGTCGGCAAGCGGCATCGCCTGGCGGTAAATTTCGCCACCGCCAATAACAAAAACCTCCTCCTCGCCCTCGCACATCGCCAGGGTAGCCTCCAACGAGGTCGCCATCTCGCAACCTTCAATACAGAGGTTGCTATTGCGTGTGATGACAATGTTGCGGCGGCGGGGCAGGGGTCGCCCGATGCTTTCGTAGGTCTTGCGCCCCATAACGACCGAGTGACCGAGAGTCACAGCCTTGAAGTGCGCAAAATCTTCGGTTATGTGCCAAGGCATTGTGCCTCCTGTTCCTATAATGCCGTTTTCGGCCACGGCAACAATCAGTGAGATTTTGGTTTTCATATTATGTGTAAAGTGTTGTCTACTTGATAATTACAATGGGGTTATTACACTTCTCGCCATTGAGCTTATAGGTTCTCACTGCTTCTACAAATAGTTCATATACTATGTTTTTATAATGAATCACATCGGTTGTTCCGTCTGACCAACGAAGTGTGAGGTCGTCATCTCTCTCCGAATCGCCACCCAATTCGCCAAAGCATAATCTATATTTGCCACGATCGTCCACTTTGAGTTCGAGCCCATAAAAATTGGGCATATATGCTTTTGTTGCATCCACCTGATGGTTGTAGGTGTATGTTTTGCCCAACCATTCAGCCTCAACTTTGGTGGCTATAAAATCTTTATTATGAGGATTGAGTAGGTCTGAGCCTTCAGAATCTTGGACATAGATAATCAGGTCAACGGGATACCAATCAACCGTCTTTCCTATGGCGCAACCACCAAGCGTAAGAGTTGCAGCCAACAACAGAGCGAGGAACAATTTTTTCATAGTGTAAGTACTGGGGTGTTGCTGTGAGCGTTTAGAACGACATTGGGGCTTTGATGGTGGGATGGGGGTCGTAATCCACAATTTCGATGTCCTCAAAACGGAGTTCGGCGATACTCTTTACCTCGGGGTTGAGCCTTAGGCGGGGGAGGGCCCGAGGCTCGCGCGAGAGTTGCTCCTCGACCTGCTCAAAATGGTTCAAATAGAGGTGTGTGTCGCCCAGAGTGTAAATAAATTCTCCGACGCCCAAATCGCATATTTGAGCAATAATATGCGTTAGGAGTGCATAGGATGCTATGTTGAATGGAACGCCCAAAAAAGTGTCGGCACTGCGCTGATAGAGCTGGCACGAGAGCTTTCCGTCGGCTACATAGAACTGAAAAAGCACATGGCAGGGGGGTAATGCCATACCCTCCACATCCGAAACATTCCACGCCGACACCAACATGCGCCTCGAATTGGGGTTGGTCTTAATGGTGTGGATAACCTCTTCGATTTGGTCAATCACCCTACCGTCTGGGGTGCCCCAACTGCGCCATTGCGCACCATAGACCGAGCCCAAATCGCCATAGCGGTAACCCTCAATAGGCGACTCTTCGGCACCTTTTGCCTTCTCCAAGAACTCCTCGCGCAAGATGGGCTCTATGCCAATTGTTGCACACCTTTCGCAATAGAAGCGGTAGGCGTCGTTATCCCAAATGTGCACCTCGTTTTTCACAAGGTAGCCTATGTTTGTTTCGCCCCTGAGGAACCACAAGAGTTCGTGGATGATACCCTTTGTGAAAACCTTCTTGGTGGTCAGCAGAGGGAAGCCGTCGGCAAGGTTAAAGCGCATCTGATAGCCAAAAATACTCTTTGTGCCCGTGCCTGTACGGTCGCCTTTTACAACGCCATTATCGCGTATTGTTTTGAGTAGGTCAAGATATTGTTTCATAGTCTTTTAGGTGCTTTTCTTTGGTTGAAAAATAAGGTAAGAATGTACCTTATTTATGTAGTGTCATTATGCCGTTTTCGTCGAGCGATGCATAGACCTCCCCACAGAACCAATGTCCCAAGAAAAGAGCCTCGCCACCACTCTTCAAATTCATCCTTTCGGCGCAGTGGTTGTGCCCGAAAACGAAGAAATCAATTCTCTCGCCATTACCATTGAGTTGTTCAGCCTCCTGCACCATTGGATCTTCTGCACCAAGAAAGGGCATTGCCACCTCTTTGGATTTGCGGCTGCCGTGCGACCAACCCAAGCCCAAGCGCATAGCAAAGTCGGGGTGCACAAGGTGCGAGAATAGCCAACGAGCCGTGCGTGAGCGGAATACGGAGTTCATTAGTCGTGTCCAACCACCCAAGTAGCGGGCATAAATATCGTCGCCGTGGCAGATACTTACCCTCTTGCCATAGAGTTCGAAGACCTCCCTCTGGTGGTGTACCCTCACGCCACATTCGCGCTCCAAATATCCACCCTGCCACATATCGTGATTGCCCACAAAAAAGTGTATCTCCACGCCTCGGTCGGTGAGTTCGGACAGCTTGCCAAGAAGTCGTGTAAAGCCCTGAGGAACAACCCTTTTGTACTCATACCAAAAGTCGAAGACATCACCCACAAGGAAGATGGCTTTGGCCGATGGGGCAACCCTGTCGAGCCACTCCACCACCGCGCGTTCTTGCTCGCGAGGGTTGGCGTGAGCCCCACTTCCGAGGTGCATATCCGAGGCAAAATAGTACATTGTAATTTTGTTTTTGGTGGGTTATTTAATCAGTCGTTTAAGCTCCTTTGCAAGGTCGTCGCCATAGGCGTTGCGAGCCACGATATTACCATCCCTATCGAAGAGGAAATTCTGAGGAACTCCCGTAATGCCAAATAGTTGCACAGCCAACGAGCCGGCACCCTTAAAGTCGCAAACCGACACCCAGGGCAACTTCTGCTTTTGCACAACCTCCACCCACGCGGGTTTGATGGTATCCACCGACACCTGATAAATCTCAAAGCCCTTGTCGTGATATTTGGCGTAGAGTTCTTTCAGCTCGGCATTGCGGAACGAGCCGTTCTCGTCGGCAATGCTCCAAAAGTCGAGCAGCAATACTTTGCCCTTTTGTATCTCCGTGAGGCTCTGCTTTTTACCATACATATTGGGTACCTCAATCTCGGGGAAGTTCGCGTGGTCGGCAGCAAGCGCCTCCTCAATTTTGTCGGCAAAAGCCACCTGATTGTCGTAGTGGTTGATGGTTGCTTTGAGGCCTGCAAGGTAGGGAGAGGTGGGGTAGTTCTTCTCAACCTCCTCGGCAACAAGGCGGAAATAGACAATATCTTTTTCGCCACCAAAGAGCACTTGGTCGCCAGGAATGCGCTGATTTAGAGCATAGATAGCAGCAAGCGAGCCGGCGTTTTTAACGATGAACTCAATCTGGCTGCGTTTGATGTTGTAGTACTCGCGAGCAAACTCCTTGTTGATGGTTTGCTGCAAGTTTTTGACCGATGTCTGATTGTAAACAGATGTCAGCGAGTCGAGCCTTGCCACGCCAAAGCCCATAATGTTTTTCACCTCGCGCACCAAAGCCGACTCCTTCGAGCCCTCGACGGTATAACCATCAATAAGTCCGGGTACGGAGTTTACCACAACCCTCTCGCCCGAGGCAATAATGAGCGGAATGGAACGCTCGGCACACCTGAGGTTGAAGAATGTAGGCTCGCCATCTTGGAGAGCAACCCTCATTTTGAAGTTGCCACTGGCATTGGTCTTCACCGAGTCTGTTACGATTGCACCATTGGCAGCCATACTCTCCAATACAACCGTCTGATTGGGGCAGGCGGCAAATTCACCTTCGAGAGTTGCTTTATTGTTGTTGCAACCCCAAAGGGCTGCGAGCGCGAGAATTGCTATTGCAAAGCTTTTTCTTATCATCTTTTCTTGTGTGTTTAGGTTCTGTTTTGCCCTTGTGTCGACAAGGTTAAGCAAAGGTAATAATGTTGGTTGGGTTATGCAACAAGATTACTTGGTGTGGGTTGTTCGGCGACTGTTTTTCTGCATTTTTCCATTTTTTCGTTGGTGTGCAGATTTTTTTTGATAGCCTAAATGGTCCAATCTGTATTCACTTTTCATCAATCCGATAGCCTCTTCGTCCAAATTTATATCATAATTGGCCATTTTTCGTATATCCCTGATAATTACCAAGTTGTCCGGATGCTCTTGATTGTACTCAAAACTCTTGGTACGCATATATCGGGCAAGGTTGTAGATGACCGTGTCGACCGTATCTCCGTCCTTGATTTTCTCCAATGCACGAATCGCATTTCTGACATTTTTGCCATAGTGTTTCATTCCAATTCCGCCCGAAGGATACTCCATTCGGTTGGGGGGAGGCATAATTGTTGCAGCCGTGGGTTTGGGGTAGGGCGAATCTACATCCAGCTGAAAATCAGACATTATAAAGAGGTGGTCCCATAGTTTGCGCTCGAAGTCGGGCATCTCTTTTGAGTCCTGCTGAATGTTTGCCATAATGGCAACCAGCGCCTTTGCCCTAAGGTTGCGTTCCTCGCGGTTTTCGATGCACATAAGCACATCGACCATATCCTGAATATGCCTGCCATACTCGGGTAGATGGAGCTTTTCGCGCTCGATATTGTAGTTGGTTTTCATCCTTAAAACTGTGTGTTGAATCTTTTTGAAAATCCCTCCTCTTGTCAAAGGAGTGTTCTATTTGGTCATAAAAGTAGTCTAAATGGTTGCCAAAATACGCTATTTCAGAGAGTTAAGTGTGCTCTATGGAATTTTATTTTTGAAATATAAAGATTACCTTTGACCACAAAGATAACTGATTTTTTTGGAATTTATTACGAGCAAACACTCATTTTGGTAACATATTTGTATATGCAGACCGGATAGCCAAGGCCAAATCAACATTATTAACCATAAAACCAAATTTATATGACAAAAATCCTTGTGATTGACCCGCAGCGGGGAGTGCGTAATGCGCTCAAAGAGCTCCTCGAACACGAAGGTTACACAGTGCAGATTGCCGAAAACCTCGCCCTCGCCACCACAACAACTCCCCTCGACGAGATTTCGCTCGTAATCTGTGGCTCCCCCGAGTGTGTCGAACACGGTGTCTTTGAGATGCCGTGGATTGCACTCTCACCAACAACCTCTGTTTCGGAGGTTATAGAATTTTTCCACGCCGGAGCAGTGGATGTTGTCTCCAAGCCCGTAGATGTGGGGGTGTTGCTCAAATCCGTAAGGGAGGCACTATCGTCGGAGAGTTCGGTCGGCAGCCCCCGCGCTCCCTATATAAGGAAAAAATCGTGCCAGAGATACCAAATTGTCGGAGAATCTCCACAAACTTGCCGACTAAGGCGCACAATTCAGATGGTCGCACCAACCGATGCGAGGGTGCTGATTATGGGCGACAATGGAACGGGCAAAGAGCTGGTAGCCCGACAAATACATATGCAGAGCCGCCGCGCCGAGGGGCCCTTTGTGGAGGTCAACTGTGCGGCAATACCCTCCGAACTGATAGAGAGTGAACTCTTTGGGCACGAGAAAGGCGCTTTTACCTCGGCCATCAAACAGCGCAAGGGTAAGTTCGAGCAGGCCATAGGCGGAACGCTGTTTCTCGACGAGATTGGAGATATGAGTATGGCGGCTCAGGCAAAGGTCCTCAGGGCGTTGCAGGAGCGCAAAATCACGCGCGTGGGTAGCGATAAGGATATAGATGTCGATGTGAGGGTTATTGCGGCTACAAACAAGAATCTTGTGGCCGAGATTGCTCGTGGCAACTTCCGCGAAGACCTCTACCATCGCCTGAGTGTCATTGTGGTGGGTGTTCCGCCTCTTTCGGAGCGCCGAGATGATATTCCGCTGTTGGTCAATCACTTCCTCAAACTTCTGTGCGAGGAGTATCACATCCCTACGAAGCACATCAAAGACGAGGCTTTGGTGGAGCTGTCGAATATGGAGTGGAAGGGTAATGTGCGCGAGGTGCACAATGTTGTGGAGCGACTTGTGGTGCTTGGTAGTGACGATATTTCGCGCGACGAGGTGCTGGCCAATGTCTCCAATTTCTACTGATAGGTGTCGTCCTAA
The DNA here is from genome assembly GCA_045659085.1 of Tidjanibacter sp. Classification (GTDB taxonomy): domain Bacteria; phylum Bacteroidota; class Bacteroidia; order Bacteroidales; family Rikenellaceae; genus Tidjanibacter. The sequence goes on from JAZOWE010000004.1 coordinate 185,132, forward strand.
AAATTGCACAAAAAAATGGGGCTCCAACTTGTGAGCCGTTATTTTTCGGCGGTGAAATTCAACTCACCGCCGATTTTGTTTACAACATAGTGGCGGTTGTGTTGTGAGGCGAATTTTTGCGCAGATTTTTGTATTCTCTCCGACCAAGACCCCGAACGAGTGTTGTCATTTGCGAAGTTTTTACTAATTTTGTGGTGTCGTGGGTGTTATTCCCTCGGCGCAACATATTTGATGAAAGTGTTTTCGCTTTTATCCTTAACGAGAAATCTGGAAAATTTCACAACTGAAAGGATAACGACAACACTCATTTCTTGTATAGCTATGTGGCTATGCACTCTCTGTGCGTACACCCCATACTATCCAAGTGTGGGGTCTTGTATCGTTTATTTTCAGTTGGGCATTCCAGAGCCTCTCGTTAGATAAACGGAAGTCAACTCCACACTTTCTTATTTATTAACCCACCATAGAGGAGCGTATGGGTTAGATTTTGTAAAGATGGACTCAATGAAGACTCCACAAGAACGCCTAAAAGAGATTGTAAAAATCTCGTATTCTATTCTGTGCAATAAAATTGCATACGGTGACATCAAAATTACAAATGAAGCAACCTTGCAAATGCAGTTTGGTGTAATCCTAAAACAAGTTGGACAATTATATGAATTTGCTG
>JAZOWE010000005.1:0-10722 GCA_045659085.1 Tidjanibacter sp.
AATTTTCAACTTTCAATTTTCAATTTTCAATTCTCTTGGGTATCTTTTTTAATACCTGCACCGCAGGTGCACCATAATTTTCAACTTTCAATTTTCAATTTTCAATTCTCTTGGGTATCTTTTTTAATACCCGCGCCCCATAGGCGCACCTAAAATCCGCACTTCGCATCGTCGGCGGGTAAGCGACCGACTTAGTCGGTCGCGGCTGGGGAGGGTCGCAAAGCCGTTAAGAAACAAAGACGGTAAACGCTTTACCCGCGTAGCGTTTGTTTTAGGCTTTGCGACTCTCGCCTCCGCCAGAGATGTGGTGCGTGGCTTTTGCGCCACTTTTGCCACCAAAAGTGGCAAAGAACTTTGCGCAACTTGGTTGCGCATAAAAACAAGAGCGGTAGATACCAACCGTCTACTGCCTACCGACTGCGGGCGAGCCCAAAAGACTCGCCCGCATATATTTATTTCTGCCATTTTTTTAGAATGTCAAAGACAAATTCATTCCGACTGCCGTATTGGCACTACTACCGCTACCGACAACACCAACTGCGGGTGTGAGATTCATATAATAGTCTCCACTGAGCTTGAAGCCATGCTGTTTATTCCATCGTGCTGCATAGGCGGGGGCATCAATAATCGAATAGAGATAGCAACCCACCCAAAGCAAGGCACTACCATATCCCACCAAGTCTTCATTTGACGCCAGATTAGTTCCTATCGTCATACCAAAAATACCCGCAAGCGAGCCAACAAAGAGCAACGAGCCTTTGATGCCCTGACCGTTGTAGATTTGTCCCCAACCCGGGAATACGAGCGAGCGAAAGAATGCGCCCGACACGCTCAGGGGATAGATTGGCAAACCATCTTCGTCAAATTTACAAACAAGGTATGGGTTGTAGTGATAGTTATTAACATCAATCCTTTGCGTATAGGGAGGTTCTTTGACGATGCGCTCAATGGAGAGGGCGTCAATGGTAATCCTTGTGCCATTTAAAGAGAGAAGGGTGTAACTTACATTGGGAATTTGGTCAACAATAACACCGCGCAACACACTGCCATCTGTGCAGTAAATCACATCTTGAAGTTCGCCAACACGATTAACCGATTGCGCTGAAGCACAAAACCCGACACTAAGTAACAGGGTTATAAGCACCAAAAATCGTTTCATAGTTAGTCAGTTTTTTATTGGTTTAATATAGGGCTTGGGGTAATATCAACTACCCTTCTACTATTGTAGATGCACAAATATACTAAAATGTTGCACGAGAGAGTGCTTTTTTTGTAATTATTTTACCCTCTCCCTTGTTCACGGGTATCTTTTTTGATACCCGCGCCGCGGGCGCACAAGAAAATCCTCTCCGCAGTTTACACGATACAAGAGAAAAACGCAGATAACGAGATGAATGCAAGGCATACGAGAAAGCGGGCTCCGCAGTTTGCTTGATGCAAGAGAAAAACGCAGATAACGAGATGAATGCAAGGCATACGAGAAAGCGGGCTCCGCAGTTTACACGAGGTAAATGAGGAAGCCCGCTTATCGAAGTATAACGCAGCAGACGCTCGTTATATGCGTTTTTTAGCCGTTGTAGCGCTTCATGTTCTCAATCAACATAAGCACTTTGTTCGAGTAGCCCCACTCGTTGTCATACCACGATACCACCTTCACAAACTTGGGAGTGAGCTGGATACCGGCGGTAGCATCGAAGATAGAGGTGCGAGCGTCGTCGATGAAGTCGCTCGAAACAACTGCGTCCTCAGTGTAGCCGAGAATACCTTTGAGCTCGCCCTCCGAAGCCTCTTTCATAGCAGCGCAAATCTCTGCATAGGTAGCATCTTTTGCGAGAGTACAGGTAAGGTCAACAACCGAAACATCGAGGGTAGGAACGCGGAACGACATACCGGTGAGTTTGCCGTTGAGTGCGGGGATAACTTTACCTACCGCCTTAGCTGCACCGGTCGAGCTGGGGATGATGTTGCCGCCTGCTGCGCGACCACCACGCCAGTCTTTTACCGAAGGACCATCTACGGTCTTCTGAGTAGCGGTGGTAGCGTGAACGGTGGTCATAAGACCCTCAACCATACCGAACTTGTCGTTGATAACCTTAGCGATAGGAGCCAAGCAGTTGGTGGTGCACGATGCGTTCGAAACGATGTTCTGACCTGCGTAGGTGTCGGTGTTTACACCGCAAACGAACATGGGGGTGTCGTCTTTCGAAGGAGCCGACATAACTACATATTTAGCACCTGCGTCGATGTGAGCCTGAGCTTTCTCTTTGGTCAGGAAAAGACCGGTCGACTCAACTACATACTCAGCCTCAACCTCGTTCCATTTGAGGTCTGCGGGGTTGCGCTCTGCGGTTACGCGGATAGCGTTGCCGTTTACTACGAGTTTGCCGTCAACAATCTCAACGGTGCCGTTGAATTTGCCGTGTACGCTATCGTATTTGAGCATGTAAGCCATGTACTCAACATCGATGAGGTCGTTGATACCAACAACCTGAAATTTGTCTGCCTGGTTGCAAGCAGCACGGAATACCAAACGACCGATACGACCAAAGCCGTTGATACCAATCTTAATCTGTGCCATAATTCTCTTTTAATTAAAGTGTTATTATATTGTATGTTCTTTTTTCGCATCACAAAAGTACAAACTTTCGGTCATTTACCAAAAGTATTATTAAAATTTTTTAGTAAGTCCGCCAAAAGTAACAATTACTTAACAATAGTAAGCCGTAGTGGGTTGTGTTGCAGTGGCAAAGAACGGGACTTTGCTATCTGTTTGCTTAGGCCTGCTCCCAATCCGACGAGCCGTCTTTGTTGTCTTTCACGCGGATGCCAATCTCGGCAAGGCGGTTGCGAATAAGGTCGCTTGTTGCCCAATCCTTGTTGGCTTTGGCTGTGCGGCGAACTTCGAGAATCATATCCATAAGGGGCGCAATCTGGTCGCCACTCTCCTCGCTCTTCTCGTTCCTCAGGCCAAGAATATCAAATACATAGAGGTTTACGATGCGTTTGAGCTCCTCCAAGTCGGCAGCCGTGATGCTCTCTTTGCCGTCGGCCAGCGAGTTGATAATCCTCACCCAGTCGAAGAGTGCCGAGATAACCATAGGCGACGAGAGATCGTCGTTCATAGCCTCCTCGCAGCGGGTTGCAAGCTCCGCAACATTGACGCTCGAACTCTCCGACGGTTTGATTTTGCCAAGAGTATCCACCGCCTTCATAAGCCTATCGTAGCCCTTCTCGGCAGCTTTCAGAGCCTCGTTTGAGAAGTCGAGCGTGGAGCGATAGTGTGCCTGCAAGATGAAAAAGCGCACGGTCATGGGCGAGTATGCCTGTTCGAGTTTGTCGTGCGTGCCCTCAAAGAGCTGTTCGAGGGTAATGAAGTTGCCGAGCGACTTGCCCATCTTCTGACCACCGATGGTAATCATGTTGTTGTGAATCCAATAGCGAGCCGAGTCGTGACCGAGTGATGCGCACGACTGTGCAATTTCGCACTCGTGGTGGGGGAACATAAGGTCCATACCGCCACCGTGGATGTCGAACTGCTCGCCGAGGTACTTGGTGCTCATTGCCGTACACTCCAAGTGCCAGCCGGGGAAGCCGTCACTCCAAGGCGAGGGCCAACGCATGATGTGTTCGGGCTGTGCCTTTTTCCAGAGCGCAAAGTCGTAGGAGTTGCGCTTGTCACTCTGACCGTCAATCTCGCGCGTGCCCACAAGAACATCGTCGAGGTTGCGGCCCGAGAGTTTGCCGTAGTGGAATTTATCGTTGTATTTGGTCACATCGAAGTAGATGGAGCCGTTGCTCTCGTAGGCATAGCCCGCGTCGAGAATACGCCTTACGAGTTCAATCTGCTCGATGATGTGTCCGCTTGCGTGGGGCTCGATGGAGGGAGGCAGAACACCCAGCTTATCCATAAATGTGTGGTAGCGGTTGGTGTAGTACTGTGCAACCTCCATAGGTTCGAGCTGTTCGAGCCTTGCTTTCTTGGTGATTTTGTCCTCGCCCTCGTCGGCATCGTGTTCGAGGTGTCCCACATCGGTAATGTTGCGGACATAGCGAACCTTGTACCCGAGAGCCTTCAAGTAGCGGAACAGAAGGTCGAAGGTAATTGCGGGGCGGGTGTGTCCCAAGTGGGGGTCGCCATAGACGGTGGGACCGCACACATACATACCCACATGCTCTGCATTTATGGGGGTGAAAACCTCTTTGCGACGCGAAAGAGTGTTGTATAGCATCAACTTTGTAGCCATAGTCTTATCTTTATCTTTTTTTTGAGGTTGTAAAAATACTCATAATTTTCGTAACTTTGCAAAATAATTAGTGCAATAGAGAGTTATTTATTCTATGAAAACCTATAATAAAGTCAATAATCTGCTCGGATGGGCCACTTTTCTCCTTTCGGCAGTGGTCTACATCCTCACCGCTGAGCCCTCGGCAAGTTTTTGGGACTGTGGCGAATTTATCTCAACATCCTACAAGTTGGAGGTCGGACACCCCCCTGGTGCACCTCTCTTTATGATGATTGCCAACCTCTTTTCGCAGTTTGCCTTTGGCGATGTCGAGAGGGTGGCTTTTTGGATAAATGTGATGTCGTGCATCGCCTCGGCAGCAACCATTATGTTCCTCTTTTGGACCATTACCCACATTGCTCGTCGTATGACCACCCGCAGGGGAGAGGTGCCCTCGAAGGCCAAGACCATCGCCATTATGGGTGCCGGCTTGGTAGGCGCTCTGGCCTACACCTTTACGGACACCTTTTGGTTCTCGGCAGTTGAGGCCGAGGTCTACGCCCTCTCGTCGCTAATGACCGCTGTTGTGGTATGGGCCATTCTGCGTTGGGAGGATGTCGCCGACCAGAAGGGAAACGAGCGTTGGCTCATTTTTATTGCCTATATGATGGGCTTGTCTATCGGTGTGCATATCCTCAACCTGCTGACAATCCCAGCGTTAGTCTTTGTTTATTACTTCCGCAAGACCAACACGGTTACTATCAAAGGAATTATTTACTCCACTCTCATCAGTGGTGCACTGATACTCTTTCTGAATAGTATCGTTATTCCCTACACCACCCAAATAGGTGCGTGGTTTGACCGCGTGTTGAACTCCGTTGGTGCGCCCGTAAATTTGGGTTTTGCGATATATGTGGTGTTGCTTTTTGTGGCACTCGGAGTGGGGGTGTGGTACACCCAGAAGAGGGGTTTGAGGCTTGCCAATCTTGTGGTTACAGCGCTGACCGTTATCCTTATTGGCTACTCTTCGTACGCATCGGTGGTTATTCGTGCGGCGGCCAATCCACCAATGAACTCCAACGACCCCGATAACCCCTACGCGCTCTTGTATCTCCTCAATCGTGAGCAGTATGAGGCGCAACCCATCCTTTCGGGTGTGTCGTATGCCGCCCCTGTGCTGGATGTCAAATACCGCACCAAATACTATGTCAACGACAAGGGACAGTATGTTGGCGAAAAGACCGTCGGTGGCTACGAGTATCCCGATGAGTTCAAGATGCTCTTCCCCCGCATGTGGTCGAGTCAGGACAGACATATCGAGGGTTATGAGTCGTGGGGTAGGGTGAAGGGCCGTAGGTTGCGCTATGGTGGCGAAACATACACCGTGCCCACCTTTGGCGAAAATCTCCGCTACTTCTTCGACTATCAGCTCAACTTTATGTATTGGCGCTACTTCCTATGGAACTTCGTAGGCCGCCAGAGTGACAATCAGAGCGTGGGCGAGATTACCGACGGCAATTGGCTCTCGGGCATCAAACCCATCGACGAGGCTATGCTCGGCCCTCAGGATAACCTGCCCGACGAGATGGCGGGTAATAGGGCTCGCAACTGCTACTACTTCCTGCCCTTCATCTTGGGCCTTATTGGTCTGCTGTGGCAACTTGGCAAAAATCCCCGCTATTTCACGGTGGTGGTGTGGCTGTTTGTGATGATGGGCGTGGCTCTTGTGGTCTATTTCAACTCTGCCCCAGGTGAGCCTCGCGAGAGGGACTATGTCTATGCTGGTTCGTTCTATGCCTTCTCGATGTGGATAGGCTTTGGTGTGCTGGCTATGGCGGAGTGGCTCGGCAAACTCTTCAAGAAGAACGACAGATTGGCACCCATTGTAGCTACCGTTGTGTGTCTTTCGGTGCCCACCATCCTCGCTGCCGAGAACTGGGACGACCACGACCGCAGCGGTAGGTATGTGATGCGCGATATGGGCTACAACTACCTCAATACCGTACTGCCCAACTCCATAGTCATCAACTTTGGCGACAACGACACCTTCCCAATGTGGTACAATCAGGAGGTGGAGGGTGTGCGCCCCGATGTGAGGATTATGAACCAGAGCTATCTGGGTGGTGGCTGGTATATCGAGGAGATGAAACAGACGCACAACGAGAGTGCTCCCGTGCCATTCTCGTTCCCCAAGAGCAAGTATATGTACGCCAACGACTACATCTTTGTTGAGGATGTGGTGGACTACCGCGTGGATTTGAAGCAGGCAATGGATGTGGTGCGCAGCGAGAGCGCTGGAACAAAGATTGCCTACTCCGACGATCTGAAATTCGACTTTATGCCACAACATAAACTCTCGCTGGCGGTAAACAAGGAGAATGTCTTGAAGGCGGGTATCGTTAAGCCCGAAGATGCACACCTTATTCTCGACAGCATCGAGCTCAACATCACCAAGAATACGCTCGAAAAACCCGAGGTTATGATTCTCGATATGCTCGCCGAGCTCGATTGGAGCCGCCCCGTGTACTTCGTGCAGCCCAATCTGCTCAAACACCTCGGACTGACTGACTATCTCCAATATGACGGCTATGCCTACCGACTTGTGCCCATCAAAACGCCCGTCGAGAGCGTGGCAACTATGGGGCGCATAGATACCGACTACCTATATAATAATATAATGAATGTCTACCGCTATGGCAATGTGAAAGACGAGAGTGTCTATATCGACAACTTCTCGCGCTACAACATCAACTCCACCCAGATTCGCGGTGGTTTTGCACGCCTTGCGGAGGCACTCGCCAAGGAGGGTAGAAACGAGGAGGCTGTGGCTGTGCTCGACAGAGGTGTGGAGGAGTTGCCATTCTCGCAGCTGCCCCACGGCTACCAATCGTTCCCCTATATCGATGCCTACTATGCTGCAGGTGCTACCGAGAAGGGCGACGCTCTGGCACGCGACTTTGCGCACGATATCACCCAGAAATTGTATTACTACTTCACATTCCCCGACTCCAAACAGGATTTTGTGTCGGAACAGATGGTCGATGAGTTCCAATACCTCGAACACCTCATCTACTCGGTGTTGCTGCCCCACCAGCGCTACGAACTCGTCAATGAGCTCGATCGCAGCTTGGAGATTGCCGAACTCTTCTTCGGTATGACTCGCAACGAGGCCGGCCAACCCGAGGCTAAGGTGTCGCCCGTCAATGACCGCACAAGGGAGGAGTTTTTGAGGAGTATAGATGGATATTTTCTAATCAGTAAATAATTCACTTTCTAACATAAACGGCAATAAAAAGGCGCAGAGTAAAAAACTCTGCGCCATCTGTTTTGTTGTGAGTTGGACTATTAGTAATCAACTCGGATGAAATCGCCGTCGAGCGTAAAGTCGAGGTCGAGGTCGTTGTTGAGCTCGATGTCGTACTGCCTGTCGCGCTCGACACAAACGATGAAATAACTCCCATAGTTCTCCTGCACATAGGAGACAATGCCTGCGGGGAGAATGGATGTGGGGACACCTTCCACTCGATTTTCCACCTCGCGCCACTCGCCATTTTTCTTAAACTCAATCTTTGTGCCGTCGGTCAGATATACCTCGTAGTGGTAGGTCAGGTCGTCGTACTCCTTGATTACACTCCTTGCTTCGTTGTCGCCGAAGTGGTTGTTGATGAAACTCTTTGCCACATTGGGAAGCTCGTTGTAGTCCAAATGTTTCTCGTCGTTATCGCAACTCGCAAGTACTACCAGCGATGCCAATGCTGCCACGATGGTTAAAAATGCTCTTTTCATAATTTATGTGTATTAGTTATAAGTTTGTATTTGTTACAAATATACTACAAAAAAATTAATATCCAAAAATTTTGCCAAAAAAAATTGTGGGAAGTGCGGAGAGAGGAATGAGTAATCGACGACCGCCTACCGTCAACTGACTGCGGGCGCAAGGCGCCCGAGAGGGAAAACAAGAAAGACAGGGAGAACAGGAAAAACAAGAAAAACAGGAATTCTTGTCCCTCCTGTCGCTCTTGTCGCTCCTGTCCCTACCTCGCCCCCCTGTTCCCCCCCCTTGTTCACGGGTATCTTTTTTAATACCCGCGCCTGTGGCGCACCATAATTTTCAACTTTCAATTTTCAATTTTCAATTCTCTTGGGTATCTTTTTTGATACCCGTGAACAGGGGTGCACCTAAAATCCGCACTTCGCATCGTCGGCGGGGAAGCGACCGATTCGTCGGTCGCGGCTGGCGAGAGTTGCAAAGGCGTTAAGAAACGAAGACGGCAAACGCTTTGCCTGCGAAGCATTCGTTTTAGGCTTTGCGACTCTCGCCTCCGCCAGAGATGTGGTGCGTGGCTTTTGCGCCACTTTTGCCACCAAAAGTGGCAAAGAACTTTGCGCAACTTTGTTGCGCATAAAAACAAAGGCGGTTGGCATCTACCGCTCTTAGGAAAGACAGGAAAGACAGGAAGAACAGGAAAGACAGGGGGCTGCTCTTGTTACTCCTATCTATCTAAATTTGGCTGAAAATCACACTCTCCAACAAATTACCTATATATTTATATTGAAATGCCAACTTTTTTTTATAACTTTTGCAAGAAAAGATAACTCGCTTAGAATAAATCGGTTGTTCGGATTGCTTGAAAATTGGGTAACGAGATAGCAACCGTTCGTATTTCTGAGTTCTTCATTGATATGCTCCAATGTGATAACTCTGATGCCACAAAGGTACAAAAAGAAATGCAGACGAAAAGAGAATGATGATAATTTTCTTTCGCCTGCATTTCAATTATAGCAGTTTCTTTAATTCTTCAATATCGGGTAGCGCATTGCGTAATCGTTCGGGCATATCTTTCGTTGCTCGATAAGTTGCAACACCCATAGGTTTGTCATAATCACGGATGGCAAACTCGACAAATGATTGATTCATATCACGGCATAACAAGATGCCAATTGCGGGGTTTTCGTGCGGTTTCTTTACATATGTATCAAGAGCCGACAGATATGTACTTAACTGACCCAAGTACGAAGAGCGAAATTTTCCCGATTTCAACTCAACGGCAACAAGCGAATTAAGTTCTCGATTGAAGAAAAGTAAATCTACAAATAATTCCTCGCCCGATACTTCTAATCTGTATTGGTTGCCTACGAAGATAAAATCTTGTCCGAAGGTCAGTATAAACCTCTTGATATTATCCACAATTGACTTTTCGAGCACACGCTCGTTCAAATCTTCATCTTGCGTATCAAGTTCTTCGATATTGATAAAATCCAACAGATATTCATCCTTGAATGCGTTTACCGCCTTTAATGCCTGCTTTGTAGTTGGCATTGTGGTAGTAAAATTATTGGGGAGCGTTCCTCGATGGTTGTACAAATCTGCTTTGAGATAATCCCTCAAGGTGTATTTATTCCAAAATCGTATGGCTGATTCGTGGATATAAAATAGACGGGCTTCTAATGATTTTGCTTTTGTTATAATCTCAATATGATGGCTAAAGCCGATAGCAATAAAGTCCGACCAATTAAATTCGTCAGCCATTGGCTGGCGAATTTCAATGAGCAACATCTGCTCATTAAGCTCCGAATCGCTAACCGCAGTTAGCGTTTTATTTTCGTCAGCCATTGGCTGGCGATTTATAACGGGCGACCACTCTTCGTAGAATGAACGCATATTCTTTATGTTCGTTGCTGAGAATCCACGAAGTCCAGGCAACTCTTTTTGTAGTTGCTGACTGATTGCTTCTATTGCACCTTTGCCCCAGAAGCTCTCGCGGGAGTTTTTAGAAACATAGCAACCTACACCATAATACAATGATAGTTGTTCTTTATTAGCTACAGATGCAGCACGATACTGACTACGCAATATCGCTTCCTTAATAACCCGTACCGCTTCGGTATATGTTTGTAAATTATTCATATCTATCTATTAGATTAAGATATTTTCCAATGCAAATCAGCACCCCACACATTATAAGAAATATCTTTAATTTTGCGAGTTTCTTTTTCCCATAATTTTTTCTGAATGTCAATCCTTTGGGAATGTTCTTTTTTATAGTTAGCATATACTTCTTCCGAAACGAGAATAGGATTGTATTTATACACAACCTCCTCTTTCTTAAATGCAGAAATATTTCGACCTGAAAAGTTTAATTTTCCATCTTGAGAAAAACTAAGTGAGTTAGCGACTTCTTCTGATGTCATCGTCCGAGTTTCTTTTATCCATCCAGTTGGGGGCTTTAAGAAAAATGATGTAGAAACCCCTAATGGATCATAATGGTAGAATTCTCCTGTAATTACATATTTCGTATCTTTGAATTCTTTATTTGCAACATCCGTTAAACGTGAAGCTGAATTGGCAGGCTTTCCTACCCAAACTAGGTTTTTATTTTCTTGATTTTCATTACCTTTTCGTTCAATTCCAACTTTCAACACTCTCATCTCTCCATAATCAACTCCAATTCCACAATGAAAATCAACATAGGTAAAAACATCTCTAATAATTGTAGTC
>JAZOWE010000006.1:0-155262 GCA_045659085.1 Tidjanibacter sp.
CCCCTTGTTCACGGGTATCAAAAATGATACCCGCGTTTTTATCTTATCCCCACAACAACGCCCCCCTTGTTCACGGGTATCAAAAAAGATACCCTGTTTTTTTTGCAGGAGTGACAAGAAAAACAGGAAAAACAAGGCTGCGCCCATTGGGGCGCACCACAGACCCGCACTTCACATCGGCGGCGGGTAAGCGCCCGGCTTGTCGGGCGTGGATTTTGACTTTTTCGGGCGACAAATACCTATTTGTGGGTATTGACAGCGCAAGGATAATGGGTTATTTTTGCTGTCGCAAAAATAGAAACACAGACGATGAAACTTTCGGAACTACAAACGGGACAGAGGGCTGTGATTGTCCGCGTGGCGGGACACGGCGGCTTCCGCAAGCGACTGATGGAGATGGGCTTTGTCAGGGGTGTGGAGGTGCGCTCGGTGCAGGATTCGCCAATGAACGACCCCGTAAAGTATACTATCATGGGCTACGATGTGTCGCTCCGCAAGAGCGAGGCCCAGATGATTGATGTCCTCCCCGAGGGCGAGGAAAATCAGCCTTTGGAGGGTGTGGGAGGCTATGCCTGCGGGGGCTCGTGCGAGGCGTGCTCCATTGCGGACTGTCTTATTCGCAACCGCAAGCCGCTGCGCAAAAACGAAATCAATGTGGCGCTCGTGGGCAACCCCAACAGTGGCAAGACCTCGCTTTTCAACGCCCTGTCGGGCAGCAGCGAGCATGTGGGTAATTACAGCGGAGTGACCGTGGATGCCAAACTCGGCACCCTGACCTACAAGGGGTATCGCATAAACCTCACCGACCTGCCAGGCACATATTCGCTGTCGGCATACACCCCCGAGGAGGTCTATGTGCGACGACACCTCTACGAGAAGATGCCCGATGTGATTATCAATGCCGTTGTGGCGTCGAACTTGGAGCGCAACCTCTACCTCACAACCGAGCTCATCGACCTCAATCAGCGTACGGTTGTGGCGCTGAATATGTACGACGAGTTGCAGCAGAGTGGCTCCGAGCTCGACTACGAGGCTCTCGGTGCGATGATTGGTATTCCGATGATACCCACCATTGCCAAGAGCGGCTATGGTCTTTATGAGTTGCTCGATGCGGTAATTGCCCTCTTTGAGGGGCGCAACAAGGACGCACGACATGTGCACATCAACTACGGCCCCGCCACCGAGCGAGAAATAAAACGACTCTCGGAGGAGATCAGGCTCTCCAACGACCTACCTCGCCAATTCCCCGTGCGCTATTGGGCCATAAAACTCATCGAAGGCGACACCGAGGCGACCAAAATCCTTTCCCACTGTGGCGACTATCCTCGCTGGAAGGAGTTGGCCACAGCTGCCGCAGAGAAGATATCGTCGGAGGTGGGTAGCGATGTCGAAACTGTGCTTAGCGACTACAAATATGGTTTCATAGACGGTGCACTCGAAGAGACTCTACGACAGGGTAAACGCGACATTAACCGCCGTTCGAGGCGCATAGACCGCCTTGTGGCCAACAAGTGGCTCGGTTTTCCTCTCTTCATTCTGCTTATGTGGCTGATGTTTTGGGCGACCTTCACACTCGGCAACTATCCACAGGAGTGGATTGAGAGTGCCTTTGGTTGGCTGGGCGAGTGGTTGTGGAGCATTATGCCCGAGGGGGCTCTGAGGGATATGGTCGTAAATGGCGTAGTGAGTGGCGTGGGCAGCGTTGCCGTATTCCTGCCCAACATCCTCATCCTCTATCTCTTCATCTCGCTTATGGAGGATACGGGCTATATGGCTCGTGCGGCTTTCATTATGGATAAGTTAATGCACCGTATGGGGTTGCACGGCAAGTCGTTCATACCTCTGCTTATGGGCTTTGGCTGCAATGTACCTGCCATTATGGCCACACGCACCATCGAGAGCCACTCTTCGAGGCTCATAACAATCCTCGTTACCCCCTTTATGTCGTGTAGCGCACGACTCCCCGTATTCCTCTTGCTGGCAGGCACATTCTTCCCTCACAACGCAGCAACGGTCCTCATTGGACTCTATTTGCTGGGCATTGGCGTGGCATTCCTCACAGCCCGACTGCTGAGGGGTACGAAGTTCAAGAAGGATGAGACGCCCTTTGTTATGGAGCTGCCACCCTATCGTATGCCCACACTCAGGGCCACCGTTAAGCATATGTGGGACAAGTGTGCGCAGTATATCCGCAAAATAGGCACCACCATTCTGCTCGCCACCGTTGTCATCTGGGCACTCTCCTACTACCCCCGCCCCAAAGATGAGGAGGTTGCGGTGGCACAAGGGCAGCAACAGGAGTTTGTGACGGAGAGTAACCACGAGAACGAGGCACTGGTTGGCTCATACATTGGTCGCGTGGGTAGGTTCATAGAGCCCGTGATGCGTCCTTTGGGGCTCGATTGGAGGGCCGGTGTGGCGCTCGTCACGAGTATCCCCGCCAAGGAGTTGGTTGTTAGCACAATGGCCGTGCTCTATGGTGGCGACGACATTGCCTCTCTCTCGAAGAATATCGTCACCAATAGTGGCATAACACCTCGCTCGGCAATGGCGTTTATGATATTCATACTGCTCTTCTTCCCCTGCATCGGCACCCTCGCAACAATCCGTAGCGAAACGGGCAGCAGAGCGTGGATGTGGTTTACCATTATATATAATACGGCAGTGGCGTGGCTGCTGGCGTGGCTGGCATACATTATTTTTTAGTCGATTGTGGGATTTTTTCGTGTGCGTGCAACATTTTGCCCACTTAGTGCATCTATATAGCAGAAGGACACAATGTTTTAACACTAAAATTTCCCCGACTATGAAACACATTCTACACAAACTTCTCACCCTTATCCTCTTGGCAGGACTCACAAGTTGTGCTGCCGAGGGCGACATCAACGACGGTTTCTATTATCCCAATTTCAACGAAGGAGCCCCAAGCGACACTCAGGAAAATCTCGGTGGCGACCAATTTACCGACTATGGCGAGAATGACTTTATCGCAACAGCCACCAACCCCAACTCCACATTCTCGGTGGATGCCGATGGTGCCTCCTACTCCATTCTCAGGGCATACATCAACCGCTATGGGGCACTCCCTCCCGCCGCAGCGCTTCGCACCGAAGAGTTGCTCAACTACTTCACCTTCGACTATCCCGAGCCCGAAGAGGGTCATTGTGTAAGCGTATCTCACGAGGCTATGGTCTGCCCTTGGAACACGGAGCACACCCTCCTGCGAGTGGGACTCAAAGGCATAAAGCCCGAGAGGATGCGACCCACAAACTATGTCTTTATGATTGATGTTAGTGGCTCGATGGACTCAAACGAAAAACTGCCACTGCTCAAAGAGGGCTTAAAGGCTTTGGTTGAGCATCTTTCGGCAGAGGATAAAATCAGTATTGTGACTTACAGCGGTAGCGTGAGGGCTCTGCTTGAAGGTGTTGCGGGCAACCGAAAAGAGGAGATTATCCGTGCCATAGACAAACTACAAGCGGGTGGCTCGACAAATGGTGGCGACGCTCTGGTTATGGCCTACAACCTTGCACGCTCGTGCTACATCCCCGACGGCAACAACCGAGTAATCATCGGAACCGATGGCGATTTCAATGTCGGAATGACCTCCACCGAAGCTCTCGTGGAGTATGTCGAAGAGCAGTTGCAACACAACATATATATGAGCATTATGGGCTTTGGTCTTGGCAACCTCAACGACTCGATGATGGAGAAACTGGCAGGACACGGCAACGGCACATACGACTACATCGACAGCGCAGAACAGATGATAAAAGTCTATGTAAACGAGCGTGAGCGCATGCAGGCAGTGTGCAAGGACACCAAAATCAAGATCGCTTTCAACCCCGAGACTGTGGCACAATGGCGACTGATTGGCTACGAAAATCGTGTGATGACCGAAGAGGAGTTCGAAGATTCCAAGAAGGATGCAGGCGAGATTGGTGCCGGGCAGACCATTACGGCTCTCTACGAGCTCATACCTTCGGAGAGCACCGACGAACTACCCTCGGAGACTCTTATGGCTACCTGCGAGGTACGATATAAGGATACAAACTTCGACACCCCCTACTCTATCGACTACAACATCGCGCCAACAGTTTTGAGCAACGCCGAAGCCTCCTCCGAAATCAAATGGGCAGCATCGTTGGCTGCGATGAGTATGCTCTCGCGCCAATCCAAGTATGCGGGCAGTGCGACCGTCGCAATGGTTGAGAGCCTTGCTCGCGAGGGTGTCGTTGGCGACAGGGTACAACAAGCAGACCCCCATGGCTATCGCGCCGCACACCTCATATTGCTCGATAAATGGTCGGCACTCTTGGCAGAGAAAAAGTAGACAAACAACGCATATCCTAAAAACTAAAACGACACCTTGTTGTAAGGTGTCGTTTTAGTTTAGGTCGAGGAGTCCGTCGGGCAGGTCGAAATGGACCGTTCGGGCCGTGGGCGAGTACTCCACAATGAAGTCGTCCACCGCAGGCACCATAATCTCCTTGCCACCCACTTCTATAATAAACAGAGGATTCCAATCGCTCTCCTCGAAATCGACAATCTCGCCCTCGGCAGCCGTACCCTCAAAAGTGGCACGGAAGCCCACAAAATCTTCCAAGTAGAGTTCGTCATCCTCATCAAACTCCTCCTCTTGGGGCTCAATACCGAGGAGCTCCTCCTCCAAGCCCATAAAGAGTTCTTTACCTATAAGTTCGGCTGCGCGGTGGGTGGTGTCGAAGTCGGCAAAAGCCACAACTCCTCCACTCTTACCCCTGCGCTCGAAGTGGTCGAAAAAAAGAGGAACCGCCAAGTTGTCTATATAGACAAACAGCGGTTCCTCTATTGTGAAGTCCGAAGGGAAAGTATCGTAGAGGTTGATGGTTACCTCGCCGCGAGTACCGAAACTCTTACCGACCTTGGCAACTGCAAAACCTTTCATCTACGCCTCCTCTCTCCTTCAACTACTCACCGTTCTTAGCAGGCAAGACTATGCCTCCTCGGTAGTAGCCTCCTCTGCGCTCTGCTCAGCAGCAGCCTCAGCGGCAGCAGCAGCGGCTTTCTTCTCAGCGATTTTGGCAGCGATAGCCTCTTTGGTCTTAGCCTCCTCAGCAACAGCAGCTTTGTGAGCAGCAACCTTGTCGGCAGCAATCTTACCGCTCTTAGCAGCGATTTTTGCCTCTTTCTCGCCAATCCACTTGTTGAATTTAGCCTCAGCGGTAGCCTCGTCAAATGCGCCTTTTGCTACACCACCCATAAGGTGTTTCATGTAGAGTACGCCTTTGTACGAAAGAATCGCACGGCAAGTGTCGGTGGGTTGAGCACCTTTCTGCAACCAAGCAAGAGCTTTGTTGAAATCCAACTCGATAGTTGCGGGGTTGGTGTTGGGGTTGTAGGTACCGAGTTTCTCGATGAATTTACCATCGCGGGGAGCCCTACTGTCAGCGGCTACGATGTGGTAGAAAGCATAACCTTTTTTACCGTGGCGAGCCAAACGAATTTTTACAGCCATTTTGTGTAAAAGTTTAATTATTAATCTATTGCGGCCCTACCCGAGGGCCAGTTAGTTCACTCACAGCTCTTCACGAGAGCCCAATGAGCCTGCAAAGATACAAATAAAGTTGAAAGTTGAAAATTGAAAGTTGAAAATTTTGTGATTTTTAGTGATTTAAGCCCCCTTGAAACCTTCCCCCCCCTGCTCACGGGTATTAAAAAGATACCCGTGAACAGGGGGGGAAAAAAACTTTTATGCTCTATTTATCCGCTACATTGCGTCGGTAATATCCCAAGCAAACGCCCTCAAGCCCTGCAACTGCGTATCCTTATCGATTTCGCGAAGGGCCACCATTGCAAGCTCCACCTTCTCGTCCTCCACCATTGCGATAATCGTGGAGTTCATTGCGGGCCAGGTGTGGTTTGCGCGGTGTGGCTCGCCTGTGTAGGAGCCCCTGCCGTGGGTGAGCGGAAAGAGTGTGAAGCCACGGATACCAATCTCGTCGAGCATAGCCTCAACACGCTCCGTAGTGGCCTGATTGTATGATATAAAAAGTGCTTTCATAATTGAAAATTGAAAATTGAAAATCAAGGTAAGCCATAGGGGCACACTTTAATTTTCTATACCTCATTAATTCTCCTTGTCGCGCTCTGCGAGTGCCTCCAATTTGAGTCGTGCCTGCTCTTCGCGACGCGCTTTGCGGCGTGCGAGATACCTTTCGCTGCGGCCCATAAGCACAAAGTAGAGTACGGGGACTGCAACGAGTGTCAGGATGGTGGAGAAGGTAAGACCACCAATGATGGCGATACCCATAGGTTGCCACATCTCGGCACCATTACCCATACCGAGAGCCAAGGGCAACATACCGAGAATGGTGGTAAGCGAGGTCATCAACACAGGGCGCAGACGGCTCTTACCAGCCGCATACACTGCGTCGTACATACCCACACCCCTCTCGCGCAAGAGGTTCGTAAAGTCCACCATCACAATACCGTTCTTGACCACAATACCCACAAGCATCACAATGGCAATCAGCGCCATAAGGCTCAAAGAGGTGTTTGTCATCCAGAGGGCAATGGCCGTACCGGGCAGTGCGTAGAGAATCGTAAACATAATGATGAAGGGCATTACGAACGACTCAAACTGGGTTGCCATAACGATATATACAAGCAGTACAATCAGCACCAACAGCATACCAATCTGACCGAACGACTCCTGCTGATCCTCCCAATCGCCACCAATGTCGGTATAGACATCCTCGGGCAGCGGGTAGTTGTCCAGCACGCCATTGATGCGGGCAACCATATCGCCGAGGGCCACATCCGTACCGAGGGCAACCGTTACGGTAACCAATCGTTGGCGGTTTTGGCGCTCAATGGTGGGGGGAGCATAGCTCTCCGTAACCTTACCAATATCGCGCACCCTCACGCCCTGACCGCGCGAGTTGTAGACCATAATGTTCTCCACATCTTCGAGCGAGGTGCGGTGTTCCTCGCCATAGCGCACCTTAACATAGTACTCCTCGCCATCCTCGCGATAGATGGAGGCGGTCATACCATTGATGCGGTTGCGAATGGCGGTCGAAACGGTCGAAGTATTCAGGCCGTAGTATGCGAGTTTGTTTCTGTCGAACTCCACATTGTACTCGGGGCGCATATCGTCCCTCGAAAGGCGTACATCCCTCGCACCCTCCAACTTCGCAAACTCCTCCATAAGCTCGCTCGCGATAGCATTGGTGCGCTCAATGTCGTGGCCGAAGATCTGCAACTGCACGCTACTACCGCCACCCATCATACCCATACCGCCACTGCTTACCGTGGAGCGTTTAATCTCGGGAATGGAGGCAAGGTCGGCACGGAAGGCATCGGCAATCTCAAAGACGGTGCGTTCCCTATCCTTGGGGTCGGTAAGGCGGAAGGTGTAGTTGATGATGTTGCTACCCGTAGTGCTCATTGCCGCAAAGACATTCGAGCCACTCGACGAGCCTGCCGAGGTCGAGAGCAACATCACTTCGGGATATTTGGCATAGACAATCGAGTCTATCTGTCGTGCAATCTTGGTGGTATACTCCACGCTGAGATTTTGGTCGAGAGTGACGGTTGCGCTCATGTGGTCGCCATCGCTTGCGGGCATAAAGTCGGTGGGGATTTTGGCCACAAAGAGCCACACACCAAACACCAACATCAGCATTGGGGCGAAGAATACCAACTTCTTGTGAGCCAAAGCCCAGCGCAACACCGCAGCGTAGGCCCTATCGAGCCAGGCGAGGAATTTGTCGACGGGGCGATAGATTGCGCTAAGTCCTTTATAGGTGTGAGCGTTGTTCTCCAATCGCAGCAGCAGTGCCGACATCATTGGAGTGAGCGAGATGGCCGCAACGGTCGAAGTACATACCACAAGCGACACAATCCAGCCGAGCTGTTTGAACATCACACCTGCCATACCCTCCACCATAGTCAAAGGCAGGAATACGGCAACGACCACAAGTGTTGTGGCGATAACCGACAGCCACACCTCGTTGGTTCCGTAGATTGCCGCCTCGCGGGGTTTGGAGCCGCGCTCGATGTGGGTTGTGATGTTCTCCAACACCACAATGGCGTCATCCACAACCATACCAATCGCAATCGAAAGCGACGAGAGCGAGATGATGTTGAGCGTTCCGCCCGTCAGTTGCAGGTAGATGAACGACACAACGAGCGAGATGGGAATCGTAAGGCAGATGATAAGCGTAGCCCTCCACCTACCGAGGAAGAAGAGCACCACCAAAATCACAAACAAAAAGGCGAACATCACCGTGTCGGTCAGAGTCGAGATGGAGTCCTTAATGTTCTTCGAGGAGTCGTTCAGAAGGTGTACTTTCACATCCGAGGGGAGGTTTTTCTCAATCTCGGGGAGCATCTGTTTCACCTTCTCCACAATGCGCACAGTGTTGGCGCCCGACTGTTTCTGAATCATAACCCTCACACCCAGCTCGCCATTCATCCTCTCGTCGAGAGTCTGTTTTTCGAGGGTGTCCTTAATCTCTGCCACATCCCTCAGGTAGACCTCCTGACCGTTAAGGTTGGAGATGAGGATAGTTTTCAGGTCGTCGGACGACTTGAACTCGCCATCGGCTTTGAGGTTGTAGGTGTGGTTACCAATATCGAGCGTACCACCCGAGGTGTTGATATTCTCCTGCGCGATAATGCCGCCAATCTGCTCCACCGAAAGACCATAGGCCTCCATCTTCACGGGGTCTACATTGACCTGTATCTCCCTCACAGGGGCACCCACAACACTCACCGAGCCCACACCATCGATGCGGCTCAGGCGGTTGGTAAACTGCTCTTCGAGGATTTTGTTGAGTGCGGGGTAGCTCTCGTCGGCCGTAATGGAGAACGACATAATGGGCATCAAGGAGGAGTTGAAGCGGAAGAGGATAGGATCTTCGGCATCCTCGGGCATATAGTCCGTAAGCCTGCCCAGCGCATCGCGTATGTCGTTCGAGGCCTCGTCGAGGTTCGTACCCCACTCAAATTCGAGCGACACGAGCGACACTCCGTCACTCGAACGCGAGGTTATCTCTTTGAGGTTGCTGACGGTGTTCAGACCGTCCTCAATACGCCTTGTGATGTTGTTCTCAATATCCTCGGCATTGGCACCCGTATAGGTCGTAATGACCGATATGGAGGGCAAGTCCATCTCGGGCAGCTGGTCAATAGCCAGATTGTTGAGCGAGAAGAGTCCAAAGACAATCACGGCGACAAAAATCAGCGCCGTAGAGATTGGTTTTCGGACAGATGTTTCGTATATTTTCATTGTTCTTCGTAATCTAAAAAAAGAGTTGTGGTTATTCTACTACCTTCACGGCGGTTCCGTTTTTGATTTTCGACAGCGCAGTCACTGCCACCTCTTCGCCGGCGGCTACACCCGAGAGAATCTCCACGCGGCTACCCACCTGGCGGCCTACCTCCACAACCCTGCGCTCGGCAACACCGTCCTTCACAACATAGACATAGCGGTCGTTTACACCCATCTGTTTCTGCACAGCAACATCGGGCACGACAAGGCTCTCGCGAACACCCATATTAAACTCTGTGCGGGCAAACATACCGGGGCGAAGAATCTCTTTGGCATTGGGAACGATAACCTCCACATTGAATGTGTGGGTTGCGGTGTTGATGGCGGGGTAGACGATATTCACCACGCCCTCAAACTCTTTGTCGGGGTAGACATCGGCCGTAACACTAACCTTCATACCCTTGTAGACCTGAGGATAGTATTTCTCGGAGATTGCCACAACAGCTTTGAGGCGGTCGATCTGCATAACCTGCAACACACCAATGCCACCGTCGGCATTACCTGCCATAGCAAAGAGGTCACCGGGCTCGTTGTAGCGTCCGGTAATCACACCGTCGATGGGCGAACGGAGCTCGATGTTGCGCTCCAAGTTGGCAACCGTCTCGCGCAAGACGGTAACCGAGGTTTCGATTTCGTCTATCTGCGAACGGCTAACACCGCCTGCCTCATAGACGCTCTTCATACGCGCAAGGTTCTGCTCGGCATTGCGGAGCTGCACGGCCGACTGGTTGTATTGGTTCTTATCGAGCGTTGCCACAATCTGGTCTTTCTTGACATGGTCACCAACCTCCACCCTAATCTCGTCGATGCGGAGCGACATCTGGGGGGTGACGAAGGTTTTTTTGTAGGGAAGGAGCGTTGTCGTAAAGTCGATGGTCTGTGCCACATCCACAAGCTCCACGGGAGCCGTCTTAGTCAGCACCTCGCTACTCTGAGCCACAACGCCCATCTTTGCCGCCTTCTTTGCGCCACACGCCGAAAGCGAAATTGCAGCCACCGCCGTAGCCACAAACATAAGAATTGTTTTAACTTTCATATCTATCTCTTTTTATTGTTTATTCCTGATTGTTGGCAACCTCCTCTGCTGCCACAGCCTCTTCGGAGCCGTTGATCTCGAAGCCCTCGCCTATGATTTTCTCGTAGTCGGCACGAGCTGCAAGGTAGTCGTAGATTGCCTGCGAGTAGTTGAGTTTTGCCTGCGTGAGCGAGAGTTCCGAGGAGTTGAGTTCGAGAATGGTGCCCGTACCGGCATTATACCTCACCTCGGCAATCTCGTAGGCCTTTTGAGCCTGACGCACCGTAATCTCGTTGGAGGTCATCTTCTCGCGTGCTGTGAGGATGTTGTTGAAGGCACTCTCCACCTGAACATTCACACTCTGGCGCAAATACTCCTTCTGCAAGGAGAGTTGCGAAATAGTGTTGCGAATCTCGTGCGCCTTATTGATATTCCTACCTCCCGCAAAGATGGGGATACTGATGGAGATACCCGCCGAGAGGGGGTTCTGCCACCACCACTCTTTCTTCTTGGCTGCCGACGAGCCGCCACCACCTGCGCCACCAAAGCCACCACCCATCATACTACTGAAATCCATCGTGTTGTCATTACCCGAGTAGATGAAGTTAGTGAAGGCCGCAACGGTAGGTAGGCGCGAAGCATTGACAAGTTTCAGTTGGTGTTCGAGGAGTTTGGACTGCAAGTCGAGAGCCCTGAGGTCGGCATTGTTCGACAAGTCCACCTCGTTGGTGGGCACCGTAGCCATAGCCACCTCCTCGGCAAAGTCGTCGAGCGAGCCCACAAGAGTAAAGTCTGCGCTCTCGGGGAGTCCCAAATACATCTTAAAGAGGAGTTTTGTGGTCTTAATGGAGTTTTCGGTTTGGATGATGTTGGGGCGCAGATTGGAGAGCTGCACCTGAGCCGAAAGGAGGTCGTACTCCGACGCCAAGCCCTGCTTATACATTGCCTCGGTATTTTTCACCGTCTCGGCAATCGAGGCCTCACTCTCTTTGAGTACCACAAGCGACTGCTCGGCAAGGAGAATGTTGTAATATCCCTTCTTAACCTCGTTTGCGAGTGTAATTTTCGACGAACGAGCACTCTCCACCGCCTGCTCCATCTGCGTGCGGTTCATTTTGAGCGTCTCATAGACCGAGGGTGCATAGAGGGGCAGCGTGAGCGATGCCGAATTGCTAATGGAGTTGTCGGCACCAAACGACAAGCCCTTTGCCATCTCCTGCTTGACGATGCTGTATGAGTATTGGCTCGAAATGGAGATATTGGGCAGCAGATTGCCAATGGTCTGCTTGCGCACCCAATCCTGACGCTCAATCTCCATATCGGCAACTTTTATTGTTGGGTTGTCCGAGAGGGCGATTTCGAGGGCTTTGGAGAGGGTTAGTTCAAATGTCTGACCACTCGTGGCGCACACTGCACCCACAAGTGCAAGTAGCACAACTATAACTTTTTTCATAACCTAAACCGTTTATTATCTCTTTTGTTTGATTTCTTAGGGTGTTTTCAGCCTACAAATGTAAGGCTAAACTCTCAAATGCAAACGCACTTTTTGAATTTTTATTATATAAAAAATGGTATATAGTAAAAAATGGAAAATGGAAAATGGAAAATGGAAAATTTAGGTAAGCCTACGGCGCAGTCTACCACCTACCGACAACTAACAACTAACGACCGACAAGTTACCACCTCTATTCGCGGGTAGCTTTTTTGATACCCGTGAACAAGGGGGGGGGGACAAGAGGGACAGAAAGCCCTGTCTTTCCTGTCTTTCCTGTCTTTCTTGTCTTTCTTGTCTTTCTTGTCTTTCCTCTCGGGTACCCCGTGCCCGCTGACGGTAGACAAAAAAAAGGTTGCGCTTTTAATCGAAAAGCACAACCTTTTAATCAACAAGGGATAGAACATCGCGGATATAAACCTCTTTACACAAGTAAGTAAACTTTTGCAATATCCGCGAGTTCAGACTTTTACATTCCCCCTAAATCCCCCTTTGTCAAAGGGGGACTTGGTCGAAGAGCCCCAAAGGCTCTTCGAGAGTGATTCTATCCCTGATAAAATAAAAAAAGGTTGTCATTTAATCAAAATGACAACCTTTTAATCAACAAGGGATAGAATCACTTCTAACCTTGTCTCTACTAACCTAAAACTACTAACCTAAATGAACCTTAAAACTTCACTGCAAAGATAAGGGGTTTTCTTGCAAACTTCCAAATATATTAAAATTTTTTAATAATAATTTAACATTGAATCTACACCGAACTTGCAAAATTCATAGGGTAATACGCTGAAAAACAACACATTACCCCACAAAAGCGCAATAGTAAAAAATTTTAATATATTTTTGTTTACTCCTCTGTATTAACACCTTAACCGCGCCCCGTAACCGACTTCACACGACGGAAAACCTCCTCGGGTGTAATACTTTGCATACATTCGTAGTTGCCAAAAAGGCACCTATGGCGACCATCGCGCGAGCAGGGGCGGCAAGCGAGTTTTTTCTGGATGGCGTTTTCGGGATTTTGCCCATAGCCGTTCGATTCGAGGAATGGGTGTGTTGCGCCCCAGAGCGACACCACGGGGGTGCCGACAAGCGAGCAGAGCCTCAGCAGGTCGCCATCAACGCTCACAACGGCATCCAGAATGGTGAGAATATCGAGCGTATCGTCGAGCGACACTCGCTCGGCGGTGGAGATAACATTGGGATAGAGTTGCTGCATACCCTCGCAGAATTGGCGCTGGTACTCCCCTTTGCCAAAGATGAAGACCTTGGAGTAGCGTGACGAGAGCAATCGCACAAGTTCGGCAGCGTGGGGTATGGGATAGCAGGTACCCTTATGGTTGGAAAGAGGGGCAATACCCACCCAATTACCGTGCTTCTCGCCCGCCAAAATCTCCACAATGGGGGGCAAGGCAGCATTGCGACAGCGCCTTACGGGTGCGGGCATACAAAACGGCAGTCCCAATTGGGCAAACAAATCGCGCGAACGGCTCGACAGAGGGGCCTGCTGCACCATCTCTTTGCGGTACTTGCGCGTGAGGGCTTTGCTCTCCAAGCGCACCCCCTTCAAGCGTGCGACCTTGCGTCTCCACGGCAGAAACGAGAAACTCACAAAGCGCGAAAGCGAGGTGGCCGAGAGATCGGCAATAGCCTCTGCCTTCAAGCGTTGCACATCTGCCCACAGGCGGAGCCTACCCACAAATCCTTTGTAGCGTACATCGTCCTCAAAGATAAACTCCAAGCCCTCGACTCCTCGGAACAGAGGTTTCCACTGGCTGTGGGTGAGAATGGTAAGTCGCAACTCGGGGAAGTCGCGCACCAACCCCCTCAGGGCGTGGACACACATAGCCACCCTCGGGAGCGAGCCGAGTCGAATGACCAGAATGTGTTTTATGGCGGTTTTGACCATTGCGTGTGGGTTGTGTTCTATATTAAATATGTGTCGCTTTGCGCCACAAAGGTAAGAAAATTAAAATTCCCAGCCACCAATTTGAGCGAGTATTCAAAAAATATCTATCTTTGTGGTTTGAAACGACCGAGGAAAACAGCCGTGAAGAGTTTTAGATACATAGCGTTATGGGTTGCACTTTTTGTGGGATGTGTGAGTGCCGAGGCACAACAGAAGACCACCCGCCAAGAGTACATTGAGCGTTTTGCCCCACTTGCGGTGGAGCAGCAGACTCTCTATGGCATCCCCGCGAGCATCACTTTGGCTCAGGGACTGTTGGAGTCGGGCAACGGCACCAGCCGTCTGGCACGCGAGGCCAACAACCACTTCGGCATTAAGTGTGGCAGTTCGTGGGACGGCAAGAGCATCCGCCACGACGACGATGCCGCACAGGAGTGTTTCAGGGCCTACAACTCGGTGGAGGAGAGCTACATAGACCACTCGCTCATTCTCTTGGAGCGCAAGTGGTACCGCCCACTCTTCGACCTCGACCCCAAAGACTACAAAGCGTGGGCGCACGGTCTAAAAAAGGCAGGCTATGCCACCAATCCACACTATGCCGAACTGCTCATCAAGATAATCGAGGACAACGAACTCTACCGCTATGACAACGCCATAGTTGCCGATTGGCAGAGTCCCTCAACACCCACCCCCGCTCCTGCCGAGAGCACAGAGGTGGCAGAGCAGGGGGGAGAGGAGGCGGCAGAGCCTCAACAGCCCCGCAAGGTCGATGTGGACAATGTGCGAGTAGCACTCCACAGTGTGGGGGATTATGCAATCTATGCCGAGGGCACAAGGCGCTATGTCGTGGCCGGCGAGGGCGACAACCTTCTGCGTATTGCAAAGACTATGGGCCTCTCCGAGAGGGAGTTGCGCCGCATCAATCGCTTCCCCAAGGAGCACATCGTTCTCTCTGGTCAGAGGGTTTTTATTGAGCGATAACAAAACCATTTTTCACTATATTTATGGAATCACAATCTGATTTACGCGCACACATTAAAGAACTTTTGGTAAGCAAGTCGGGACTCAAACAGCAGATTTTCGACAACACAAACTCGCTCTTCGGCGAACTCAAAGAGGCTCTCCACGAGTTCTCGACCGAGATTGACGAGGAACTCGATGAGAGAATCGACAAACGCATCCGCATTGAGTATAGCGACAGGGGCAAATACGAGGCTCAAATCCAGATTGCCGGCGACTTGCTCATCTTTGTGATGCACACCAATGTCTTCAACTTTGAGCGCGACCACCGCATTTGGCACAACCCCTATGTTCAGGCCGACCGCACAAATGCCTACTGCGGTGTTATCAACATCTACAACTTTTTGGCAGACTCCATGAAGTTCAAACGCGAGGAGGACGAGGGCTACCTCATTGGTCGTATCTTCGTAAACCGCGAGGGTAAGTTCTTTGTGGAGGGTAAGCGTCAGGAGCGTTGGAAGGTGGATGAGTTTGGCAAAGAGAACATCTCGCGCGAGGCTATCCTCGAAATTCTCGAAAGGGCTATGCTCTATGCTCTCAGTTTCGACCTTCTGGTGCCCGCATACGATACCGTCAAACACGCCACTGCCGAGCAGTTCCTCTCGCGTCAGGAGAACACCAAACTCCAAACAGGAAAACGCCTCGGCTACGAGTTCCGTTCGGACGACATTTAGTTTTTACCACATATCATCCCACAAACAAGAAAGGCTCGCCAGCAATCGTTGGCGAGCCTTTTTGTTTTTTGGGGAAATAGCCTAACAACTACTCCACCCTCAGTTTTGCGATAATTTTCACAAGAGGAACATCGTCCACACCGATGAGAGGTGCGTGACCATCCTCGGGGAAGAATACGGTAAGCTCACCTGCCTTGATAGTCACATAGTGTTCACAAGGCTCGTCGGCAAAGCGAACATCCTTCTGTTCGTCGTACTCGCCACGCCACGCCTCAATCTCCTCCAAGGGTTTCCAACCCATAGTCTCCCTACCCTGCAAGAGAATCTGCACATCCATATATTTGCGGTGCACCTCAATGGGGGCGTTCTCTTTGGTAAAGAGCTCGGCAGGAAATTGGTTGTTGATGTAGAGGTCGCGACCTACAATCTCGTGGATACCGGCTGGCAGCGAACGCACATCGGTCTGCTCCAAGAACTCAAAGAGCTTGGGCATCAGGGGGTGGAGTGTTTCGAGCCACGCCCTATTTTTCAAATTCGACAAAATCATAATTGTTCGTTTTATCCAATTACTATTTGTTGCTGAGGTATTCGTGGATAGCCTTTGCAGCCTTACGACCTGCGCCCATAGCAAGGATTACGGTTGCGGCACCCGTCACGGCATCGCCACCTGCAAAGACACCCTCGCGAGTGGTTGCGCCCTCCTCGGTAGCCACAAGGCAGCCCCTACGGTTGCGCTCCAAGCCCTCGGTTGTCGAAGCAATCAGGGGGTTGGGCGAAGTGCCGAGCGCCATAATAACGGTGTCGCACTCAATCTCGAACTCCGAGCCTGCAACCTCAACGGGCGAACGGCGACCGCTCTCATCGGGCTCGCCAAGCTCCATTTTCACACACTTCAAAGCGCGAACCCAGCCCTTCTCGTCGGCCTCAATCGACACAGGGTTCGTAAGCATTGCAAACTGCACACCCTCCTCTTTGGCGTGGTGCACCTCCTCAACGCGAGCGGGAAGTTCTGCCTCCGAACGACGATAGACAATGTAGGCCTCGGCGCCAAGTCGTTTTGCACTCCTCACGGCATCCATTGCCACATTACCGCCACCTACGACTGCAACCTTCTTACCCCTGCGTACGGGAGTATCGTTCTCCTCGGGAGCGAATGCACCCATAAGATTGATACGGGTGAGGAACTCGTTGGCCGAGAAGACGCCGTTGAGGTTCTCGCCGGGGATACCCATAAACTTAGGAAGACCTGCACCCGAGCCAACGAACACTGCCGAGAAGCCCTCCTCGGTGAGGCTGTCGATAGTCACGGTGCGGCCCACGATGATATTCTTCTCGAACTTCACACCGAGGCGCGAAACTTTCTCAATCTCTCGTGCCACAATGCGCTCCTTGGGCAGACGGAACTCGGGGATACCGTAGCTGAGCACACCACCCAAGCGGTGGAGAGCCTCAAAAACGGTCACCTCGTAGCCCAACTTAGCGAGGTCGGCAGCACAAGCCAAGCCTGCGGGACCACTACCCACAACAGCCACTTTCTTACCATTGGGTTCAATCTTGGCAGCCTCTTTCGAGCCGTTCTCCAACTGCCAATCGCCCACAAAGCGCTCCAACTTACCAATAGCCACGGGCTCGTGTTTGACGCCCAATATGCAGGAGCCTTCACACTGGCTCTCCTGGGGACATACACGACCGCAAATCGAGGGTAGCAACGAGTCCTCGGCAATGATGTCGGCCGCCTGCTGATAGTTACCGGCAGCAACCTCGGCAATGAAGTTGGGAATCTGAATGTTCACAGGGCAGGCCTGAACACAGCGAGGATTGCGGCAGTGAAGACACCTCGAAGCCTCCCTCTGGGCCTCCTCAACATTGAAACCATAGCATACCTCCTCGAAGTTGGCAGCACGCTGAACGGGGTCTTGTTCCCTAACGGGAGTACGCGAAATTATATTTGCCATAATTTTATTCTCTTATTTTGAAAGGTTCTACTAAGGTTATTATTTATCGAGTCCGATGCGGCACTTGTGGTCTTTATACTTCTCCAAACGCCTCTGCTCCTCGTCGCGATACTGACCGCTACGGCGCATAGCCTCGTCGAAATCGACCTCGTGGGCGTCGAACTCGGGACCATCTACGCAGGTAAACTTGGTCTTACCACCAACGCTAACCCTGCAAGCACCGCACATACCCGTACCATCAACCATCAGCGAGTTAAGTGATGCGATGGTGGGAATACCGAGCTCCTTGGTGGTGAGCGACACAAACTTCATCATAATCATAGGGCCGATGGTAATAACCGTATCGTACTTCTTGCCATCCTCCTCGACGAGTTTTTTCAGGCAGCCGGTAACCATACCGTGGAAGCCCTCCGAACCATCGTCGGTGGCGATATAGAGATTGCCGGCAACAGCCCTCATCTCGTTGGTCAAAATCAAGAGGTCTTTGGTCTTGGCACCAATGATAACATCGGCATCCACACCGTGCTCTTTGAGCCACTTAACCTGAGGATAAACAGGAGCGGTACCTACACCACCCGCAATAAACAGAAGTTTTTTGCCTTTGAGTTCCTCCAAATTCTCGTAGATAAACTCCGAGGGGCGGCCAAGAGGACCTGCAAAATCCTCAACGCTCTCGCCCTGCTCTTTCTCGGCAAGTTTGAGGGTTGAAACACCCAGAGTCTGCACCACAATCTGCACAGTACCACGCTCAATGTCGTAGTCCGAGATGGTCAGAGGGATACGCTCACCCTCGGGAGTGGAGCGCAAAATAATGAACTGTCCGGGGTGAGCCGAAGCTGCAACCCTTGGTGCGTGAATATCCATCAAATAGATATTCTCAGCCAACTTTTCTTTCCTAAGAATTTCGTACATAATTCTTCTTTTTTGTTGAGTAGTTTTTTGTATGTTAGTTTGTGTTTCTTACGGGTTTGTGGTTGTACCTTTGCCAAAACCGCCAATGGGTGTCATTGTTCCGCGGTTTGTGGTCGGTGTACCTTTGTTTATGTTTATTGTTCCAATGTTAGTATTTATAGTTTCGCTATCATCCTCGTCTGTTTCCTCCTCGGGCAACGCCTCAACTCTACCCTTAGGGCATTGTGACCATATAAGGCTGTTATGGTTAAGTGTTTTACCTATCTCTGATATAGCAAAGGTGAATTCCTTGATAATACGCCTCTCTATATTTTGCCACACAGACATCGGGATATTTTCATATCCACTGCCAATGTAATATGTAAATGAAACGCCCGTTGGAATGCCGGTAGCAGAAGAGATGTTAATATGTACTATGATTTCGTGTTCATCCACAATGTATCCTATTTGGGTTGGAGAGAATGCATTGTCAATTATATTAAATAGGGATGTAGCCTCTCCTCTTGTTAGTTCAATAGGGCGTGTATCCTCGGTTATATACCCCTTGGGAGGCTCTGTTCCGTCATTCAGCAGTTGTTTAACACCAAAGTATTGATCCTTAGTATTACCTACAACGATAAATAACTCAGCATACTCTTGCCTTATGTATGACTCCATATTATATTTAATAGTATCACACACACTATCCAATCCCTCGTATAGTTGTGCCTGCACCAATAAGGAGTGTATTACGAAAATAACTATAATATATAGACGCCTCATACTCATTAACAACCTTTACTTAATTCCCTAAGGTGATCATAGTATAATACCATAGTTATGTTATGTATCCTATGAATTTGTGGTTGTACCTTTGCCAAAACCGCCAATGGGTGTCATTGCTCCGCGGTTTGTGGTCGGCGCACCTTTGTTTATGTTTATTGTTCCTATGTTATCTATCCTTGTGTCGCCATTGTTTGTTTCAGCCTTGCCTTTGGGAGTTTGCGACCACCCCAAATAACAATAAGTCAATCGTTTGCCCTCCTCTGTCAGTGTGAAGACCACCTCGTTTTTTAACCGCAACTCAATATTTCTGTATACATCTACGGGGATTTTTGTGTAATTTGACAGACTAATATATTCAAAATACACATCAGTAATGCGCCCCGTTGTAGATGATATATTCAGAGTTATTCCAAGTCCCCATTTACCAAACGAGGCTGCCTGCTCTTTTGTAAATGCATCATCAACAATACTCCACATCAACTTATCCAATTCGTCGGTAATTACGAAAGCATCAATATCGTCATGAAGTTGCTTCTCAAATGACACGGAAGTACCATCTTTATAAGTTAGAACCTCACTCCGTCCCGGATGGTTCTCGACATTGTATAAATTGACACGAGTGGAGCCTATTGTATCGCACACATAGGTATATTCGTCCATTCTCAAAGTATCGCTACTAAGTGACAAATGAGAAAGAGATTGTCTGCGCTGTGCAAAAACAGACAAGCACAGAAAACATAGTATTAGCAATATTATTATTCGTTTAATTCTCATGGTTAGTTGCATTTTACACTTATATAATTCCCTCGAGTCCTACAACTTCACAAGGTGTGATTTCACTCATTATTTCCAACCACTGCCGAGGTGCGGAAAATCATCTCCGATGGCACGCCATCCACCACAAGCCTAAATTCGTCAATGAGCAGTCCGCTGTCGTCCTCACCGAGAGCTTCGGGTGCATAGGTCAGCGTCACGAGGGCTCGCTCCTTGGGGGCCATATCGAGTGGCACATTAACCTCCAACGCACCACTCTCACGCTCCCACTGCACACCAATCGTCACACTCCGCTCCGAGCTGTTGGCCAGAGCCAAAGTCATACTCTTGGTCTTCCCCACCGCAACTCTGCCAAAGGGTTTGATGCTCGAATCGCACCTCACGCCTCCACCCAAGTCGTAGGGATACTCCTCCTCCAAAGAGTGCGGGCGGGCAACAACCCTACCCTTTATGTGCAGTTCGGTGCGTCCTCTGCCCTTGTCATAGGTCAGCGTCACGGTCTTATCCACCTTGCCTCCCCTATCTGCGGGGTTGAAGACAACCGTAAACTCCCCCTCGCCACCGGCCCTCAGAGGTCGACGCGAATACTCGCCCGTAGTACAACCACACGAGGAATACACCCTCTCGATTGTAACCAACCCCTCCGAAATGTTGCGATAGCGGAATGTGTGTCGCACCTCGCCATCCACCTCGTTGATAGTCCCGAAGTCCCACTCGGTATGCTCAAAAAGGAGCGCACTCGGCACATCGGAACTCTGCGCCCACACCATAAGGTGTGAAAACACCACCAGCAACAATATGGATACTCTACGCATAACATACAAAGATACTCTTTTCCGCCAAGATAGCAACACAAAAAAGTGAGAATAATTTGCCCCGATGAAAATTTTTATAAAAAATATCGCATTTTTATTTGGTGGTATCAAATTTTGGCGTATATTTGCACTCGCAAAACGGGAATAACTCGTGGAGCGGTAAAAATTCCTCAGTAGCTCAGTTGGTTAGAGCACCTGACTGTTAATCAGGGGGTCCTAGGTTCAAGTCCTAGCTGAGGAGCTCGATAAGGTCGCAGATTTGCGACCTTATTTTTTTGAATCTATCTGACTACAATAATAGCAGACTCCGCAGCTTACATATAGTAAACTGCGGAGTCTGTTCTTATTGGTGCAACGACCTAATCGCCCACTCTATCTGCCAAGACTAATATGCAGGCATCTGGGGCGTAGCAGCAGGAGTATCCTCTTTCTTCTCGGCGAGTACGCACTCGGTAGTGAGGAACATCGAAGCTATGGAGGCTGCATTTTCGAGAGCCACGCGCGACACCTTGGTGGGATCGATAATACCACCCTCGAACATATCCTCATAGCGGTCGGCACGGGCATTGTAGCCAAAGGCGCCCTTACCCTCGCGCACCTTATTGACAACTACCGAGCCCTCGCCTCCCGCATTGGCAACAATCTGACGCAGAGGCTCCTCGATAGCACGGCGCACAATGGCGATACCAGTTGTTTCGTCGTCGTTGTCGCCCCTGAGGTCGGCCAGCGCCTCCGAAGCGCGGATGTATGCAACGCCACCACCGGGGATGATACCCTCCTCGATGGCTGCACGGGTTGCGGCAAGTGCATCCTGCACGCGGTCTTTCTTCTCTTTCATCTCCACCTCGGTGGCAGCACCCACAAAGAGTACTGCAACGCCACCTGCCAACTTAGCGAGCCTCTCTTGGAGTTTCTCGCGGTCGTAGTCGCTGGTGGTATTCTCCATCTGGCGGCGAATCTGTGCCACGCGGGCAGCGATAGCCTCCGAGTCGCCCGCACCATCCACAATGGTGGTATTGTCCTTGGTAATGGTCACCTTGTCTGCCGAGCCGAGCATATCGACTGTTGCGGCATCCAATCGCAATCCCTTATCCTCCGAGATTACCGTACCGCCCGTGAGGGTTGCGATATCCTCCAAGAGTTCTTTGCGCCTATCGCCAAAGCCGGGCGCTTT
Organism: Tidjanibacter sp.; assembly: GCA_045659085.1. Classification (GTDB taxonomy): domain Bacteria; phylum Bacteroidota; class Bacteroidia; order Bacteroidales; family Rikenellaceae; genus Tidjanibacter. The sequence continues at coordinate 21,825 of JAZOWE010000006.1, forward strand.
AACAGCGGCAACCTTGATGGTGCCACGCAACTTATTGACAACAAGAGCACTGAGAGCTTCGCCATCGACATCTTCGGCAACAATCAAGAGCGAGCGACCATTCTGAGCCACGGGCTCCAAAACGCCCACAATCTCCTTCATTGTGGAGATTTTCTTGTCTGTCAGCAGGATGTAGGGGCGCTCCAAGGTAGCCTCCATCTTCTCTGTGTCGGTCACGAAGTAAGCCGAGGTGTAGCCTCTGTCGAACTGCATACCCTCCACAACCTCAACATGGGTTTCGGTACCCTTAGCCTCCTCTACGGTGATAACTCCCTCTTTTTTCACTTTGCCCACAGCCTCGGCAATGAGTTTGCCAATGCTGCTGTCGTTGTTGGCAGAGATGGTTGCCACCTGCTCAACCTTGTCGAGGTTGTCGCCCACCTGCTGGCTCTGAGCCTTGATGTTCTCCACAACGGCTGCCACAGCCTTGTCAATACCCCTCTTCAAATCCATAGGATTGGCACCAGCGGTCACATTCTTAATACCTACGCCAATGATAGCCTGCGCCAGAACGGTAGCGGTGGTCGTACCATCGCCCGCGTCGTCGTTGGTTTTGCTTGCCACCTCTTTGACAATCTGTGCGCCCATATTGGCAAAGTTGTCCTCCAACTCCACCTCTTTTGCCACACTCACACCATCTTTGGTGATGTGGGGAGCACCAAATTTCTTGTCGATAATCACATTGCGGCCTTTGGGACCGAGTGTCACCTTCACAGCGTTCGCAAGAGCATCAACACCCTCTTTGAGGAGCTCCCTTGCCTCTACATTATATTTAATCTCTTTTGCCATTGTTTTTTTTGTTTTTTATTTTGCGACTTTTTATAAAAAGTCGCCCAAAAATTTTTATGCGATACTGTGTATCGCTTTCTCACCCACTCGCCCGCGAGATGCGCTCGCAAAGCACACTCGGCTACCCCAGAACTGCGAGTATATCCGACTGTTTCATAATAAGGTAGTCCTCGCCCTCGTAGTGAAGCTCGGTGCCGGCATACTTACCATAGAGCACCTTGTCGCCCTCCTTGACCTCCATTGTAACATCCGAGGTACCGGGGCCTACTGCCACAACCTTACCCATCAGTGGTTTCTCTTTTGCCGTATCGGGAATAAACAGACCGCCTGCGGTCTTCTCTTCTGCCGGAGCGGGGGTAATCAGCACCCTGTCCGAAAGTGGTTTAATTGCCATAATCTCGTGTTTTTTGTTTATTATTGTTTTGTTATTAGCGTAGTTAGTTGTGCGCTGTTGTCCCTTTTTGGAGCAACCTTTGTGCCAGACGCCGCCATACTGCCAAAATGTCAGTCCCTACTGCTCTCCGAGGATTTCGAGGGCTTTCTGCATCGCCTCGTCAATGGGCTCTATCTGCGAGAAGTATCCCACATCCTGCAACTCCGTATTGCGGGCGATGTAGGCTCGGAGCATCGCGCGCAAAAGCCTCTCGCTCTTGCGTATCTCTTTGCGATTGGGCTTCACACCCTTACCCTTGGCATACTCCACAAAATCCTCCAAGAGCCTCTTGTCGCCATCGAGAAAAGCGTTCAGCTCTTCGAGAGTGCGTATGGAGTTTATCTCTTTGCGATGACGGTCGGCATACTCCAAAGTGTAGCGATAGAGCACATTGAGTCCCGTTGCCGCATGGTAATAGGGCGTCATATCGAGCGTGTCGATGGGCACAAACACATCGGGCATAATGCCGCCACCGCCATAGACCACCTTACCCTTGGGTGTTACAAATCGGAGTGAGTCGGCAAAGCGTATGCTGTCGGCCGAGAACATCTCGCCCTTTTCGTAGCGGTGGATAATATCCAGAATGTAGTCCTCTTCGCCCTTGTCGTAGGGTTTCTGTATGCACCTGCCTGTTGGGGTGTAGTACCTCGCAATGGTCATCCTCACAGCCGAGCCGTCGAAGAGAGGTATCTGACTCTGCACCAATCCCTTACCAAACGAGCGACGCCCTACAATGGTACCGCGGTCGTTATCCTGCAACGCACCCGCCAAAATCTCACTCGACGAGGCACTGTAATCGTCAATCAAGACCACCAGCGGAATATCCGTCAGCGTGCCTCCGCCCGTACTATACTCCTTCTGCTGGTTGCCCGCCTTATCCTCCGTATAGACCATAAGTTTACCCGCAGGCAAAAACTCGTTGGTCATACGGATTGCCTGGTCGAGATAGCCTCCCGAATTACTCCTCAGGTCGAAAATGAGCTTTGTCATCCCCTCCTCTTTGAGCTTCGCCACGGCTTGGAGGAACTCTGCGTGAGTGGTGCGGGCAAAGCTCGTCAGTCGGATATAGCCCACCTCGGGACGCAACATAAAAGCGGCATCGATGCTGAAAATCGGAATTTTATCCCTCACAATCTCCACCTCCACAAGCTCTTCGACATTGCCTCTTTCGAGCCCCACCTTGACCTTCGTGCCACGCCTACCCCTCAGGCGCTCCACAATTTTATCCTGCTCAATCTTGCGGCCTGCCACCGTGTCGCCATCGACGGTGATAATCCTATCGCCGGGCAGTACTCCCGCCTTATAGCTCGGGCCACCCGCCACCGTGTTGAGCACCACAACTGTGTCGGTTGTCATATTGAACACCACACCAATGCCGTCAAACTCGCCCTCCAAAGGTTCGTTTACGGCCTGCAACTCCTCCAAAGGGATATATACCGAGTGGGGATCGAGCGACACAAAGATTTCGTTCATCAGTCGCTCCACAATGGTGTCCGTATCCACGGGGTCCAGGTAGAGCCTATCTACGAGCGAGAGGGTGTAGTCCAACTTGCTCACGGCCCTATTTGCCGATGCGGAAGAGGAGGAGGTGGTGGGTTGTTGCTTTGGTCGCGCCGAAGAGATGGTGTAGCCCATCCACACACCGAGTGCGAGGATGGCGGTGGCTACTGCCGGCAACCAAAGCGTGAGTCTATTGTGTTTCATATTTTGTTGCTACTTATTGCGGAATTTATACGACAATCCGAGTGTTGCGGAGTATTGATACTGCGCCTTGGGGCTTGCCGATTCGAGATAATAGACCACCCCATAGAGTTTTATGGAGAGATATTTCGACAGGTTGAAGTCGAGCCAATTATCCCACCTTACCGTTGGAGGCGAGGTGAGGTTCGTAAAGACATATAGTGTTGAGCGGTAGCGCATCCTCTCACCCCAAAACTTCTTGTCGAACGAGGCGTTGAGCGAAGGGCCTATGGAACTGTACACCCTATCGCCCGCAGGCACACCATTGAGGCCCTGCATATAGAGCCTGTCGTCAATCATCGAAATCATATTGCCCGCAATGGGCGAGAGCGTGATTTTATACGGTGCACCGCTGGGTGCAAAGGTAAAACCGACCGACACATCCAAAAATCCGGGCGAAAGGACTGCCGAGATGAGCGTTTGGTTGGTGCGCGACTCATATCCGTCGCCAAATTGGGTACGGAAGTTGATGGTTGCCGAGTAGGACCAACTACCCACCATATCCCACGACATCACCTCCGAGAGTTTCAACTCATCGACATTTTTGAAAGGCGTTTTGTCGATATAGTTCATACCATAGCGGGCATTGATTGTCAAATCGTGGGCAAACTTACTGTGTTTGTAGCGGTGGTGCACAAAGAGTGTTGCGAGTCCCGAAAAGGTATTGTCGCCACCCGCAGTCCAATTCTCAAACTGCAACGCCGAGGTCTGAAACGAGCCCTCAATCTCGAACAGGTTGCGCTCCTTGCGCTTTCGATTGCGCTCGGCCACCCACGCAGCGTGGTCGTAGTAGTCGTTCGAGAGGGTTTCGACAGTATTGCGCGTAATACCACGCAGGGAGGGTTGCGCCACCTCCTCGCGCTGAGGCTGTGCACGACGAATGGTATATTGAGCCACAGCGTCGGCTCTGCCCAACACCACAGCAAACAAAAACAACACCAAAAATCTCACTCCGCGCGACATATAGTCTACACCTATGTTAATATAAAAAGATATAATCGCACAAATATACGCATTTTAGTTGGATTTATTATATTTGTAATAGATTTGAACCGACAAACACACAGAAGACTATGAAATACTTTGGAGCACATGTTTCGGCATCGGGTGGTGTACAGAACGCCCCCATCAATGCCCACCAGATAGGAGCAGGAGCCTTTGCGCTCTTTACCAAAAATCAACGCCAATGGTTTGCGCCTTCGCTTTCGGCCAAGGATATTGATGCCTTCAAGGCCGAATGTGAGCGCTTGGGCTTTGCCCCCCACCAGATTTTACCCCACGACTCATACCTCATAAACCTCGGCCATCCCGACACCGAGGGGCTCGAAAAATCGCGGGCTTCGTTTGTTGAGGAGATGCAGCGCTGCGAACTTTTGGGGCTCGACAGGCTCAACTTCCACCCCGGCAGCCACCTTGGACGCATAGGCTTGGAGGAGAGTCTTGCGAGGGTTGCCGAGAGTATCAACATCGCCCTCGATAGGACCAAAGGGGTTACGGCCGTCATTGAGAATACCGCAGGTCAGGGCACCAACCTCGGCCACCGCTTCGAGCAGATTGCCTACATCATCGACCGCGTGGAGGATAAATCGCGCGTGGGCTTCTGCATCGACACCTGCCACGCCTTTGCCGCAGGCTACGACCTCTCGTCGGCCGAGGCTTGCGCGAAAACCTTTAATGAGATAGACCGTATTGTTTCTCTTGAACGCTATTTGAGGGGTATGCACCTCAACGACGCAATGCGCCCCTTGGGTAGCCGCATAGACCGCCACGAGAGGCTCGGCTCGGGCGAGATTGGCTGGGAGTGCTTCCGCTATATTGCCCAAGACCCCCGCTTCGACAATATGCCTTTGGTGCTCGAAACCATCGACGAAAGCCTGTGGAGAGAGGAGATTGCCACCCTCTACGACTTTGCAAAAGGAGAATAATTTAACGGTAGTCGGTAGACCGTACCTACGGTGCACAAGAAAGCGGAGTCCGCAGTTTACTAAATGTAAATGAGGAACTCCGCTTATCGCAGTGCAACGCCAAAGGTCCGATTATTGGCGATTTTTTAGATGCAAAACAAAATAAAACGCGCAGAACGAGATGAATGCAAGGCTTGCAAAAAAATATCCCCCGTAGTTTACTAAGCGTAAATGAGGGGGATAGTTTTTTGTATAACGAAGCAGTCGCTCGTTATCCGCGGTTTATTTGTTCTTTAAGAGGTCGCGAATCTCTGTGAGAAGAATCTCCTCTTTGGTAGGCTCGGGCTCGGGAGCAGGTGCTGGCTCGGGTTTGGGTGCTGCGGCAGCCTCCTCAGCCTCTTTCTTCTTGGTGAGCTCCGAAAGGCGGTTGATACCTTTGATGAGGAAGAAGATGGAGAGTGCAACAATCAGGAAGTCGAATACCTGCTGCAAGAAAGCGCCATATTTCCACATTACCTCGGGTGCACCCTCGGGTGCGAGGTTGAGTGCAAGGTCTGTGAAGTTTACTTTGCCGATGAGCATACCCAGAGGTGGCATAATAACATCGTTCACAAGCGAGGTAACGATTTTACCGAAAGCGCCACCGATGATAACACCGACAGCCATATCTACAACATTACCTTTGAGCGCAAATTTCTTAAATTCGGACAAAAACGACATAGTGTTTTAAGTTTAATGAGTTATTAGTTAGTAATAGTTTCGACCTATTTATGCCGTAAATATACAAAAAAATATCGCAAGTGCGAAATGCACCTGCGATATTTTAGTTTTCTTTTCAACTTACACCCTATTTGATAGGTATTTTAGAAGGCATACTCCAAAACTATGCCCCAAGAGCCATGATTTTTTTGGTAAATATCAACATAATTGGCACTCAGTTGAGAATGGCTACCCTGCAAAAATGCGCCTGTAACGCCAACAGAAAAAGCATTCCACTCCACACCAATTGTCGGCTGCCAATACAGACCATCAATACCACTAAGGTTTGTGATATCGGAACAGTAAATACCCATTTTATTATCAACAAAAGGGACTACGCTACCATGCCCGATTCTCACCCTGCCTTGTACAAAGGTTGCAGGAATAAAGTATTCGGAGCCCGCCTCTCCAAAACTCACACCCATACCCAAAAAGAAATGATTGTCAAACCACTTACCATGAGATACGGATGCCATTGGAGCATTCTCGGGCGAATAACCGATATTAACTATTGTTTTCCACTCGTTTTGCTGAGCCCAAACATTCATACTACACGCTACGCACAATAGTAACAACAATCGAACTTTTTTCATGACTACAAGTGTTTAATATGTATTAACATTAGTATTACTAAGGGTCACAGCAAAACCATAATTCTCTAAAAGTATAGTTTCGTTGGGCGATTCAAAATAATATGTATGACCTAGTCCTATGGGAATATCATCTTCATTAATTGTTAAATTAATAGTTGCATTTAATGGGAATTCAATATTATCTCCTAAGGTTGTTTTCATACCTACACTAACACTCAGTGATATGGAATTATTTGTACTTTCCCTATCCCACTCTGTCATATGTATTGTCATACAATCATAAGTTGTTGATGGCAACCAAGAAAACAAATAATTCCCCGAATTAAATGTATGACTACTCTCATCCTCACTACTGAAATAAAAGAACTTATTATTCACACGAGTGGATGGAGTTGTTGTCTCACCTGGTATTGTATGTACACTTACCCTAAACTCAGGTGCACCATAAAGCCAACTTTCGATATCTGATTTATGAGAAACATCGTAACTAATCCTTTTTATATATACAGAATCTGCTTGCGAACAATTGCGATAAGGTTTCCAAACTGTATCATACCTATGATTGGATACACAACCATCCTTTGCATTTACTGCTGTATATAGATACTTATTACCAGCATATCCACCACCATCCTCCCACATATAAATGTTACTATTGGCAATTGAAGCCACAAGTGTTCCTATTCCAGTTTCTGAATTGTCAGAGAGAAGTTTACGATAAATTTGAACATAATCGTTATTGGTGGCGGAATTTTGCTCCCAAGTCAACATTACATATTCATCATTTATGGGGGAGGCATTAAATGAAACCAATGGTGCTATATACTCATTCCCCGTTGTCACAGAAACCCTTTGTGTTTTAAATGTGCCTTGGTTCAATCCCATAACACTAATATAAAAACTATATGATGTATTAACATCTACATCATTAAAAATATATGATGTGGCTGCTCCTGTAACAGATCCTATCTGCACATAATCTCCTCCATTTTCACTACAAAAAATTGTAGTACGGAATGGAGTTCCACTAACGATATTCCACGAAAGACGAATAAATCCACCTTCAAGTGTTGCAACAAAATTATTAACCAAAATATTACCCGATGGTGGTATTATTGGAAGATCGCCTCCAATTGGTGGGATTACCCTCGTTGCAGACTCTTGTTCTACAATATTGGACCCCATTCTTTCATTAAACCCGACCACAATAACTGGCATATCTGGAACATTTACAGCATCCACCCAAACAATATCGCCATTCTCATTAAAACCTTGTACATATTTCGTTTTTCTTTCATCAAAATTACTATCCACAAAAACGACAACGGGGATATATCCATCTTCCCATTTATCTATATTTACAGGTACCGATATCTGCATATCTGGATACATCTCTGCAAGTGAATTCAAAATATTATCTTGAAAAAACGATTTGTTTGTTATTGGATATAATTCATCAAATATATCTGCCACTGACCGGATACTACAACCCCCCCCTTATGTGCAGCAAAATCAGACACTTGCTTATCTAACATTTGACTTAATAAAACATCATAGTCACCGTCAAATTTCAAATTAGCCATTTGTTTAATAACTTGACGGAATTCAACACTTTGCGACATTGCCTTATTAATAGTTAAGGCAACATTCTTTAATGTTTCATCTTGAAATGACAATGATTGATTATCATTACCTACATTTTCACAAACAGATACCAATGTGTCATCCAAAGAATTTTGACACCCAATAGTAAAAACACTTATAAAACAGATTAATAAAGTTCTACACTTCATACCATGTAAAATTTAAGATTAAACTATCATTTTCGTGGTATTATGAGTGACACAGTCATACCATCGGGGGCTGCGGAATTGGCAATCTTTTATGACAACAACACCAATTCATAGAAAATGTTTATCCATTGGAGTTGTATTTGTACGGCAAATGTAATAATTATTTTGCAAAATGTCAATAAAAGTCCTAACTTTACACTCGCACACTCAATAAAGTGAGCAAGAAAGAGTAACAATACTAACACTTTTGGTGCTATGCTAAAAATTTCGGCAAAGAGCCACACGCTCCCCATCTCGCCCATCCGCAGACTTGTACCGCTGGCAGAGGCAGCCGCCGCAAGGGGTACTCACATCTACAAACTCAACATCGGACAGCCCGACATCCAAACTCCCGAAGAGGCAGTAGCGGCAGTGCAGGGTATCAACGACAAAATCTACCCCTACTCCCACTCGGCGGGCCTGCTCCCCTACCGCAAGAAGCTCGTGGAGTACTACGCCAAGAACGGCATAAAGCTCGATGTGGAGGATATCATCGTGACACTCGGAGGTACGGAGGCTGCACAGATGGCGATGCTCATCTGCGCCAACCCGGGCGAGGAGATTTTGGTACCCGAGCCCTTCTATGCCAACTACAACACCTTTGCCGCGAGCTACGACACCATTCTGGTGCCCGTGCCCAGCACCATCGACAACGATTTTGCACTCCCCCCTCGCGAGGAGTTCCTCAAACGCATAACACCGCGCACACGCGCCATACTCATCTGCAACCCCAACAACCCCACAGGACACCTCTACACGCGCGAGGAGATGGAGATGCTTGCCGATATGGCTGCCCACTACAACCTCTACCTCATCAGCGACGAGGTCTATCGTGAGTTCTGCTACGACGGCACCAAACAAGTGTCGGCACTCTCGCTCAAAGGCATCCACGACAATGTGGTGGTTATAGACTCCGTATCGAAGCGTTACAGTATGTGTGGCGTAAGGCTCGGCAACATCGTGAGTCGCAACAAGGAGGTGATGGCTGCCGCCCTCAAACTCGCACAAGCACGCCTCTCGCCACCCTACCTTGCACAGATTGCAGCCTCGGCAGCAATGGACGCCCCACAAAAGTACTACGACGATGTGGTGGCAGAGTACACCGCAAGGCGCGACTGCTTGGTGGAGGAACTCAATAAAATACCCGGTGTCTACTCGCCCAAGCCTCAGGGAGCGTTCTACACAATGGCTCGCTTCCCCGTTGACGACTGCCACAAGTTTGCCTGCTGGCTCCTGACGGACTTTTCGTATAAGGGGGCAACCGTTCAGCTCGCACCCGCAAGCGGTTTCTATGCCACCAAAGGCAAGGGCACACAGGAGGCCCGCATTGCCTATGTTCTCTGCAAGGAAGACCTTGTGGCAGCGTGCGAAATTCTGCGCGAGGCCCTGAAAGTCTATCCAGGGAGAATTGAATAATCTCAGAGCAAAGTCTGCACTAAAAGTTTTTGGTTCCGCTTTTTACAAAAAGCGGAGAAAAAAAAGAGAAAAAGAATGAAAAAAATACTTTTTGTTTGTCTTGGGAACATCTGCCGTTCGTCGGCAGCCGATGAAATTATGCGTCAGAAGGTAATTGGCGCGGGGCTGGCGAGCGAGTTCGAGATTGACTCGGCAGGCACCTATGGTGGTCACGCTGGCGAGATGCCCGACCCTCGAATGAGGGCGGCAGGCAAGCGCAGAGGCTACAACTTCACACACCGCAGTCGCAAGGTCAGGAGCGACGATTTCGAGCGTTTCGACCTACTGCTGGCTATGGACGACTCGGTCTACGAGAGTCTTAGCCGCCTCGCGCCAAGTGTGGAGGCGCTCCAAAAGTTGGAGCGTATGGCAGACTACATCCCCTCGCACTTCGGCTACGACTATGTCCCCGACCCCTACTACGAGGGTGCCGAGGGCTTTGAGTTGGTACTCAATATGCTCGAAGAGGGGTGTGAGGTACTATTAGAGAGATTGAAATAAGAGAGGGTGTCCAACAAGTCATTGGACACCCTCTTCTCGTTGTAAGAATTTGTATAACAGGTGATAGTTTTAGGCTTGCGAAGCCCGAAAAACCGCAGTTTACAAAGCGTAAATGAGGATTTTGAGGGCGAGCGTAACGACAAAATATCCTTGTTAGACAAATTATTTAATCTCTCCGCGCGGAGTGTTGTCGGGCGTATAGGGTCCCTTTGCCAGGCGCTCGAAGAGGTACTCCGTAACGCGGGGTGTGCGGCCAACCTCGGGGCGGCGAGTGTAGGCGTAGGTCTTATTCTCATATACATAGTTCGACATTGCCACCGTATAGACCTTTTTTCGCTGCTCGGGGCGGAAGCGAACACTCACAGCGTCGCCACTCTTGTTGGTAATGATGGTATATGTCAGGCCCGAAGGTATCACATCCACTCGGTGTGACTCCTTGTAGTTGGTGGTGTCGTTGAACTTATTAATAATCAACTGTTCCACCTCATCGAGTGACATCTCGGTAATTACCAAGTCGCTCTTGAATGGTTCCAACTCATAGATATCCGCGCGACGAATCTTACCCTCGGCAAGTGAGCCAATGCGTGTGCCGCCAATGTGGTAGAACGCCAAATCGGTGCCTGCAACCTCGCGACCAACATCGGCCATCATATGGGCCAAGCCCATCTTGTCGGCATCGGCCGAGAGTGTACCCATACCCTCGTTGAGATAGGGGTCGTCCTGATACTTTTCAATATCCTCTGCCACGCACTCTTTACCCTCTTCGGGGAGCGAGAGGTAGCGTGTCCTAAGGTCGGCAACCTTGCCGTCAACGACCTTGATTGTCGTGAGGCCCACGGCCCTTAGTTTATTATTGCCCTGCACAACGGCCACACCATTGGCCTTGCCCGAATACATCTCGTGGGTGTGACCGCTGACAATAAGGTCGGCATAGGGAAGTGCCGTTGCGAGGTTTGTGGTGTCGCGGTCGAGTCCGCAGTGCGAGAGCACCACCATAACATCGCACTTCTCCCTAAGCTCCCGACCATAGCGCTCGGCAGTCCACTCGGGCGAGAAAAACTCCGTGCCCTCAAAAATCACATCCTTGCCGTCGGGGTGACCATTGGCGTAGTTGGTGATGATACCCATAAAGCCTACCTTCACACCCCCTGCACGCTTAACGACATAGGGTTTGGGCTGACTAAGGGCGCTATCTTTGGTGTCGATGTTGGCCAGAACGATGTCAAATTCGGCATCCTCCACACGCTTTTGGAGCGTATCGAGTCCCATATCGAATTCGTGGTTGCCAAGGGTTGCCACATCATATCCGAGGCTGTTCATCTGCTCAATGATGGGGCGTCCTGCGTGCGAGGCCATATCCACAAAGGGGTTGCCTGTCCACCTATCGCCCGCATCAACCAAGAAGACTCGTGCCGTATCTTGTGCGCGAGCCTCATCGACCAGCGTAGCAAGTCGGGGTATCATATCCAACTTGGAGTGTATGTCGCTTGTGGAAATGATGATAATGTTCTCCTCACGGGGAGTGCAGGCAGCGACTCCAACAAGCAGCGCAAAAAGCGCGAAAAAAGAGAGTTTAGACCTTTTCATATTGCAACATCAAACTATTTTCCCACAGTCTGGGCGAGTGAAACAATGTGATTTTCGTCGAGCGAGAGCAGTTTTATTACCTCGTCGAAGAGTCCCGAGCCACGAGTGATGGCTTTCAGGGCGTGACCTGCGGCGTAGAGGTTTACATTCTCGGCATATCCTGCGGCATCCATTCCTGCCAGCGACTCCAACTTGGTGCGCTGCATCCTATACTTCTCGTAGCGTCCCAAATCAGCCACATAGACAAGGTTGAGTGGTGCGTGGTAGGCGAAATCCTGCACAGCTGTCAATTTGCGATGGTCGCCCTCCACCACCCTGCCAAGGCTGTGGGTGGGTGCGTCGTAGAGATAGACACCCTCGGCGGTGAAGGCATAGACCTTCAACGGATAGACAGCCATTGCAGAGGGGGCCGTAAGGTGGTTATTTTCGGGGCGATTGATGCCCGCAGCGGCCCACATCACACCGCTGAGTTCTTCGAGCGAGAGAGGCTCGGCCGTGAAATCGCGCGAAGAGGCACGCAGCGACAGTGCCTGATTGATAGTTAGTCCCTCTTCGAGGTTGGGCTGAACGAGTTGGATAGTATCGCCAAATACTACGGGTGTTGCCTGCTTGGTCTGCGCTCCGCCACACGAGACAAGCATCAGGGCAGAGATGATACAAAGAAACTGTTTCATAGTGCAAATTGGTTTTGGGGTTATAATTTGTACAAATTTACGAAAAAGTATCGGAAAAAGAAAGCACCGCCAGAGCCTACAAACGAAAAAACCGCACCAAACTTTTGTTTGATGCGGTTTTCTGTGCCCAGGACAAGAGTCGAACTTGCACGACCTAAACGGTCACTACCCCCTCAAAGTAGCGTGTCTACCAATTCCACCACCTGGGCTTAAAACAGGAATTTCGGGGTTACCCCCTCATTCCTTCACTAACCTAAAACTACTAACCTAAATGAACCTTAAAAACTTCGCCGCAAAGGTAAGTCAGAGTTTCCTTTCTGCCAAATCTGCGATGCAAATTTCACAATTTATTAACAAAGGAGCACTCAAAGAACTTCGCCTTTTGCGTAAAAGCCCACAAAAGTACACATATTTTTTCTATCTCCAAATTTTTTGGACAAAAAATAATTCGCGGGTGGCGTTTTTGCCACCCGCGAACAGTACGGAAAGAACTTTTATCGGTCTTATAGGCTCGGTCTACCACTCCGACACATATTTGGTCTGGAACGATTTCCACTCGCCAGCCAAGTCAAAGTCTGCGGTGAAACTTACACCAGTCTCAGCATCTTCGATGGTAAGATTCATCAACTTAGCGTCAATCTGGAATGAGTAGTATGCCTTCACTTTACCCTCATCGCTTGCATCGGCAGCGTCGGGGAAGCGTTTGATTGCAATACGGCCATCGCTTACGGGGTGGTCATAAACTCCGGCATAGGCATCCGAGAACCTACCGCTGGTAATATCATACCACACAAAGTCGCCGCCAATCTCGGGCAGGGCTCCCTCGATGGTAACCACCATAGTGGTGTAGCCACCGTGGAAGTTGAGAGTGTGAGTGGTGCCCTCGCTGGTAATGTCGACATACATCGAAACCATCTGCATTGTGGGAACTTCCTCCGAGGGTGTGAAACCAAGAGCACCCTTGTATGTGCCGTTGAGAGTGGTTATGGAGAAGTCGACCTGCGACTGAATTTTGAGCGAGAAGGTGATGTCGTAGTAGTCCTGACCACTGCTGAGGTCGGAGTTCACCTGGATGTAGCTATCCATACCGGGCATTACAAAGTAGGGCAGCATCATATCGTCTTGGTAGAACGATGCGGTCGAAACCCAGCTATTACCCATACCCATTGCAGCAGCCTCCGAGCCCGAAACGAACACGGGATAGAAGCCTGCGGCGAGGTAGTCCTTCGAGGGATCGCTATAAAACTGCACATCGAGCATCGAGAAACCTGTTGCGGGCTGGAACTGAATCTCATACCAACCCTTCTCCGTTGTTTCGTAGAGTGATGTGTTGGTAAATTTCACAACACCATCATTCTCCACTTCTCCCGAGCCGATACCCGAGATTACCACACCGCCATCATACTCAAAGGTTACGCTGTCGCCCGACACGAGCCTGAATGTACCATTCAAACGGATGCTTGCTCCATCGTTGTAGAGCTCAACACTCAGCGTGCCATCCGAAATTACATAAGGGAGACCGTTTGCCTCCAAGGTGAGGCTTCCCAACTCAATGCAACCGGGCGTAATGGAGCCTACGGTGTAGTCGCCGGAGGGAATTGCACCATTGCAACCCTTTTCGGTGTAGAGGTTGAAGGTAAAATAGAGACTTGCGCTCTCGTCGGAGAGTGCAAACGCATAGCGGTCCATTGCGGAGAGTGCTGTGAGCGCAATGTTGCAGTTGTCGGCCGAGGGGAGAGCCGTTGTGGTGTAGACATGGTCGAGAGTAGTCATCTCAACGGGCTCCGAGATAACAACGGTTTTGCCATTCACTGCCGCTGCATAGATGTAGTAGGTTGTGGAGGCATCGCGACCATCGAAGACAATCTCACAGGTGGTGTTTACCTCCGTAGTCATATTGGGCGAAGCGAGCATAAACTCCTCATTCACCTCAATCTCGTCGATAACATCCTCGGTGATGGCAACATAGAAAATCCTTTTTGCGTTGGTGGAGGTGATGTAGAACTTAATCCACTCCTCACCAGCCTCGCCAGCCTCAACACTTACGGTTGTTTGGGGAGTTTCGGGATCGTCGGGAGTTGGGGGTGTGGGCTCGGGTTTCTCATTACAAGCCACACTCATAGCACCCATTGCCACAACGAGTGCCATAGAAAGAAATTTGAAAAGTTTTTTCATTGTCCTATTTTGTTTAATTAATGTATATCTATCTGCAAAAATAGTTGTTTTTTGTGAATATTTACACAAACAGCTATAATTTACCCACCACTATGCCACAAGCGAGCCTTGGAGCAGGAAGTAGAGTCCGACCAGCAGAACACACAGCGCCACAGCCTTCGAGCGGATATTGCGTTCCTTGAAGAAGATGGCACCCAGCGTGAACGACACGATGACCGAACCACGACGGATGAGCGAGATGACCGCCAGCAGTGCTCCCTCTTGTGCCAGCGCATTGAAGTAGCAGAAGTCGGCAATGGAGAGGAACACAGAGATGAGCACAATACTCCACCTCCACTCAAACCTACTCTCCTTGCGTTTGGGGCGCCAGATGATAAGCGTCAGGGCTCCATAGAGCAGTGCTATATAGAGTCCACACCAAGCCTGAACAGAGGCGGGCTGTATGCCCCTCATCAGAATTTTGTCACAAAAAGCACTACCCACGCCCAGCAGCACCGCCATCATAAGGTATAATATACCCTTATTCTTTGTGAACCTGATACCCTCTTTGTGGCTCGAACGGTTCATCATATAGAACGCTGCAAAAGCCACCACAACGCCAATCCATTGATAGAGATTGAGCCTCTCGCCAAAGATGACAATCGAGCCGAGTAGCACCAACACAGGTCGTAGAGCGTAGATGGGCGACACAATAGTAAGCGGCAGATATTTAACCGCCAAGTAGCCAAAGAGCCAGGTGGCCGCCACAATAACCGCTTTGAGCGCCACCAGAAGGTGTTGTTCCAAGCCCATAGGGACAACATAGAATGGCGAGCCTTCTGCAAACCACCCCAAGCCGAACTCCGAAGAGATGATTACGGGGAGGAAGAAGAGTGCCGAGATGGAGGTTGCGAGGGTTAATACGGGTAGTACGGCATTACCCTCAACCGAGTTTTTCTTGGCCACATCATAGAAGCCGAGCAGCACCGAGGAGATAAGTGCAAACCAAATCCACATATATTATAATAGAAAGTTGGTTGTTAATTCAACAGTCTAATGTTCCTTGAAGTCGACATACTCACCCACATCATCGCTCACGCGCTTTTTGGCCCTCACGGTGGTCTTAACCCTCACTTTGCCCTCCTCGGGATTGCGGGGGCGCGAGGTGTTCTCGTAGCCGCCAAAGTGCCAGGTGTAACCCCTGAACTCTTCGCCTCTCTCGCTCGCCTCTCGCTGTGCTTTGCGCACCCTGCGACGGAATATAAGCGCACCAACGAGTGCCACCAAAATCAGCAGACCGATGATGTAGAGGAAGAAACTGAAAATATCGCCCAGCGATATGGCGCCCGTCAATAGGAGCACCAAAAGGAGTATCCAACCCCAAAGTTTAATCTCACTTCTCATAGTTTTTTGTGTCTCTTTTTTATTTCATTCTCATTTTTGGGTTATTCCCAACGCGCCTCCACTTGCGGGCCACCTATTTTCTCGTGAATACCGCAGCCCAGCCGTCCTTCAAATCACACCCCTTGTAAGTCAGTCCGAGTTGCTCGGCGCGAGCGCGAATTGTGTCGATGTCGCCCTCCAAGATACCACTCATAATGAGTTCTCCCTCCTCGTTCAGAGCCTCCACATAGTGTGGCATATCGCCCAAAAGGATGTTGCGGTTGATGTTGGCAAGAATAGCGTCGTACTTTTTACCACGAATAGTGCTCACATCGCCCAAGAAGGCCGAAACCCTCTCTGCTACGCCATTTTCTGCGCAGTTCTCCACACAGTTTTCGTAGGCCCACTCGTCAATATCCACCGCATCCACACTCTCGGCATTGCACTTAGCGGCAATGATTGCGAGCACACCCGTACCACTGCCCATATCGAGCACCCTCTTGCCCTCAAAGTCGCGCGAAGCCACCGCACGACTCATCAGGTAGGTTGTTGCGTGATGCCCCGTGCCGAACGACATCTTGGGTGTGATGACAATATCGAAACGGAAGTGGGGATAGGGCTCGTGAAAGGGAGCGCGAATTGCAACCAACTCATCCACCTCCACGGGCGGAAAGTTGCTTTCCCACAGTGCATTCCAATTCTGCGCCTCGATGACAATATAGCGATGACCTCCCACACCATAGCGTGCAATCAGCCCCTCCACTCGGTCATAGCAATCGGCCATTTTTTCCTGTGGGATGTAGGCTTTTAGGATGTCGGGCTCGGTGGCGAAGCTATCGAATGGGTAGTCCGCCAATTCGGCCACCAGAATATCTGCCAACTCATCGTTGCAGGGTATGTTCAGTTCAACATAGTTCATAGTCTATCCATTTTTGTGTGGGTATCCCTACCCACCTTTGGTTTCTGCATCTATTTGTTTACTCTGTATGCTCTCTTTACTCCGTCGAGCCTCTGTATTGCGTAGGTCACCATATCGGCAACGCTCGACGAGGGTACCTCCACATTCACCGAGCCGCCCAACTGGCTATCTCTCATTGGCGAGAGTGCAATGGAGCGTATGCTGATGCCGAGCGAGCCCACCGTCTCGGTTATCTGATTGAGCAGACCAACCCTATCCTCGGCCACCACCCTGATGGAGGCAATAAATCGTCCCTTGCTCTGCTCGCCCTTCCAGCGTGCTGCTATTATGCGGTATGGGTACATCTCGTGCAATCTGCGTGCATTGGGGCAGTCGGTGCGGTGGATTGTCACTCCTTTGTTAATAGTGGTAAAGCCAAAGACATCGTCGCCAAATATGGGGTTGCAGCAGCGTGCCGTATGCCACTCCAAGCCGTGCACCTCTTCGCCCAGCACCAACTCCTCCGAGTTTTTTTTCTCCTTCTTTGGGGTTGCGACTTTTGTAGGTAGCGTGGGTTGTGGAGCCTCCTCCTCTCCATTGAGGTGGCGAGAAACAATCTCCTTGACATCACCCATATCTACTCTCTCGTCCACAATGCGGCCATAGAGTTCCATACCCGTGCGGAGTTTGTAGTGCCTACACAGCAGCGTCACGGCATCGTCTATGGCAATGGCGAGTTTCCAATTTTTGAGTTTGCGTTCCAACTCCTCGCGCCCCAACTTGGCAAGTTTACTCTCCTCTTCACGGAGGTATGCTTTGATGCGACTGCGGGCCTTGCTCGTCACCACCACATTGAGCCAGTCCGCCTTGGGTTTCTGGTTTTTGGATGTGAGGATTGTCACAATATCGCCATTGCGCAGAGGTTCCTTGATGGAGACATTCCTATCGCCAATCTTCGCACCCACACATCCAGCACCTACCGAGGTGTGAATATCGAAGGCAAAATCGAGGACCGTTGCTCCCTCGGGGAGTTTGCGAATATCTCCCTTGGGCGTAAAGACAAAGACCTCGCGGTTGGTGGCATAGGCGTTGAGTTTGGTGTTGAGTCCCGACTTGCTGTCGCTCTCCTCTATAATCTCGCGCAACCTTGCGAGCCACTCCTCGTGGCTTATGGAGCCTCCGCCTACCCCTTTGTAGCGCCAATGGGCGGCAATACCCCTCTCGGCCACCTCGTCCATACGCTCCGAGCGAATCTGTATCTCCACCCACTCGCCAAAGGCCGAAACGGTGGTGTGCAGCGACTCGTAGCCGTTGCTCTTGGGGATGGATATCCAATCCCTCATACGCTCGGGGTTGGGGGTGTAGAAATCGGTAACTATCGAAAAGACATTCCAGCAGAGCATCTTCTCCTGTGCCCTCTCGCACTCAATGATAATACGAATGGCGAAGATATCAAAAACCTCCTCGAAAGCCACCTTCTGTTTCTGCATCTTACGCCAAATGGAGTATATACTCTTCGTGCGGCTTTTCAGGTGGTAGCGGATACCGCTCTCGCGCATTTTCTTTTCGATGGGTGCAAGCGTGTCGGCAATAAGAGCCTCCCTACGCTGTGCGCTCTCGTCGAGTTTCTGCTTTATCTCGGCGTGCGCCTTGGGCTCGATGTGCGCAAAGGAAATCTCCTCCAACTCGCTCTTGATGTTGTAGAGGCCGAGTTTATGGGCAATTTGTGCATAGAGGTTCATACTCTCCCACGACTTGCGCAGCTGTTTCTCCTCGGGGAAGATGTCTATGTTGCGCATAACCTCCAAGCGGTCGGCCAATTTGAGGAGTATAACCCTCGGGTCGGTCGAATAGGAGATTATAAGGTCGCGGAAGTCGTCAATCTGGCTCTTGTCGGTCTTTGTCTTGATACTCGAAATATCGTTCATTCCGAGAATGATACCCACGGGGGCCTCACCAAAGAGGGAGTTTATCTCCGCAAGTGGTATGAGTTCCAGACGGGCAGCATCGTGCAACAGAGCCGCAACCACAGAGTTGCGTCCCAGCCCAATTTCACACGCCACAATGCGTGCGGTGGCCACCGAGTGCTCCACAAGTGGCGAGCCGTCATAGCGCACCCTGCCGTCGAGAGCCTCAACAGCCATATCGAGCGCACGCCTAATCAGTTCGGTGCTATGAGCACTGAACTGCGAGGCACACACTGCCATAAAATCGGGGTATCTATTAGCGTTCAATTTTGAATTTTGAATTTTGAATTCTCAATTACCAGATGGTTACCCTATCCTCTGGTGCGCGGTACATTGCATCGCCCTCGGCAATGCCAAATGCCTCATACCAATCGCCAATGTTGGGCAGCGTACCGTTCACTCTCCATTTTCCGAGCGAGTGGGGGTCGATCTTCGTCAGGCGTACAATCTCCTGCTCGCGGATATTCTGGGCCCAAAGAGTAGCATAGGCGATATAGAACCTCTGCTCGGCGGTGTAGCCGTCGATAGGCTCGGGATGATTCTCTCCCCACGAGTCGCGCAGTGCGGTCATTGCCACCCTCAAACCACCCTGGTCGGCAATGTTCTCGCCGAGGGTAAACTGACCATTGGCGTGCAAGCCCTCCTTATTGACCTCAATGGCATCAAACTGAGCCACAAGCACTTCGGCCCTCTTGTCGAAAGCCTCGGCATCCTCTTTTGTCCACCAATCGTTCAGGTTACCGTCTTTGTCATACTGACGGCCCTGGTCGTCGAAGCCGTGAGTCATCTCGTGACCAATAACCACACCGATTGCGCCATAGTTCACAGCATCGTCAGCCTCGGGATTGAAGAAGGGAGGTTGGAGGATAGCTGCGGGGAAGCAAATCTCGTTTGTGGTGGGGTTGTAATATGCGTTCACGGTCTGGGGGCTCATAAGCCACTTGGCCCTATCGACAGGTTTGCCAAGCTGGGCAAGATTGTCGGCGGTGTGCCAGCCACTAACCTCGCGCACATTTTCGAGATAGCTCTTTGCGGGGTCAATCGCGAGTGTTGCATACTCCTCCCAAGTGTCGGGATAGCCGATTTTGACGGTGAAGGCGGCGAGTTTCTCGTGCGCCTTGGCTTTGGTCACATCGCTCATCCAATCCAGAGCATCGATGTGTTTGCCGAGGGCCGTTTGGAGGTTGGCAACAATGGTGAGCATCTTCTCCTTATACTCTGCGGGGAAGAATTTTTCGACATATTTCTTACCCACAGCCTCCGAGAGGTTGCCGTCTGCCACCGCAAGGGCACGCTTCCAGCGTGGACGCTGCTGCTCGCTACCCGAGAGTGTGCGACCATAGAAGTCGAAGTTGGCAGCCGTGAAGTCGTCCGACAGGTAGTTCGACGCGCTGCGCACCTCGTGGAAGAGGAGGTAATCCTTGATGACCCTCAAATTCTCTTTACCGATAATATAGTTTGCCCTTTTGAGTGCAGGACGCTGGCTTACAACAAGTTCGGCGGGCATCTCAAAGCCTATAGCCTCGGCATAGGCATCCCAATCTATATTTCTAAACTCTTTGCGCAACTGGGCGAGCGAGAGTTTGTTGTAGTTCTTGTGGGGGTTTCGTTTTTCGACATTTGTGAAGTGAGCCTCGGCAAGAGACTTCTCAATCTTCAACACCGAGGCGGCAATACGCTCGCACTCCTCGGCTGTGTAGCCCGCAAGCGCCATAATCTTCTCTATGAACGACTCATAAGCGGTGCGAATATGTGCGCTACTCTCGTCGAAGTAGTAGTCACGATTGCCCATTCCCAGGCCCGATTGTGCAACATAGAGAACATTTACCGAGGTGTTTTTCTCGTCGGCACCAACGCCCGAAGCGAAGAATGGGTTGGCACTTGTGCGATGAATGGAGCCGAGCAGTGCGCTCAACCCTCTGCGCTCATCAAGGGCCTCAATCTTTGCAAGCGCCCCTTTGAGTGGTGCTGCGCCCTCACCATTGAGCCTTACACTATCCAAGCCCAGGCGGTAGAGGTCGCCGAGTTTCTGCTCAACGCTACCCATCTCGGCTTGGCTCTTCTCAATCTCCGTAAAGAGTTCCTTCACACGCAGTTCGTTGCTCTGACCGAGCATATCGAAGGCGCCAAAGCGCGAATACTCGGCCGTCAGGGGGTTGTTACGCTGCCATCCGGCAGTGAAGTGCTCATAGAAATCATCGCCAAGAGCATAGCTCTCGTCGAAGTTTTCGGGGTTGAGTGCAGGGGTTTTCTTTTCGCCACAGCATCCTGCAAGTGCCGCAGCCGTAAAGAGTAAAATCATTGTGCGTTTCATATAAGTTCTATTAGTTTTAACGGTTGCTAACTCAAAAAAAGTGTATAAACATCGCAAATATAACCCTTTTGTATGACACTTGCAACGCCATTAAGTAGTAGAACTACTTAATTTAGCCCGAGCCTTGCAAAACTCACCCTTACAGATGCTCCCATTCCTCCACCCCACTCCCCTCTCTCGGCACAACCTTTGCACTTCATCCTCCCAAAAACAGCATCATACTATGAGCAAAAACGGAACATACAAAACAGAACGCGGGGGTGCCGGGAGCGCCACCGCCACCTTGTGCAAAGAGATGGGAAATGCCGACAAAGCGACACTCTTTTTGCGCCTTTTCATTGGTGTCGTTCTCTTCACACAGGCGATAACCAAGTCGCAACAATACCCCTTTCTCGAAGGCGAATACCCCTCAATCTGGGGGCTCAGTGCGGCAGAGGTTGTGAGCGCCATTGGGGTGTTGGAGTTGGTGGCGGGCGGACTGCTGACCATAGGGCTTCTGACGCGCCTTACGGCGGGCGTTATGGCGGTGGTGATGTTCGGAGCGGCATTTCTCTTCTTTCCCCACCAGAGTCTCGACCAAGCCGAGCTCAAAGTAGTCTATGCGGGCATATATATTGCACTGATAATCAGCGGCGGAGGGCGCTATTCGCTCGACACAATCATTCTGCCGCAGATACGCCGCCGCCCACTCTGACACCCCACTCCACCTCCTCCGACACCTCACTCCACCTCCTCCGACACCCCACAAAAAAAGGAGTGTAGCCCCACCCTTGGGCCACACTCCTTTACTATCAATCTTCGAGGGCTTATTTAGCAGCCTCAACCGAAGCTTTGCGGAACTCTTTCATGAGTTTCGAGAGCTCCAAAGCGGCTTTGCGAGCACGAGTACCAGCAGCCTTGTTACCTTTCTCTGCTTGGAGTTTTGCGTTCTCCTGGAACAACTCAATCTGAGCGTTGATTTTCTCTACTAACTGTTGCATAATTTTCAAAGTTTTATTTAAGTTTATAATATGGTTGTTGCTAACTCTCTACGCAAAGATAAGAAAAGTTTTGATAATTACACAATTATACAAGATTTTTCTACTCTTTGTTCTTTTTGAGGTGGCTGAGCATCTGTTTGAATGCCGACATCTTCTTGCCGTCGTTTGCACCGTAGCCATAGCCGTAACCATAGCCATAGCCGAAGTTGGTGCTCTTCTTCTCGCCACCGTAGTAGAGTTTACCCACGCCCACCTGCGAGATGATAACACCGAGGTTGTTGAGCGACTTGCGGATTGAGATAGCCTTCACAGTGTCGAGACTAACCTTCTCGGTGTGGCCCATACGCATACAGTAGAGCGTGATATCTGCCAAGCGGTTGATAATCTGAGTGTCGGTCACAAGTGCGATAGGCGCGGTATCGACAATAATGTAGTCATACCTTTGTTTGAGTTCTTCAAACATTGCGTCAATCTCGGGGCGCATCAGCAACTCGGCAGGGTTGGGAGGAATTGTACCCACAAAGAGGGCATCCACGCCGTGCACACAATCTTTTACGATAAGATTATCCACATCGGTCTCCTGGCCCATAAGGTATGAAACGATACCCTTGCTGTGGTGCTTAACATTCACTCGTTTCTCCATCGAGCCCTTACGCATATCCATATCGACAATCACAACCTTCTTGCCCGTAATCACAAACGAGAGTGCGATATTGAGCGCGATGGTGGTCTTACCCTCGGCAGGAATTGTCGAAGTGGTCATAATAACCTTACCACCCTTAGGCATCATAAAGTCGATGTTGGTACGCACCATACGGAACGCCTCGGCAATGGAGTCGCGGCTGTTGGGCGTAACCATAATGTCGCTGGTGTGTCTTGCATCTTTGGAGGGGATGGCACCCACAATAGGCACATCGTTACCAATGGCAACCTCGACCTCCTCCACCGAGTAGATTTTGGTCCTCAGGGCCTCGGCCACAAAAATCACAACCACAGGAATCACAAAGCCCATAATCAGCGCCAAGAGCATAATCATCATAGTGCGGGGCGAGATGGGGTTTGTTGCGGGGAGTGCAGGGTCAATAACTCGCGATACGGGAGCAGTGGTAGCCAATTTAAGGCTGGTCTCCTCGCGTTTGTTGAGCAGGTAGTCATAGATTTTGGCCTTAATCTGCTGGTTACGCAAGATGGACTGAGCGCCCTTCTCAACCGAGGGCAGTGCGCTCACTTTCTCTTCGTTCTCGGCAATCTGCCTATTCACCGAGCGCAACCTAACCTCCAAGGAGCCTTGCAGGTTTTTGATAGATTGGGGCAGAAGAGCCTGAATGGAGAGCACCTGCTCACGAGCACTTGCAACCGAGGGGTTGCTGAGGTTGGAATCGCCACCCATCATCTTGTACCTCAACACAGCGTCGTTGTATTCACTAATCATAGCATTGAGCGACGAGTCTGCAACACCCAAATTGGGTACCAACTCAACATTGCCGCCAATAGCCTTTACGGAGGCGAGCACATCGCCGAGGATGCTGATTTGAGTCTCCAACTCAACAGCCTCACCCTCCAATCTCGAAGCGGTTTGTACATAGAGTGTTGCCTCCGATTGTGAGTTCACACTCTTGGCATTCTTGCGGTAGTTTGCCACATCGCTATCCACATCTTCGAGGTCGCTACCAACGATAGCCAAACGCTCGTCGACAAACTGCATGGTGGCACGAGCAACAGCCCTCTCGCCCTCCTTTGCGTCTTCGTTGTAGACATAGATGAGTTCATTTACGATGTCGGCCGACTTCTGAGGCACGGCACTCTTTATACCCACCGAGATGATACTTGTTGTCTTGCTCAGGGGAGCAACCGTAAGGCTCGAAGCGAGCGCACGGGCACAGTTCCTGATACTCATAGCACCAACAAGGAACTTGTCATTCTTGTCGATAGCGGCGGCATAGTCGTCGGCATAGCGCTCGTTCTTCACAACGCGGATAATACCCATATCGCCATATATAGGCTTGTCGTACTCCGAAGAGAATTTCATCTCTCTCTTCTCGCCATCGGGCATAGAGAACTTAATCAAACCGCTGACACTCTCCTGTGCGAGGTTCAGATCCATCGTAAAGCCCCTCATGAGCGAGTCCACAACAACATGTGCGGGCATCTTGGGAGCATAAATCTCAACTTTGCGCAGCTTGGAGGGTTTTTTGTAGATTACATTCAAATCGAGGCTCTCCACAACCTTTTCCATAAGGGTTATTGAGCGCAAAATTGCAGCCTCGTTATCCACCACCGAAGTCTGACGCATCATACGGAAGTTGGTCATCGAGGTGACATCCGACTTCACACTGCGCGAGGCATTCTCGTCGATGTAGATGAGTGCCGACGAGGAGTAGATTTTGGGCGACACCGTGCAGTAGAGCATACCCACGCCCAAGCATATCACAATCGATATGAGGAACCAAAACCAGTTACCGGTAAAGAATTTCCAGATAGTCCTCAGCGAGATATCAACGCCTTCGGTGTCGTTGTTCTGCTGCTGAACAAGACCATTTTGCTGTGTATTGTAATTCTCCATCATTTTATTCTCCTATTTTCCGTAGTTACGAGCGAAAGTAATGTAGTAAATCATCGAAGCAACCGCCGTACCGAGCGATGCGAGCGAAGTGATGATTGGGAAGTAGGTTGTGAAAGTCGAGACCGACTTGGCCTTTGCACCCACAGACTCAACATAGACCACATCGTTCTGTTTGAGATAGAAGTAGGGCGAGGTGAAGATATCTTTCGATTTGAGGTTGAGCACCTCCACATGCCTGGTGCCGTTCTCCTCGCGGATAACCATAACCTTCTCGCGGTTGCCATAGACGGTCATATCGCCCGCAAAACCGAGAGCCTCCAAGAGTGTGAGCCTATCGCCGGGGAAGTTGTAGGTGTTGGGACGATTAACCTCGCCGATAACCGTAACATAGAAGTTCAGGAGCGTTACGGTAACCACAGGGTTGGGCATCACACCCTCCAACATACCCTTGATTTTGGCCGAAATTTCCGCACGGGTAAGTCCCGCAACATGAATTTCGCCCAACACGGGGAACTGGATGTTGCCGTTTGCATCTACGGTGTAGCCCTCATAGGAGACATTCGAGATAACCCTGCTCGACGAGTTGGAGGCCGACACACTGCTGGCAATCTGCGAGCGCGACGAGAAGAGGTTGTAGGGAATTGCCAACTCGGGGTTGGACGACGACACGGAGATTGTCAGCACATCGCCCGCCTGAATGGTGTTGAGTTGCCCCGAAACACTTTCGAGCGCACCACTCTCGGCTATCTCTTGGAAGTAGGCGAGATCTTTGTGGCTACCGCACGAGGCCAGAGCAACCACCATAAAGGCGCATAAAATGATTTTTTTGAACATAGTTGTTATGCTTTGAAAAAGTTAAATTTCGCATTAATCGGACAAAAGTAGCAATTAAAGTTGAAAGTTGAAAACTAAAAGTTGAAAAACCTCATTTTTCAATGTTTACAACATTGAGAGAGCAAAAAAAGCGAGGGCTCGCAGACACCCCTGCAAGCCCTCGTCACAACGCCACAAATGCCCTCACAAAACTTTCGATTCCAAAGCCCTTGCGAGCTGGTCGGGACACGATGTGCCTTTGCCCCTGCAATCGATGCCGCGCAAGATGGCAACAACCTCCTTTGCGGGGCGGCCCTTGACGAGTGCTGCAACAGCCTGAGTATTGCCGTGGCAACCACCCCAAATGGTCACATTTTCGACCACCCCGTCGTCGCCCACAACAATGTCGAACTGACGCGAACAAACTCCCTGTGGAAAATATGTAAAACTCTTACTCATAGTATTTTAGAAATTATAATAAACACCCAGATTCACAAATCCCTTTGCGCCCCAACCGGCCTCCAAGAAACCGCCCAAGT
This sequence comes from Tidjanibacter sp., assembly GCA_045659085.1. Lineage (GTDB taxonomy): Bacteria > Bacteroidota > Bacteroidia > Bacteroidales > Rikenellaceae > Tidjanibacter. The sequence goes on from JAZOWE010000006.1 coordinate 47,742, forward strand.
CGCCTCCATAGGAGAGGCTCAGGGGATAGAGATTGACCATAGGTATAACGCCCACCTGATTGTTGGTCTCTTCGGGTGTCTTTTGGCTGCTAATGAGCATCATCACGCCCGCGCCCCACGAACCATACATTGAGAACTTGCCCATCGAAAAATAGCGCGTCTGAGCAGCGAAGCAGAGTGTCGGGTAGAGCGCTTTGGCACTTTTATTTACAGCTCCCGTCGCCACAAATTTAGACTCAAAACGCGCATATCCCAGCGCGAGTGAGCCACCCAACGCCAGCCAATCGTTTATGCCGCAATATACCTCCACATTAGGATTGAGCAGAGGGACAAACTCCTGATGTTTAACGCCTTCGGCAGTATCTATGGAGCCAAGTCCTGCAACCAAAGAGCCAAAAAAATCGGGCAGCGAGAACCACCCCACGCCACCTTTAACGCTCCACTCTCCGCGCTGCTGCGCCACGACTGAGTGCGAAGTTCCGAGCATCACACCCGCCATCATCAAAAAAGCAAAAAATCGTTTCATCACTCGTGCTGTTTAGGGTTAGAAACTTAGTGTAATCATTACAAATATATGAATTTTTCCGAGAACACAAACTTTCACACTCCAAAAACCACCCCGAATGAGCATTTGCTGCACTGTTGAGCGACTGCGGGTACGGAGCACCCGAGGGAATTGAAAATGGAAAATTTAGGTGCGCCTGTTGCGCAGTCAACCGTCGACCGCCTACCGACAAATTACCACCTATATTCGCGGGTATCTTTTTTAATACCCGAGAGGGTTGGGGGCATCTCTTTATAAGTAAGGAGGGTTTCCTCCCTCGTTCTCGGGTATCTTTTTTAATACCCGAGAGGGTTGGGGGCATCTCTTTATAAGTAAGGAGGGTTTCCTCCCTCGTTCATGGGTATCTTTTTTAATACCCGAGAGGGTTGGGCATTCCTCTCTCTTTTTAGATAGTTCCCCTCCTTTGATCACGGGTATCTTTTTTAATACCCGTGAACAAGGGAGGGGTGAGGTAGGGGGCAAGAGAAACAGGGGTGACAGGAGTGACAGGAGAAACAAGAGAAACAAGAGAAACAAGAATCCTGTCTTTCCTGTTCTCCCTGTTTTTCCTATCTTTCTTGTCTTTTCCGTCTTTCCTCTCGGGCGCCCCGCGCCCGCAGTCGGTTGACGGTAGGCGGTCATCGACAGACAAAAAAACACAGAGAGCGGAGGAAATTTTGTGCCAAACAAGAAGGCGAGTCCGCGGTTTGCCAAGAATTGGTAGAGGTCAAAAAGGAATGATATCGTGGAGGGAATTTTTTGCGAAATAAGAAAGCGGCTCCGCAGTTTGCTTGACGCAAATGAGGGGTTTCAACAGCAAAACAAGCCACCTTAGAACAAAAAACGCAGAGAATTTGGCTATTTGCAATAGTAGAGGTTAAAAAAGGAATGATATCGTGGAGGGAATTTTTTGCGAAATAAGAAAGCGGCTCCACAGTTTGCTTGACGCAAATGAGGGGTTTCAACAGCAAAACAAGCCACCTTAGAACAAAAAACGCAGAGAATTTGGCGAGTTTTAGGCGCACAAGAAAATCCCCTTCGCAGTTTACTAAGCGTAAATGAGAAGGGGATTTATCGCAGTGCAACGACAAAATCGTCAATTATATGCGTTTTTACTTCTTTTTAACCTCTACCTGGTCGTAGGACTCAATAATATCTCCAATCTTAATATCGTTGTAGGACTCGATGTTAAGACCGCACTCCATATTGAGTGTCACCTCCTTAGCGTCGTCCTTGAAGCGTTTGAGCGAGCCAAGACGACCGGTGTAGATAACGATACCGTCGCGAATCACGCGGATAGGCGCGGTGCGGGTAATTTTACCCTCGCGCACAATACCACCGGCGATAGTACCCACCTTGCTGATTTTGAAGGTTTCGAGCACCTCAACAGTACCCATAATCTCCTCCTTCATCTCGGGCTCCAACATACCCTCAATTGCGTCCTTAATATCGTTGATGGCATCGTAGATGATGGAGTAGAGACGAATCTCGATGGCCTCATTCTCGGCAATCTTGCGAGCGCCTGCCGAGGGACGCACCTGGAAGCCCACAATTACGGCATTGGAGGCAGCTGCGAGGAGCACATCGCCCTCGGTAATCTGGCCCACAGCCTTGTGGATGACATTCACCTGTACGGTCTCGGTGGAGAGTTTGAGGAGCGAGTCGGTCATAGCCTCAATCGAGCCGTCCACATCGCCCTTAACGATGATGTTGAGCTCCTTGAAGTTACCGATAGCGATACGGCGACCAATCTCATCGAGGGTAACATGTTTCTGTGTCTTGATACCCTGAATACGCTGCAACTGCTCGCGCTTGGTTGCAATTTCGCGTGCGCTCCTATCGTCGTCCATCACATTGATTTTATCGCCTGCCTGTGGTGCGCCATTCAGACCGAGCACCTGTACGGGGGTTGCGGGACCTGCGGCAGCCACCTTCTGACCGTGCTCATTGAACATAGCCTTCACACGACCTGTGTGCGTACCCGAGAGGATAACATCGCCTGTGCGGAGCGTACCATTCTCAACGAGGACTGTTGCCACATAACCGCGGCCCTTGTCGAGCGACGACTCGATAACCGAGCCGACAGCTTTCTTGTTGGGGTTGGCTTTAAGGTCGAGGAGTTCGGCCTCCAAGAGCACCTTCTCCAAGAGTTTGTCGAGGTTAATACCCTGCTTTGCCGAGATCTCCTGCGACTGATACTTGCCGCCCCAATCCTCCACGAGGTAGTTCATATTGGCGAGCTGCTCTTTGATAGCGTCGGGGTTGGCGGAGGGTTTGTCAATCTTGTTGATTGCGAAGACCATAGGCACTCCTGCTGCCACTGCGTGGTTGATAGCCTCAACGGTCTGGGGCATAACCTTGTCGTCGGCAGCCACAATGATAATTGCCACATCGGTCACCTGAGCACCACGCGCACGCATCGCCGTGAAGGCCTCGTGACCGGGGGTATCGAGGAAGGTGATGGTCTTACCCTCATACTTCACGCTGTAAGCACCGATGTGCTGGGTGATACCACCCGCCTCGCCGGCGATAACATTGGTCTTGCGGATGTTGTCCAGCAGCGAAGTCTTACCGTGGTCCACATGGCCCATAACGGTAACAATGGGTGGACGAGCCACGAGGTCCTCCTCTTTGTCGGCGACATCCTCAATAGCCTCCTGAATCTCCACGCTCACAAACTCCACCTTGAAGCCATACTCCTCGGCAACAATAACGAGGGCCTCGGCGTCGAGACGCTGGTTGATGGACACCATAAGGCCGAGGTTCATACAGGTTGTGATAACATCCGTAACGCTCACATTCATCATTGTTGCGAGGTCGCTAACGGTTACAAACTCGGTGAGTTTGAGAATCTTGCTCTCGCTCATCGACTGTTCAAATTCGGCCTCCATACGCTCTGCCACAGCCTGGCGTTTCTCCTTGCGGTGAACCGAGCCTTTGCTCTTACCACCCTTGGCCGTGAGCCTTGCGAGGGTATCCTTAATCTGTTTCTGCACCTCCTCATCGCTCACCTCGGGGCGAACCACAGGCTTGGGTGCATTCTTTTGTTTGTTCTTCTTATCCTTCTTGGAGGTAGGCTGCTGGTTGTTGTTCTGACCACCACCCTGCTGCGATTTACCACCTCCGTGCTGAGGTTTGGTTACATCAATTTTGTTGTCTTTGATGCGTTTGCGCTTCTCGCGGTGCGAGGGCTCTGCGCCTTTGCGAAGGCTATCGACATCAATCTTACCCAACACCTTGGGGCCCGCAATGTTGTTCTGCTCCAAGCGGAAAACCTCCCTCTCGGCCAGACGCTCATCGTAGGTTTTCTGCTGTGCCTCGGCATCTGCCACGGGAGCCTTGGGCTCGGCGGGCGCTGCGGGTTTGGGTGCTGCGGGTTTGGGGGTAGCCTTAACCTCGGGCTTAGGCTCGGACTTAACCTCGGGTTTAACCTCAGGTTTAGGCTCAGGTTTAGGCTCAACTTTGGGTGCAGGTGCTGCCTTAGGTGCAGCGGGTTGCTCGCTCACCTTTTGGGGTTGTTCCTTAGGCTCGGCAGGCTTTGCGGGAGCCTCCGCCTTGGGTGCACTCTTGGGTTCGAGGTCAATCTTACCCAAAACTTTGGGCTGTGGCACCTCGGTGCGGATGAAACTTCCGCTCTTGATAACCACCTCCTGCTCTTCGGACTTGTGCTCCTTCTTGTCGCCCAACGACACACTCTCCTGTTTGAGGTTCATGCGCTCGCGGACATTGGCCCTCTCACCTCCGAGGTGATTGCCGCCAAACTCTTTCTCCAACAAAGCATAGACATCGCTCTCCACCAAAGTGTTGGGCGCAATATCCTTAATACCCTTTTTTTCGAGAAAGTCGGTAATGGTACCCAGACCAACCTTAAACTCTCTTGCAACCTGTACGAGTCTCAGTTTTTTCTCCATTTGTTTCTATTTTATTTGTTATTTCTTTTTCTTTCTTCTCCGCTTTTTGTAAAAAGCGGAACCAAAAACTTTTAGTGTAGCCACCACTCTGTGGTGCTATCCACCGACTTGCTTCGGAGCCATCCTCACAATCGCGTCACCCTGACGCCTTTTTGTAAAAAGCGGAACCAAAAACTTTTAGGCGATACTGCGTATCGCTTACTTAAATTGAAAATTGACAATGGAAAATGGAAAATTAAGGTGCTCCCTTTGGTCGCAGTTTTATATTCGTGCCGAAGGCACACCACAACTTTCAATTTTCAATTTTCAATTCCCTACGCGAGTGCATATCGCGAGGCGAGTTCAAGGCTTGGTTTCGATTTTGCTCCGCAGTTTACTAGCGGTAAATGAGGAAGCAAAATCGAAAGCATAACGCCGAAAACACCCGCAAGATGCAGTAAATTACTCGAATTCGGCACGGAGGATACGAACAACCTCCTCAATAGTCTCCTCCTCCAAGTCGGTACGCTTTGCAAGCTCCGCGTTGGAGAGTTCGAGCACGCTCTTGGCGGTGTCGCAACCAATGCGTTTGAAGGCGTCGATAATCCACTGTTCAATCTCGTCGTTGAACTCGTCGAGATCGACATCCTCCTCGTCGGCATCGCGGAATACATCGATGTCGTAGCCCGAGAGCATCGACGCAAGGCGGATGTTAAGACCACCCTTACCGATAGCGAGCGACACCTCGCTGGGTTTGAGGTATACCGACGCGGTCTTCTTGGCCTCGTCGAGTGAGATGGAGGTAATCTTTGCGGGGTTGAGTGCGCGCTGGATGAGGAGTGTGGTGTTTGCTGTCCAGTTTACGACATCGATATTCTCGTTCTTCAACTCCTTAACGATGGAGTAGATACGCGAGCCCTTAACACCCACACAAGCACCTACGGGGTCGATGCGGTCGTCGTACGACTCCACAGCGACCTTGGCCCTCTCGCCGGGGATGCGGACAATTTTCTTGATGGTGATAAGGCCGTCGAAAATCTCGGGCACCTCTGCCTCAAAGAGTTTCTGCAAGAACTCGGGGGCAGTACGCGACAAGATGATAACGGGAGTATTGTTGCGCATCTCAACCTTCGAAACAATAGCTTTGATGTTGTCGCCCTTGCGGAAGAAATCGCTGGGAATCTGCTCTGCCTTGGGCATTACGAGTTCGTTACCCTCATCGTCGAGCACCAAAATCTCCTTCTTCCACACCTGATAGACCTCGCCACTGATAATGTCGCCTACCCTCTCGCTATATTTCTCAAAGAGGTTTGCTTTCTCCAAGTCGAGGATGCGCGATGCGAGGTTCTGACGGAGCGAGAGCACTGCACGACGGCCAAACGAAGCCATCTCAATCTGGTCCGACACCTCTTCGCCCACCTCGTAGGTAGCGTCGAGTTTGCGTGCCTCACTGAGGGCAATCTGCTGGTTGGGATTCTCCACGGCGCCATCCTCCACGATGATACGGTTGCGCCAAATCTCCAAGTCGCCCTTTTCGGGGTTGATGATGACATCGAAGTTTTCGTCTGTCTCGTAGGTTTTTTGGAGGTGGTGGCGGAAAACATCCTCCAACACACCAATCATTGTACTTTTGTCGATGTTTTTAAGCTCCTTAAACTCGGCAAAATTGCTAATCAAATTCTCCATTGTCTTTTGTGTTTTTATATTTTGTTGTTTTTGTTTCGTTATAATAATACCTGATACTCATGACGAGGTTCAGCGCTATTGACTATTTTTCAACAAATATGTCATTCTTACTTTACCTTCATCATTCATATAAAACTTACCTTATTCATCCTTAATATCAAGATTGACTTTATCCTCATATCTACCATATTCCTCCAAACCCTCTTCTCCATCGAAGTAGTAACCATACTCGGTTGTCAGAACAATTTTTCGCGTTGTTAAGTATTTGTTGCTATTGGGCGCATAAAATCTCAAATAAAACTCACAATTCCCCTTTTCTCCTTCGAAGGCAACAGCTGTTGTTGTGTACCACACATCCCCAACATGCCGCCCGACATCTATATTGGCAGAAAGAACAACAAACGCTCCCTCCCAATCATTGTGTTTTTCGGATAACCGAATCTTCGTATCCCCAACACAATCAATCCAACAATAGACTTTTTCGCTATGTGGATTGAAGTTGCAGGTTAAATAAGGTTGATAAAAACCCACAACATAGGAATACAAACTATTCTCTTCATTGTCGGTCATCCAGTAGCGCTGAAACGACTCACACTCTCGTTCATCAATCTCAGACAACAACATCATGTCGACCAACTCATACTCCGTATTGCTATCTGGACAAGGGTATGTTGCATCAATTGTAGGTTGCTCACACGCCACAAGCGACATTACAAATAACACAACAGACTTAACCAACAATCTTTGAATCATACCGCTCTCTTATTGCAATATCCAACACTCCACAGGGCACTCCTTAAGTTTCCATTTTCAATTCCACTCCGCGAGTGGGTTTTGCGGAGGGGATTTTTGCGCCCCTCAACCCCGCAAGATGTGCTCGCAAGGCACACTCGAAGCGAGTGCATATCGCGGAGCAGATGCAAGGCTTGCGTAGCGCGAGAAAGCGGAGTTTACTCAAAGTAAATGAGCATTTCGAGCGCAAGCGTAACGCAGCAGATGCCCGTGAGATGCGCTCGCCTAATGAAAGTCGAGATATTCCTTCACCCACTTAATCTGCGAGAACAAGTGGAACTCCTCAACCTCCACCTCGACTTTGCGTTTCTTGCCCTCCACAAGGCGACGCTCCGTGTAGGAGAGTGTAATACCCTCGGGCGACACCTCTTTGAGCGTTGCGAGCATCTTCACGCCGTTCACGAGCAGCACCTCGACACTCTCGCCCACGAGTTTGTAGTATTGGCGTAGCAGTTTCAGGGGTTGTCCCACGCCTGCCGAAAATACCGAGAGTTCGTAGTCTTCAACCTCCCTGTCAAAAGCCTCTTCGATTTTGCGGCTCAGCTCCACGCAGGCGTCCAAATCGACACTGCTGTCGGCATCAATCACCACCTCAATCTCGTTTGCGGGCGAACATTTCACATCGACCACAAAGCGGTCTGTTCCGTCGAGGGCGGCCTCTGCCACCTCCCTAATTTTTGCTACATCCATCTCTTTCAGCGTTATACTTACCATTATACTACGAAATTCGGGGACTCATCTGGTCCCCGAACATCGTTTTCGTTGGTGCAAATATACGACATTATGTCGAAACTGCAAATTTTTAATATATAAATATAGGTTACGGGCCTATTTTGTGTTGCCGAAGAGCGAGCCGAGGCGTGTTTTGAGCAGCGCAACGACATCTCCAAAACGGCTCTCTCCCGTGATTGTGGTGGCGTTTTCGAGATAGCTCCAAAACTCCACACCACACACAAAACCCGTAAAGAGGTTGGCCAGACGCAGATTGACGAGTGGCATCAGCAGCGAGTCGAGCATCCAGGCGAGCATAATGCCCGCCATTACGAACGACAGTTTTGTGATTGTGCGCCACGCCTTACGACTCGTAAAGCGCCACTCGGAGCCCCGAGCGCGTGCCTTGTGGCGGTCGGCAAGTATGCCGGTCAGGAAGTCGACAGCAATGAAAGCGAGTGCAATAAGTAGCAGAGGCTCTACCGGGGCGAAAAACGACAGCACCCCGGCAATGATTCCGGAAATATACTTCATTAGAATTGAAAATTGAAAATTGAAAATTGAAAATTATGGTGCATCTTGGATGCGAATTTTAATTCCCGCGCTACATCACCACTCCACCAATGATGCGTCGAGTGAGAGAGAGGGGGTTGTAGTCGGGGAAGAGGTCGAGGTTGTTGGCCAAAAAGGTTGTGGCGCGAGCGAGGAGTGTGTCGGCCTCTGCCCTAAGGCGTGCCACCACCTTGCGGAGTGTAGCCTCGTTTACGACCTCGAAGCTCTCTCCCGAGAGTCTTACAACGCCAACCTCTCCCACCCTAACGGCCAGGGTGGGCAGAAGCCGTGCAGCGACATAGAGTGCGAGGGGTTGTTTGAGGTACTCTTCGACAAACGCACCCCTACTACCATCTTCTTCCTCGGCAGTCAGAGCACCATAGAGTTCCTCGCCGAGTGCGGGGAGTAGGAAACTCTGCTGTGCGGCAAGTATTGAGTGGGGAGGTATGGCGCTCTCGCCGAGTGTATTGGGCGAGCCAAACGCCAAAGCTACCACCTCCGATGGAGAAACAAGTATTTTCATTGTTTAGGCTGTTTTAGAGTTGTCTGTTTTTGAAATTTGTGCCAGAAAGATTTGCTGTGCGGGATCGTCGGGGTTGTAATCCAAGCCGTCGGCCATACGGGCCTCCCAAACGCGCATATATTCGGGTTTGGAGCGCGAGGGTGGGCGGTTGATGATGTCGAGCGACGAGCCGTTTTCGCCCAGAATTTCGCCAATCAGCAGTCGTATAGGGTCCAATAGTTCCTCTTGTTCGCCCAGGATCACGGTATTGAGAGCCACCTCCCATTCGTGGAGGATGCGCTCCGACGAGAAGCCCGTGGCGTAGTCCAGACCGCTGATGCTGCGGAACCACGAGTGAGCCACCACAATATCCGACACCGCCTGTTCGTGCAGCGCCTCCCAATCACCCTCGTTGGAGGAGGAGATGGGTATGAAGCGCGACGAGTCGCCATCGCCACAATCCTTAACCATAAACATCACCTGTCCGGGTTTGCCTGCAAACTTACGCTCGGCCGTTTTCACAAACTCTTCGGCATCTTTCTCGTTGTCCACTCCCCCGTCGAGGAGCATAACACCCGAGAGTTGGAAGGAGTTGTCCAGTCGCGAGATGTTCCAATTGTCGGTTTTGTAGGCTATGGTCGAAACGCCCAGGCCGGCAATGTAGGGTGGCACGCCATAGTGCGAGAACATTGGTTCGTAGTCCTTGAAGTGAATGAGCGAGTGGAGGTTGCCATCCTCGCCCTGCTCAAAGAGTGGATAGAGTGGCAGAGATGCGCTCTCGGCAGCCACATAGTGGCTCCAATCGTGGTGGAGTATGGCGCGAGTGCCATCTTTGGCGAGTCGGCAGCGCGAGGCGTCTTGGTGGAAGAGTGCGAGGAAGGAGTGCGCCTCGTCGGTCACAACCTCCACAAAGGCGTTGCCAAAGAGAGCCTTGTCGAGAGCCAAATAGTTGAGCACCTGACGCAACGACTCGCCACGGGAGTTTGCTCTGGCAATAAAACTCTTGGTTCTCACGGCTCTGTCGTCAACAATAAAACCCTTGCCCGAGATGTAGTCTGCCTTGTCGTTGATTATGCGACGATGAATGGTGGCTCGGCGAGCGAGAAGCGAGAGCGCGTTGGGAAACAGATTGTCGCTTCCCCACTTCCAGAAGTCGCTACCCGCACTCCTCGACGAAGCACTACTGCCAATCGTAATGCCCACATCGAGTGGCGATGAGGCAGCTCGCGGAGTGAAAATTTTTGGTTTGTAACTCTTTTTGTTATTATGTTCCATAAGAAGTCGGTTTTGGAGATAAGGGGGGTGCCAACGAGATTTGGCCTCCCCCCTCTTTTTTTGGTTTAATCAATATAGTGGCACGAGGGGCTACCGTCTGTCGAGCATAGAGTCACCGAGAGAGAGGTTCGTTGCTCCTTGCTGCTGCCACTGTCGAGCCTAACCTCCGAGAGCCTTAGCGGATAGTCGGTAGCGGCAAGCGCGGAGTAGCCAACAAGCAGTTTCTCGCCACCGTGCAGTCCCACAACCGCCACCATACCCTCTTGCGAGAGCCTTCGAAGCTCCTCCACAACACCGTCCTGCAAGCCGCGCAGTGCAAATCGTAGTTTGTGGTGGGTGGTACCGTCGGGCTCCACAACCTCTTCCAGCCAGGCGCTCCCCTCGGCAAAAGCAACATCACAAAACCCGCACCCGTCGATGGGCAGTAGCGAGCTAAAACACCTCTCGGCGGAGTCGTACGACAGCGAGCCTATCTCGGATGCCGACAGCAGCCTGATGGAGCTTAACCCTCCGAGGTGTTTGGCGCAAGAGATAGAACCCAAAGTCATACTACTTCAAGTTTTTGATTACAAACTCGCCACCATAGTAACTGCGCAGGATGATGTCATAGCTTGCGACATCTCCGCTGTCGTGACTATAATATGCGTTGTCTTCGTCATAGTCCATCACCATCTTCTCGGCAATCAACTCGCCCGATGCATCATAGAGGTTGACTTGCACATCTGTCACCCACAAAGTGCCGTCGCTCAAACCAGGGATATAGGTATTCACAACCCACTCATCCTCATTTACTTCGGTTTGGATTTTTGTGATATTCAGGCCGAGAGCGACGGTTACCAACTCGGGGAAGAGGAAGTCGCAACCGGCCATAAAGATAGCCCTCTGACGGTTCTCCATAACATCGGGGTTGTACCACATACGCACCTCGGTACCAGGGAAGTCGTTGGTATTGACGGCAAGTGCGAGATTGCGACGGTCGGTGAGGAAGGCGAACGATTTGGGCATATCGTAGACCTCGTCGGTCGCATAGTTGTTCAATCGGAGGTCAATGACGGGAATACCGCGATAGTAGAGTCCCTCGCGACCACTCTGTTTTGCGAGATATGCCGCCTCAATAGCCACACCGTCGAGTTCCTCCTCGTAGGCGTTGTAGACATCGGTGCTGACAAAGAATGCCAGCTGGCCCTCGGAACGCTGCGCACGCAGGGTGTCGGTGGAGCTGTCCCAAAGCTGTTTCAGGAGAGCCTCTGCCCATCCCTCTTTGCTGTTGGGAACATAGGCCAGACGCACCATTGCATTCTCGCCCGTTGTGGGATCCTCATTCTCGTCGTGCTCCATAAATCGTTTGATGAAGCCGTCGAAGGTGGCAAGGGCCTCCGTATCACGCTCGGTATTGCCGAGCCACATTGTTGCGCGGATACTCTCGGCAATGGATGCGCGGAAGAGGTTGGTTTCGGCCTCTTCGAGCTCGGTACCCGAGAGGTCCTCGAAGTTTACATCCGAACGCGAGGCAATCATCTCGAAGACTGTCGAGAAGTAGTCCTCGGCGGAGTATGCCATCTCGGCCTTCACTTTGTGCATCTGGATGGTTTTCTGCAATTTGGTTGCAGGCTCGCCACCACTCCAACCGCTCGAAGTGTATTTGCGCAAAATATCGCCATTGCGCTTCCAGAAATGGAGGGTTGTGGGTACGGGGGTGTTGTACATCACCTTAATACCGAGCTGCTCGGCATTCTCGCCGGTGAGCATGGGGCGGAAAAAGATAGTGTCGAGATTTTGACCTTCGTAGGACTTGATTTGTTCGATTTTGCTCATAGTTTTGTTGGTTTTTGTTGGTTATAAAATAGTTTTGTTGGGGTACTTTTTTTTTGGGGGGGGATTATTTACCACCTCTTGCAAAGGCCGCACGCATTCCCTCCACATCTGCCATATAGGCACTCTCGTTGGATGTTGCAGCCACCAGACCGCTTGGTGCAGGGTCTTCACACTCTTTGGTGAGCGTTGGTCGTGCGGTGTGAAGTCGCGAGGGTGGAACGGGTGGCGCTCCGAGCTCTTTTTTGTCGGCATAGGAGGGCTCGGCAATTGTTGTGGTGCTTACCACCTTGCTTTCGGCTGCCACATCTACACCCCTGCCGATACGCGAGAGTACCCTATTCCACGCCTCTGCCAGACGCTCCCCGAGGGGTTTTGCGGGGAGTGGTGTCAGACCGAGAGCCTCCACCTGCGAGCGAGCATCGTCGGTAATTGGCGATGAGGCGATAATCCTATCGGCCAACCCTGCTGCCACACACTCCTCGGGCGAGAGCCACACTCCTTTGCCACTATTGCGATTCATAAGTGCCCTGAACTCCTCTGCCGAGCGCCCCGAAGCGAGCGCATAAATCTCTGCCAAACGCTCATCGCTCTTATCAAGAAGCTCTTTGGTTGCCAACAGCGAGTGGGTGTTACCCTCCACAGTACTCTCGCAACAGTGGATAAGATAGAGCGCATTTGCCGACACCTCGCGAGCCCCTGCCGAGGCTGCCTGTGCAATGATTGTTGCAGCCGATGCGACATAACCGTAGCAACGGGTTACCACCTCCACCCCGAGCGAGCGTGCAGCGTCGTAGATGAGCAGAGCGTCGGCCAGACAGCCGCCCGTCGAGCGGATGTTGAGCACCAGGCGGTCAATCTTTCCCTCGGCACGAATCTCGTCGAGGGCCTTTTCAAATTGCTCGTAGGTCGAAACCCTGCCCTCGGCAGCCTCGCCAAATTGCTCCTCTTCGGGCACCCCCAGCACCCCATCAATATCAATTGTGGCGATGCGTAGTGAGGAGTCTCTTTTTCGTTTATTTTCTTCCATAAGTCATTGGTTTACTTTGCGTTGTAATAGATATAGTTACTGATTGTTGCGGGCGAGCAGTTCATAGTCACTGCCACACTCTCCATTGCGTCCATCTTGGTCATCCCTTCGGCCTGACGCTGAGCCACCATCTTTCGCGCCAAAAAAGCCTTGCAACGAGCCTCCGACAAGAGCCCACACTCGAAGAGGTGTTCGATAGTGCGACTCGACGACATCCCGCGACACTCTCGGAGCAGCAGTTCTTCGACCGCCACAATATTTTTATCTCTGTGTTTCATCTTGTTTACACTCTTTTTTGTAGTTTGTTAAATTGTCACAAATAGTGCTTTGGTCGAGGACTCGGCGGGGTTATAGTCGCAAATCTCCTCCAATCGGCAGAGCACCTCCTCGCCCTCCACTCGGAGCCTATACACCGCCCCAAAGCCACGCTCTCGGTTTGCAGGGTTGGCAAGTGCCTCAATCTGCTCGGGTGCAAGATGCAGGTGGAGTGTCAGTCGACGCGAGTGGTTGAGCCCCGCAAGATAGCCATCCCACCACCTGTGCAGCCCCTCAACACCGTCCCTATCCTCAATGAGCAACGAGCAGGGCTCGCCCGCCAGGGAGCCATCGTCGAAGAATGTCAGCAGAGGATACTCTCCACCGTCGGCAGTGGTCGGATAACTCCACCTCTGGTCACTTGGTAGCGAGCGCACACCCCTGAACGCTACCAACTTGGCGGGAAAATTAAGGTTTTCCACGCAGCCACTCCCCGAACCGTTGGCCGCCACAATGAGGTGGGCCGACGGGGCCTCCGCCACCACTCCGCTTTTCGACAGCGAGGCCGTAAAAAGGTTGTTGACAAGGCTCCTTTCTCCCTCCGAGGCAAAGATGTTGAGCAGGTCGGCTCGCCACTCGCCATACCTTATGCCCGACACTTTGCCATACTCATCCACCGCCACATCGCCCGTTCGATAGGCCAATCTGAGAGAACGAGGGTGTCCCAATCCGACCTCTTCAACCACCACGGGCTCCGAGGGGTCTATGAGTTCCGACCAATCCACCACCCTGTCACTCCAAAATTCACAGCGGGGCTCCACAAAGACCACTTGCGAGGTGTTGTCCGTCACAATTTGCAAATCGAAGAGCTCTTGGAGCGCGACAATAAGGTCCATACCCGTCTGCGGAATGTCGGCCACATCTCTCCACGCGAGAGTACTTCCAATGGTCGGATGGGGATAGAGTACGGGGCGGATACTGCTACCGGCAAGCAGTTCCATCTCCATTCCCTCCTCGCCGCCACCAAAGAGGAATTGGTTGAAATAGACGGGCGACGAGGGCGAACACTTGGCAGCCTTGGAGCGCACTCTCGCCTCCAACTCCATAGTGCCATACTCCTGCACATAGCCGTCATAAACGGCCCAATCCCCCATATACGAGAATACATTGCCCTCGTAAACCATCTCCACCCTCATATTGCAGAGCCTACCCTCGTGGTTGTTTGTGAAGTGGTCGAAGCGTGCAGTGGTTGAGAGCAACACCCTCGACACCGTATCGCCGGGGGCGAGATTGTCGGGGTTGGCCGTCGGATTGACAATCTCGTCTGCCACCAAGCGATAGGTTGTTCCCTCGGCGGCGTCGAACACCACAAAGGCATACTCTCCACCCTCAACCACCTGCTCGGCAGAGAGTGCGACGAAGTTGTTTTTCAGAGGAATCTTTACCTTGTCGCCCACGCCAAGGGTTATCTCCGAGAGTCCCACGAGTTCGGTGCGGCTCTTGATGCGGAACTGTGTGCGCCAGCGCAGGTGGTAGTCAAAGGCCGCCATAAGGGTTGTTGTGGGGGTAAAGCGGATACACCCTGTGCTCTCGTCCAACCCGAAGCACTCCTCGTAGGGCAGGCCATCGAGCTTACTGATGGGCACATCCACAAGGTTTCCCACCGTGTGGTAATTTTTCAGCGGGCTGGCAAACACTCTGCCGCCGTAGTCGGCTTGAACTACGGGCGAGTCCTCGTTGCGAGAGGCCAAAAAGTTCATTGTCGAGTGCCAACTACCATACCCCCTTTCGCTCCACCTGCCACTCATATAGAGAGATTGGAAAAAATCGGAGTCGAGAAATTCGGACTCAATGGCATAGCCTGCCTTGGCAAAAATCGCCCCAAGGAGTGAGCCCAGATGGATGAAGGGGTGGTAGTTTTCGGGCAGGATGCGCCCCACATAGTTCTCTTGTCCCTCGCCCGTACCGCGCCACACGGGCAGAAACCGCACAATTGCACCCTCGGACTTCCAACTATCCTCAATAGTTTCGGGTGTAAACTCACCTCTCCACTCCTCCATCATTGAGGCTATGGCCACATCGGCACACTTGCGCCAACTGCACCCCTCGCCCACAATGTTGAAACGATAGTATCCACCCTCGCCCGTCATCGAAGCGGTGAGTCGCAGCATACCCTCCAACACCACACATCCGCAGACCTCCACACGAGCCGTGTGGGGCGTATGGTTGAACATCACTGCCGAGGCTGGGTGGTCGCAATGCTCCATAAGACGCCTATTGAGGTGTGTGGCAGGGATGGTTATACTCTTCGATAGGCGGTTGGCCGACGAGGTGGAGGTTTGCGAGGCGAGCGAGAGCGATATGGAGAGAGATGTCGAGGAGTCCATATCGGCCCTCTGGTTGTCAATATAAAGTCGTATCATAGTGGTTGATGTGTGTTTTTTTACAAGTTGAACGAGGTCTTCTCTTGGGGGCAGATGGTAAGGCTCACGCGCTCGGGCCGAGCGACTCCACGCAACACATTGTGGCCAACAATGCTTTGGGGTTCAAACTCTCCGTTCACGAGCCTCCAAACAAGGGGGGAGGCGACAATTTCGGAGAGCGTGCGAGCCTCGCGGATGGAGAGCACTCCGCTGTCGAGTTCCACCTCTTCCCAACTCTCCACCGCAACACCTTCCCTACGCGAGGCGAGAAGTCTGTGCGATGTAGGGCGAGGGAATGTGTGGTAGCGAATGGAGCCGTCGGCACTGAGCCACGCCAACCTCACACCGCCCTCCACAGGCGGCACTACTCGGTAGTGGATACGAACACACTCCACCGCCCCGCTGCGCACCACCACTTCAAACTCCGTAGCCCCTTGGGGTGCAGAACTGTGGAGGAGAATGTGGTTGGCATTGAAACACAGCGCCACAATGCCTTTGTGCTTGTTGATCTGTTTGGCAAGCGGAACAGATACCCCATTTGCAAAAATTGCCAAAGCAATAACCGTAGTGTTGGGAGCAACACATAGTGCCACCTCGTCGCACTCGCCGACCGAAATGGTGCGCCACTCCTCGCTGCTGCCGAGTGGCGTATCGACCGCAAGAGCCTTGTGGGAGCAGGTAAAGAGCACTTCGGGGGTGCGCTCCGAGTTGTTGTTGTAGCCCACCGAGAGAGCGGCCTCCCTGCCCGAGAGCACAGCAAACCTACAACCCTCAACAAGAGGAGCGGGATGGGGATTGAGCTGCGAGAGCACAAAGGCTTTGGGCGAGGTGGCAATACTCTCGCGCCCCACATAGCGACGCACCCCCAGCAGATTACTCTCCCCGTCATAGAAGTGCAATTCGCAAGGCCGAGAGGTGTCGACCTCGTCGAACTCAAATAGATTATCATCGTGAGCCGACGCATAGTCGGCAGGATAGTTGGCCAATTTCATAATTCAATTACTTAACTTGGGTTAAACACTCAAAACTCTCCACATCGGCACTCAGAGCCACCGCCACCTCGCCCGCAAGCGTCAGCACCTCACCCACGGGAGCAATCTCTCCGATGGTGACACTAAAAATGTGGGGCATCTCCGACAGACGGGCACAAAACCTCTCGGCATCGGATGCAAGTGTGGCGATGGATGCCGCACGCGCCTCGTCGCTCAACTCATTTTTATTCAAAAACTTAACAGACAGAGCGCACATCACTTTGCGTTCCCTCTCGCCCTCAATGGAGCGCACCTTGGGGTGGTCTATAACAGCAATCGGGAAACCCTCGTGTCGGAGAGTTCTGTGGAGATTTTCGGGGAGCGAGGGGTGGTAGCCCAACTCGGCAGCAAGGCTCTTTGCCGCCTCCCAAACAGCTTGGTAATTCATAGGCATAGTGTTCAATTTTGTGGTTATTTTAGTTCAATTTCTGAACAAAGGTAATACAACAAAATCCGTTTGTCAATACCATTTTTTTATAAATTCCGATTTTTATTTCCATTCCCACGCCCAACTATCACACTCTCAGTAATATATTTTTGAAATTTTTTGGGGGCATTTGGGACAAATAGACAAATAAATAACACACGCGCGCAAGGAAAAACGGAAAAAAATCTCTATCTTGCGAGAGATATAACTTCCGCACAACTATTCACTAACAATAAAACCATTTTTCTACTTATGAAAATCGCAAAACTTACAACCCTTTTGGCAGCCGCTACACTGCTTGGCAGTTGCTGTGGTTCGGAGAGGCAGGCTATCCCCACCGACAAAGATGTTGAGCGTCGTGTGGAGGAGATTCTCTCCAAGATGACTCTCGAAGAGAAGGTTGGACAGATGGCAGAGATCGCCATTGACCTTGTAGTAAACCACTCGCAGAACGAGAAAGGCGAGTATTGGGCTGTTGCCAACGAGGAGAATTTGGACAAAATTATGAGCACCTACAAGGTTGGCTCCGTGCTCAACGCCCCCGGCAAAGCACTGACCGCCGAGAATTGGAACGGCCTCATTGAGAAGATTAACGCTTCGTCTATTGAGCACACAGGCATTCCCACTCTCTATGGCATCGACGCAATTCACGGCACAACCTACACTTGGGGTGCAACGCTCTTCCCACAGGAGGTGAATGCCGCAGCCTCATTCAACCGCGCCCTCACACGCCGCATGGCAGAGATGACCGCCTATGAGGTTAGGGCAAGCAACATTCCTTGGACATACTCCCCCACCCTCGACCTTGGTCGTCGCCACGCTTGGCCCCGTTGCTGGGAGTCGTTCAGCGAGGATGCATATCTGACTGCCGAACTCGGCAAGGAGATGGTGTTGGGCTATCAGGGTGCCGACCCCAACCACATTGACGCACAACATATTGCCGCTTGCCCCAAACACTTTGTGGCATACGGTATGACCAACTCGGGACAAGACCGCACACCCGCCTATGTGTCCATTGCCGAGCTCAAAGAGAAACATTTTGCACCCTTCAAAGCAGCCGTAGAGGCAGGTGCACTCTCCATTATGGCCAACTCTGCATCGATTAATGGTGTTCCCACCCACGCCGACTACGAACTTATGACCGAGTGGCTCAAAGAGGGCCTCGGATGGGATGGTGTTATCGTTTCGGACTGGGCAGATGTTCCCAACCTCTACCAGAGGGAGAGGGTTGCCGTTGACTACAAAGACGCCATCGTTAAGGCCGTCAATGCGGGTATGGATATGGCAATGATTCCCTACGATTTGCGATTCTGCACCTACTTGGTGGAGGCCGTGAACGAGGGCCTTGTAAGCCGCGAGCGTATCGACGACGCCGCACGCCGCATCATCCGTATGAAGGTTCGTTTGGGCCTTATTGACACACCCAACACCTATGTCAAAGACTACCCCGAGTTTCAGGGCGAGGCTATCCGCGAAGCTGCATACGAGGCCGCTTGCGAGTCCATCACTCTCTTGAAGAACAAGGACAACATTCTTCCCCTCAAAAAAGGTGCTAAGGTGCTTGTTGCAGGCCCCAATGCCGACAAGATGCGCCCCTTGTGCGGAGGTTGGAGTTTCTCGTGGCAGGGCGACATTGTGGACCAAGTGTTGCCCAATGGCGTAACCATCCTCGACGCTATCCGCGCAAAGGCCGGCAAGAACAATGTGAAGTATGTTGCAGGTGTTGAGTATGCCGACAAGGGTTCCTATGCTGCCGAGAAGAATGTAAACATCGACGCTGCCGTTCGTGCTGCCCGCGGTGTGGACTACATCATCCTCTGCCTTGGCGAGAACAGCTACTGCGAAACCCCTGGCAACTTGCAGGAGATGACCCTTTCGGAGAACCAGACAAAACTTGCAAAAGCCCTCATCGCTACGGGCAAACCCGTGGTTCTTGTGCTGAACGAGGGCCGCAACCGCATCATCAGGGAGTTTGTGGATGGTGTTGATGCCGTTCTCCACACCTACCTCCCCGGCACCGAGGGCGGCAGGGCTTTGGCCTCGATCCTCTATGGCGATGTCAACCCCAGCGGAAAACTGCCCCACTCCTACCCCAAATACTCCAACGCTATGACCACCTACGACCACAAGGTTTCGGAGAGCGTTGGCACTATGGATGGCGCCTATGACTACAACGCTGTGGTAAGCCTCCAATGGGCATTTGGCTACGGCTTGTCGTACACCACCTTTGAGTATAGCAACTTGCAGATTCTCTCGGGCGCGGATTTCAAGGCCGGCGACACCATCCGCATCAGCATCGATGTCACCAATACTGGCAAACGCGCAGGTAAGGAGAGTGTACTGCTGTTCGTGAACGACGATGTTGCTTCGATTATCCCCGATGCACGCCGCCTGAGAGATTTCGACAAGATTGAACTTGCAGCAGGCCAGACCAAGACCGTAACATTTGAGCTCGCTGCCGAGGAGCTGGCATTTGCCAAGAACGACGCTAATTGGTACCTCGAAACGGGCACCTATACCGTTCAGTGTGGCAACCAAACCGCCAAACTCAACTGTACCGAAGACGCATCACTCGGTGCACATATCTAAAACAAGAAAGAGGGCTGTGATTTTGTCACAGCCCTCTTTTTTGCCTACCGACATCGGGTGCAGAGAATGGAAAATTGAAAATGGAAAATTGAAAATTTTGGTGCGCCACAGGCGCGGGTATCAAAAAAGATACCCGTGAACAAGGGGAGGGCAAGGAGTGACAAGAGCGACAAGAGCGACAAGAGCGACAAGAGCGACAGGAACGACAAGAGCGACAGGAGTGACAAGAGCGACAAGAGCGACAAGAGCGACAGGAGTGACAGGAATCCCTGTTCTCCTTGTCTTTCCTGTCTTTCTTGTTTTTCTTCTCGGGCGCCCCGCGCCCGCAGTCGGTAGTCGGTAGACCGTACCTATGGCGCACAAGAAAATCTCCCCCGCAGTTTACATCAGCAGCAAAACGCACAAATAAGCGAGCGGATTTTAGACGGAGGAGTAACGGCGCTTTTGTGAGGATGGCTCTATTGAAAGCAAAATTTTCATATGGCGGAGGAATTTTTGTGCCAAACAAGAAGGCGAGTCCCGCAGTTTGCTTGACGCAAATGAGGAACTCGCCTATCGCAGAGCGGTGCAAAAAATTACCCGCTATATGGAAATTTTACCAGGCGAAAAGAGGATAATCCGCCATCAACGCATTAACATCGCGACGAACAGCTGCAATGTTCTCTTCGTTTTCGTGGTCGGAGAGTACGCGGTCGATAAGCTCTACGATGTAGTCCATCTTATCCTCTTTAAGACCACGGGTGGTGATGGCGGGGGTACCGAAACGCAAGCCCGAAGTCTGGAAGGGCGAACGGCTGTCGAAGGGCACCATATTTTTATTGGTGGTAATATCGGCAGCAACGAGTACCTTCTCGGCAACCTTACCGGTCAGTTCGGGGAACTTGGTGCGGAGGTCGATAAGCATAAGGTGGTTTTCGGTCTTACCCGACACTACCTTGTAGCCACGACGAGCGAATGCGTCGGCCATAGCAGCAGCATTCTTCACAACCTGTTTCTGATACTCGATGTAGGAGGGGTCGAGAGCCTCGCCAAAGGCAACAGCCTTAGCGGCGATGACATGTTCGAGGGGACCGCCCTGAATACCGGGGAATACTGCCGAGTTGAGCACTGCCGACATCTTCTTAACAACGCCTTTGGGAGTAGTAAGGCCCCAAGGGTTGTCGAAGTCCTCGCCCATAAGGATGATACCGCCACGAGGACCACGGAGGGTTTTGTGTGTGGTGGAGGTCACGATGTGGGCATATTTCACGGGGTTATCCAAAAGGCCTGCGGCGATAAGGCCTGCGGTGTGAGCCATATCGACAAGCAGAATTGCGCCCACTTTGTCGGCAATCTCGCGCATACGCTTGTAGTCCCACTCACGCGAGTAGGCCGAAGCACCACCAATGATGAGTTTGGGTTTGTGCTCCAACGCCAGAGCCTCCATCTGGTCGTAATCTACGGTGCCCGTTTCGGGGTTGAGCTGGTAGCCCACAGCCTTGTAGTTCACACCCGACATATTTACGGGCGAACCGTGCGAGAGGTGACCACCGTGTGCAAGGTCGAGGCCCATAAAGGTATCGCCCACTTTTAGGCAGGCGAAGAACACAGCCATATTGGCCTGTGCACCACTGTGGGGCTGCACATTGGCATACTCTGCGCCATAGAGTTTTTTCAGACGCTCCTGAGCAAGGAGTTCCACCTTATCGACAACCTCACAACCGCCATAGTAGCGTGCTGCGGGATAGCCTTCGGCATACTTATTGGTAAGAATCGAACCCATAGCCTGCATTACCTGCTCGCTAACATAGTTCTCCGAGGCGATAAGTTCCAAGCCGTTGGTCTGACGGGCACACTCTTCGCCAATGAGGTCAAAAATTTCGTTGTCGTGTTTCATTTTGTTTTGTTATAGTGTTTTAGAGTTTTAAGTATTTTCCAAATTCTCTACCGATTTGACAAAATTAGCGATTTTTCTGTTGATTGATACATTTTGCAAAATAATTTTTCATATCTTTGAGAAACTTTTAATCAAAAAAGGTATTACGATTATGGGACTTTTAGCAGGAAAGGTGGCTCTCGTTACGGGCGCAACGCGCGGCATCGGCCGAGCCATCGCACTCAAATACGCCTCCGAAGGGGCCGATGTGGCATTCACCTATCTCTCCTCGGCCTCGGCAGCCGAAGAACTCATCCGCGAGATTGAGGCTATGGGTGTCAGGGCTGCGGGCTACCGCTCCGACGCTTCCTCCTACGAGGAGGCACACACTCTCGCCTCGGAGGTGCAGAAAACTTTGGGCAGGATTGATATTCTTGTGCACAATGCGGGCATCACACGCGACACGCTGCTGATGCGTATGAGCGAGGAGATGTGGGACGCAGTCATCAACACCAACCTCAAATCGGCATTCAACATCACCCACGCCGTAGCCCCCATTATGGCTCGCCAGAGGGGTGGCTCAATTGTCTATATGAGCTCCGTTGTGGGCATTGGCGGCAATGCTGGTCAGGCAAACTATGCGGCCTCCAAAGCGGGACTCATAGCACTCTCGAAGAGTGTTGCCAAGGAGTTCGGCGCAAGGGGCGTAAGGGCCAACTGCATCGCACCGGGATTCATCCAGACCGATATGACTGCCGTACTTTCGGAAGAGATTCGAGCCTCCTTTGTCGAAAACATTTCGCTCCGCAGGGCCGGAACGCCCGAGGATGTTGCCGGTGTGGCACTATTCTTGGGTAGTGACCTCAGTGGCTATGTCACAGGGCAGACCATCGCCTGCTGTGGCGGAATGAGAGGATAGTTACAAAATTCAAAATTGAAAATTGAAAATTCAAAATTCAAAATTATTTTACCAATTAAAAAAATATAACCAGAACTCGGGTGCGATATATGAGGCAAGTTCAAGGCCTGCGAAGGGCGAAAAAGCGGAGTTTACTATGAGTAAATGAGCATTTTGAGCACGAGCGTAACGCAGAAATTGCCCATAGAGCGCAGCCGAACAGCACTCTGAAACACAAACTAACAAACAGAATAAAACTATGGCATCAATTAAAGGCACACTTACTGAGCAGAACTTGCTCAAAGCATTTGCTGGCGAGAGCCAGGCACGCAGTCGCTACACATTCTTCGCATCGCAGGCAAAGAAAGAGGGTTTCGAGCAGATTGCAGCAATTTTTATGGAGACTGCCGAGCAGGAGAAAGAGCACGCAAAGAGGTTCTTTAAGTTCCTCGAAGGTGGTATGGTTGAGATTACCGCTGCCTATCCCGCAGGCGTGATTGGCGACACCGCAGCCAACCTCGAAGCAGCAGCTGCTGGCGAGCACGAGGAGTGGGCAGACCTCTACCCCGAGTTTGCAGCCGTTGCTGACGAGGAGGGTTTCCCCGCAGTGGCAGCCGCTTTCCGCAACATCTCAAAAGTTGAGGCCTACCACGAGCAGCGCTACCGCGCACTCTACGCTCGCGTAGCCGACGGCGAGGTTTTCCTCCGCAAAGACGAGATTACCTGGCAGTGCCGCAACTGCGGTTTCATCTATGTGGGTAAAGAGGCTCCCAAAGCTTGCCCCGCATGCCTCCACCCACAGAGCTACTTCGAGCCTTTGAAAGACAATTTTTAGGCTAATGCACTCTTACATCAAAGAGGGAGCTCAACAAATTTGTTGAGCACCCTCTTTGATGTAAAAGTTTGTATAACAAGTGATGATTTTAGGCTTACGAAGCCCGAAAAACCGCAGTTTACTAGGCGTGTTTCATAATGCAAAGGTAGTGATTTTATATAATATGGTGTAGCAAGGAGCTCTTTGTGTCTTTTAATGGTACATTCTGCACCCTGCGGTTTACATCTTCCCGCGGCAATGGGATTGACTGCGCTGCGCTTGTCCATCCCCTATCTCACGCAATCTTGGGATTACTGCACCGCCTACGGCGGTTTGTGATCCCCTACGCTCGCCGCGGGGCAGTTGCACAACAAAGAAGATAGACCCTCGAAGAGGGTTATTTCTTGTACAAAAGGGTTGCGAACACTCGTGCAAGCACGGCATCGCAACCCTTTTATACAAGAAAACCTCCGCATTTGCGGAGGTCTATCTTCTTTGTTGTACTCGGTATGGGATTCGAACCCATGATTTCAAGAATGAGAATCTTGCGTCCTGGACCAGCTAGACGAACCGAGCATTGTTCCGTTTTGGTGGTGCAAAGATAGAGCAAAAATCCAAACCTCCAAAACTTTTGCCAAAAAAAATAAAAATTTTGTGATTTTTTTGCAAAAACCGCCAACTGCGGGCGCGATGCCCCCGAAAGGAAAAACAAGAAAGATAGGAAAAATAGGAAGAACAAGGAGAACAGGGACGCCTGTCACTCTTGTCGCTCCTGTTTCTCCTGTCAATTCTGTCACTCCTTGTCCCCCTTGTTCACGGGTATCTTTTTTGATACCCGTGAACAAAGAGAGTCCCCAATTTTACATTTCCGATTCAAAACACTATATTTGTGGTGTCGGAAGGATATAATTCCCTCCGACACATATATTGTGAAAGTGTTTTCGCACTGTCCCAAGTAGAAAATGTGGAAGTTTTCAATGCAAGAGGACAACGAAGAGCACTCACTACCTGTATAGATATGTGGCGCATCTTTTGCGATGCAACCTCACATACTATTTAGGTGTGGGGTATTGCATCGTTTATTCTTGCATGGGTCTTTCCACAACCTTCTACTTGATAGACGATAAATAGGCTCCACACTTTCTTTTTACCCCTATACTAACCCGATTGTCGGGAGCCACAATCACAAAAAAAATGATGAGACTTATGAAGTTTTGTAAGTTGTTTTGTGTGCTGACACTTGTCGCCACCTCTTCCCTGTTTGTCGGTTGTGAATCCGAAGAAGATCCCTATGTTTCTCCCTCCGGTCAGGAGGTCGCACCCGATGTTGTTGTCAACACTCCCAGCGATGCCGTAACCCTCAATCTATTGATTGACGATGAGTTGGCATCTTACTACTCCCTAACAGATGCTTTCAATTGGGATTCAGACAATAGTTACAATAGCACAAGACACAAATACGAAGGAGTTGAATACGACTTGACTCGCCAGCGTTTAATTTGTGATTTGGGAGCAATGAACGGTTTGGGAAACATCACCACATTCTCCACTCCCAATCCGGCACTCGAGTGTGCCATCTTTAAGGGGCATGGTTATATATTCTATAACGAGATTAGTAGTGATGGAATTTCGGCTCGTGATGAGGATGGATACTATTCTTATACCGTCGAAGACGAAGCATTACGAGTGGCTATCATAAACGATTATTACCGCACCCATGGTGGTGGATTTGACTACTATTGTGTTTGGGTTGAAGATGTCTTCGCAAATGGTATAACTGTAAAGTATGTAATTCGCAGGCAAAATGTTGTAACAGAATAGCCCCCCATCTCAAAAAATCATAACTATGAAAAAAAATTACTTCTTATTGTTAGTTGTGCTATTTTTCGGAGCAACAACCTTTGCGCAGGATGTAATCGTGCGCAAGGATGGCACAACAATTCTCGCCAAGGTGGAGAAGGTTGGCGAGGCTACGGTTGAGTACCGCAAGTGGGACAATCAGGAGGGTCCCATCTACACCCTCTCGACACGCAAAATTCTATCCATCAATTACCAGAACAGCTCGCACGACAGTTTTGCCGATGTTGCAGATACAGATAGCACCGTAACCTCTTCTGGCATAAAGGCATCCAATGCCCCTATCTCCTCGGAGTTGCAGACGCAAAGCTCCGCCCAAACCACTACAACCACCACAACCACTACAAAGAAATCCAATTGGTATCGCGATGAAACTTGGTATGTGATGAACCAAGACCTTATTGGTTTTTGTATAAGTATGGATGACGATGGACTTTTCGGCACCCAAACCTCCATATTATTAGCCCGCAATTTGGGAAGATTCTTCTCTGCCGGTATAGGCTTTGAGATTTTTACCGACACCCACTACCAATACTACGACAACAACAGCCTATACAGCATCTATGCCGACATACAATGGTACATATTGGGCAAAAAGAAATTTACACCATTCTACGATGTGAGATTGGGTTGTTGTGTGGAGGATGGCGGTGTGTATGCAAGTGCGCGATTTGGCTTCGCCATCCACAATGTTACCATTTCCTATGGAGTGACCGAACGATGTGAAGTCTACCCTGGTCTTTGGCCCTCATTTGACATAAGTTTGGGCTGGGCGATCCGCTTCTAATCGGGCAACCCTCCAAAATGTTCACGGGTATCTTTTTTGATACCCGTGAACAAGGGGGGGCAACTCCTCTACTCCTCCCCTCCCCTAACTTAGGGGCGGGGGGAGAAATGAGGAAAGAGGAAAGAGTAATAGGAGGAGGAGCCCTAAATACCCTAAATACCCTAAATACCCTAAATACCCTAAATACCCTAAATACCCTAAACACCCTAAATACCCTAAATACCCTAAATACCCTAAATTCCTTAAAGCCCTTAAAGCCCTTAAAGCCCTTAAACTCCCAAATCAATTTTAGTCGCACAAAAAAAATCTCCATTGCAGTTGCTTTAAGCAAACCACAATGGAGATTTGTCGTAGCACGACGACAAAATCGTCGCCTATCAGATGCTTTATTACTCTTCGGGGAACGACACCAAGATGCGACCGCAATACTCGCAGATGATAATCTTCTTGCCCTGGCGAATCTCGCTCTGACGCTGGGGAGGAATGCGGTTGTAGCAACCACCGCAGGCGTCACGCTTAACCGACACCACAGCCAAACCGTTGCGAACATTCGAACGGATGCGGTTGTAGGCGGTCAGAAGGCGCTCGTCGATAACCTCGCGAGCCTTCTCCTCCTCTGCCCTGAGAGCCTCAACATCTTTTGCGGTCTCGGCATCGATGGAGTCCAACTCCTCGCGTTTGGCAGCCAAATCTACGCTACGCTCGGCCTTAACAGCCTCGGCGTCCTCCAAAGCCTGTTTCTTAACCTTCAATGCAGCGGTGTACTCCCTGATATGTTTCTCGCAGAGCTGGTTCTGCAACTCCTGATACTCAATCTCCTTACCGATAGCGTCGAACTCGCGGTTGTTGCGCACATTGTTCTGCTGCTCGGTATATTTAACGATCATAGCCTTATTCTGCTCAATCTCCTCTTTTGCCTGACGGGTGAGGGCGTTGAGTTCGTCGATGTCGGCCTGGATTTTGTCGATGCGTGTCTGCAAACCTGCAACCTCGTCTTCCAAGTCGGCAACCTCGATGGGGAGTTCGCCTTTTACCTTGTTGATTTCGTCAATTTTAGAGTCGATTTTCTGCAACTCATAGAGTGCTTTGATGCGCTCCTGCATAGTGTAGTCGCTACCCTCTGCTGCTTTTTTGTTTGTTGTTGCCATAGATTCTAACCTATATTTTATTTCTTAGTTATTTCCCTTAACCATATAGTGCACCGGATTTTCCGAACAAGTGCTCTTATGGGGTGCAAAAGTAGATATTTTTTTTGACAATATCTCAAACAAAATATCAATTGCAAAAATTTCGGTCTCAAAATGTCCCGCATCGACCAAAATCATACGGTCGGCATCGACAAAATCGTGGTATTTGAAGTCTGCCGAGAGGTAGAGGTCGGCACCCGCAGCCTCCGCCTCGCCAATGAGCGAGCCTCCCGAGCCGGTGCATATCGCCACCCTCTCAACCCTATCTATTCGCACGGGGCTGTGGCGCAACACGCTCACTCCCAACTTTTCGGCAATGAGTCCCAACGCCTTTGCGGGCTCCACGGGCTCCTTGAAGCGTGCCACCACGCCAATACCCACACCCATCTCCTTTGCGGGGGCAAGCACACCCTCCTCCTCCAAGCCGAGGAGTTTTGCAAGGTGGTGACTGAGTCCCCTTTCGGGAGCACTGTCGAGGTTGGTATGTGCAGCATAGAGAGCCACACCCGAGGCAATAGCCTTTGCAATGGCTCGTTGCTGGCGGTTGGCATATACCAGGCGTTTGAGGGGGCTGAAAATTATGGGGTGGTGTGTCACAACCATCGAGGCGCCCTTGCAGATAGCCTCCTCCACAACCTCCTCGGTGGCATCGAGGGCCACCACAATACCCGAAACCTCAGCCTCGGGATCGCCCACAACCAATCCGGCATTGTCGTACGACTCCTGCCACGCAAGAGGAACACTCTCCTCCAAAATATGTACTACATCCTTGACTTTCATCACACTTTCTCTACGCTCCTGATTAGAACAGAGTCTGTTCAATAACCTGTTTTTTGGCCTCCTTGGAGTTCTTCTTAGCCACCGCAAGGCGTATATCCTCGGGCGAGAACAAATCGCCACCAATCAGCGTACCCATCTTGGGTGTGCGTGGCTTCTTGGGCTCTTCGGGCCGAGGCTCGGTGGTGGGCATCTCCATCTTAAAGTCAGCCAGCTGCTCCTTTATGGGCTCGGACTTTGCAGGCTCTGCCACCATAGGTTCCTCGGTCTGCTCCGGCTCGGCCACAACCTCGGGGGCACTCTCCACAACGGCCACAATCTCCTCCGAAGACTCCTCGTCAATCTCAATAACCTCCATCTCGTCGCCAAGTTCTGCCCTAAGTGCGGCAAGCATATTGCGTATCGAACGCAGGCGCTCGACAATCTCTGCCTCGTGGCTCACGCCGTCACGATTTTGGCGGATGCGTTTTTTGGCACCTTCGAGAGTCATACCCTGCTCCTTCACCAAGTGGTAGATAATTCGCAGGTTGTCGACATCGGCGGTGGTGTACATTCGGTGTCCGCGCGAGTTTTTGGCGATTTTCAGAATGGGGAACTCCGATTCCCAAAACCTCAGCAGCGAGGCATTGACACCAAACAAGTCACACACCTCGCCCATAGAGTAGTAAATTTTACCTTTGGGATGAACAATCTCTTCCATAAAAAATGCGTATATTTGGCGCAAGTTACAAATTTTTTAGAATAAGGACAACAACAAATGGCTAAAACCAACCGTCAGAATATAAAAATAGTAGGTCGCGTGACCTACGGCAACGGTTTAGGTCAAAAGCTTGGCTTTCCAACCGCCAACATTGAGCCCTCTCATCCACTCCCCAAGGTGGCCGACGGTGTGTGGGCGGGCTTTGCCGAGGTAGAAGGCAAGCCCTACGAGAGTGTTATAAATATAGGTTATAGCCCCTCGGTTGTGGAGAATGGCGCAAGACGAATAGAGGCTCACATTGTGGGCTTCGAGGGCAACCTCTACGGCCAAGAGATAACACTCTATCTTGTCTACCACTTGCGCGAGGAGCGTAAGTTCGGCTCCCGCGAGGAGCTTGTGGCTCAGATTGAGCGCGACCGCAACAAGGCCCTCGACCTACTAAGCATCAAGGAATAGAAACTTACTAAAAAACTATACGACTATGGCAAACGAACAGAACAACCAGCACAAACTCGAATTCGAGCTCTCGCCCGAAGTAGCTCAGGGACAGTATGCAAACCTCGCGATTATTGCACACTCCGCCTCGGAGTTCATTCTCGACTTTGCGGCAATGCTCCCCGGATTGCAGAAGGCAAAGGTCAAGAGCCGCATTGTGACAACCCCCGAACACGCCAAGAAACTTATGCTCTCACTCCAAGAGAACATTGCCCGCTATGAGCGCACCTTCGGACAAATCAATCTCTCGAAACCCTCGCACAACAACCCTATGAGTGGCGGCGGTTTTGCATAAAGCCCCTTACACCATTAAAAATAATAGAGAGTTACCTGCGAGGCAACTCTCTATTGTTTTTTTGGGGTAGGGTTTTTAAGGTTTTTAGGGTATTTAGAGTATTTAGAGTATTTAGAGTATTTAGAGTATTTAGAGTATTTAGGGCATTTAGGGTAAATTCCTTACAAAATAAAAGTTTACTAATCGGGCAGTTAAAAAACGCATAGAAGCGAGCGAGTTTTAGGCGGAGGCGTAACGCCTCTTTTGTGAGGGTGGTTCTCTTGAAAGTAAAAGCGCATAGAGCGGAGGAAATTTTGTGCCAAACAAGAAGGCGAGTCCGCAGTTTGCTTATCGCAAATGAGGAACTCGCCTATCGAAGAGCGGTGCAAAATTTACCCGCTATATGTACTTTTTTAGAAGAATTTTACGCGCTCATCGGTAATCTCCGCACCCTCGCGCAAAGCCTGATCAATGCGCTCATTGAGGTAGTAGAGCTGATAGGAGTCGAGGCGTACTTTCTCGTCCTCGGGGGTTACATTCTCGGCAGCGGTGCGGCCGTCAACCGACAGAACATATACACCATAGTTACCAGCGATGGGGTTCACGATAACACCCTCCTCGGCAGCAGCGATTGCGCCCACGAGTTTCATATCGGGACCTACGCCCACAACATTGTTTGCGTTACCCAGAAGGGCCTCAACCTCAACAACTTTACCGTTAATCTTCTCGGCAGCCTCCTCGATGGTAGCAACACCTGCAACCTGCTCTGCAACCCAAGCGGTCTTAGCCTCGTTGCGGAGGGTGTTGAGTACGCGGTTCTTAACCTCCGAGAGGGGCATATAACCCTCCTTGCGGATGTTGGTAACGGTTGCTACAACATAGTCGCCGTCAATCTCCATAGTACCCGAGATTTTGCCAACCTTGTTGTTGTATGCCCAGCGCACGAGCTCGCGAGCATCCGAGAAACCGCTAACGGTGCGGTCGGTATTGCGGATACGGGCGTTGCGTTTTGCCACGCCAAGTTCCGAAGCAGCGGTCGCAAAGTCGGTATCGTTGGCAGCAGCAATGAACTTGTTAGCCTCGTTTGCAGCCTCCTGGATGGTTGCATCACCTGCCACGATTTCGTAGGTGATGGTTGCCACCTGAGCTTTGCGAACATCCTTCGAGCGGTAGGTGAGCTGTGCGATGTGAATACCGAACTGGCTCTCAACCTTCACAATCTGATTGAGGCGGGCACCAAGAAGAGCGTTGCTAAACTCAGGAACCATAGCCTCGGGAGCGAACTTACCCAAGTCGCCACCGTTCTGTGCCGAGCCGTCGAGCGAGTATTTTTCTGCCAACTCAGCGAAGTTGCGGCTGTTAGTGCGGAGTGCCTTGTAGATGCTGTCTGCCAACTCGTTCTGGTCGAACGAAAGGAGAATGTGGCGTGCACCAATCTCGTCGGGCATATTGCGGATGTCGGCAATGCGAGCCATTGTGTAGGTGTTACCCTCCAATACGGGACCGTAGAGCTGGCCG
The DNA here is from genome assembly GCA_045659085.1 of Tidjanibacter sp. Lineage (GTDB taxonomy): Bacteria > Bacteroidota > Bacteroidia > Bacteroidales > Rikenellaceae > Tidjanibacter. The sequence goes on from JAZOWE010000006.1 coordinate 78,423, forward strand.
CGTTTGTTGCCAAATGCGTAGGGTTTGTACTCTGCGGCAATCTTCTCTGCCGAGTAGTATGCGTTATCCACGCTGCTGTGGCTGTTGGCGGTTGCAAACTGCAAAGCGTTGTCGGCAGCCTTGAACTCCTCGGCGAGAGTCTCAACAGCCTCTTTGGCCTCTGCAAAGTCGGCCTCCGAAGGCTCCACGCTGAACACTGCATACTCAACCTCGCGCATAGCGCTCTGGCGGAAGAGCTCTTTGTGGTCGTTATAGTACTTCTTAACCTCGCTCTCCGAAGGGGTTACGATGAGCGAATCGGCAATGTTGTAGTAGGGTTTAACAACAACCTTTGCGGTCGAAGCGGTGTTGGCAGCCTTCACCGAGTTCTCAACCTCAACATTGTTGGCCACAAAACCTGCGCCCACAAGCGAAGTGAAGTTCGACACAAGGCGCTGCTCGGCAGCTTTCCTCTTGATGTAGTTCCACAGGTCGTATGCCATCTGGTTGCCCTCAACCTGCGAGAGGAAGTTCCTCATAAGCTCAGGGCTGTAAGTGCGGGTTGCGGGATCCGAGAAGAAGGAGGTGATGATGGGCGAAAGGAAGCCACCCTGAATCATATCAACAACCTCGGCGTCGGTAACCATCAAACCCATCTTGTTGAACGAAGGTGCGTATGCGTTAGCCATTACGAGGTCGTTCCAAGCCTCGTTGTAGATTGCATCATACTGAGCAGCATCGAAAGCGCTCGAACCATAGAGTGCGGTGTAGATATTCTTCACATACTCGGTCTGGTAGGCGTACTCTTGGTACTCGATGTTCTGACCATTGATTTTACCTACGCGGTTAGCCCTCGAAGTGAAGATGCTACCGCTGCTAAAAAGGTCGCCAAGCAAGAAAGCGACAAGACCAAGTGCAATAACGGCAGTTACGATAACACCGCCTTTGGTCCTCAAATCATTTAATGTTGCCATTTTGAGTTTAGTTTTTATTTGTTTATTTTGTTTCTTTTGTTTGCGTTTTATTCAAAATCAGCCTCAAATATAGTGTTTTTATTGATACTTTGTATCACAAAACCCTAACTTTTGCCAATTCCACCCTCGAAGAGGAGGATTTTAGGATTTTTATCTCCTTGCCCTCGCTCTCAATGACCGTACCTACGGCAGGAATACCTCCGTAGTGGTCGATGATGTAGCCCGCGAGGGTGTCATACTCGCCATCCTCCGAGAGTCCCAAGTTGTAGCGTTCGTTCAGGTACGACACCTCCAATCGGCACGAAAGCACCCACTGTTTGTCTTTGAGTACCTTCTCCACCAATTCGGGCTCGTCGTGTTCGTCCTCAATCTCGCCAACAATCTCCTCCAAGACATCCTCCAACGAGATGATACCCGCCGTGCCACCAAACTCGTCGATAACCACCGCAACACTCTGGCGCGAGCGAATCATCTCGCCCATAAGTTTCTCGGTAACCATCGTTTCGGGCACATACCTTACGGGCATCAGTATCTCTTTGATGCTCTTGGGGTTGCGAAACAGACTCTTGGTCGTGACATAGCCTACAATGTTGTCTATCGAATCCTCCCACACAAACAATCGCGAGAAGGATGTTTCTATAAATCTTTCGGTCAGTTCCTCAATGCTGATGGTGGCCTCCACAGCCTCCACATCCACTCTCGGAACCATACAGTCCCTGACTCTCAAATCCGAGAAATCGAGCGCATTTTGGAAAATTTTAAGTTCGTTTGCCTGTACATTTTCGCTCTCCGCGCTCTCGTCAATAAGATTTTCGAGGTCTATCTTACCAAAGCTCTTGATGTTGTGCTCCTCCCTGACTTTCAGTCCCACCAGGCGCATAATGCCAAACGAGAGTGCGGTGGCAAACTTTGCTATGGGGAATAGTACGAGATAGCAGAGATATACAGGTATAATCAGCGCCCTAAAAAAGGCATTGGGGCGCATCTTGAAGAGGCTCTTGGGGGTAAACTCGCCCAAGAAGATGATGACGAGTGTCGAGATGAGTGTTTCGATAACCACCGAGTCTTCGGCCATCTGAAGGCCCATCTTACCCGCCACAAGGTGGATGAGTTGTGCCATAAAGGTCGAATAGACAACAAGCACAATGTTGTTGCCCACCAGCATTGTTGTTATGAACTCGCCCGGCTTGGAGGCAAAACGCTCAATGATGCGTCCTACCATGCCACCCCTCTTGCGGTCAATCTCCATACGAAGCCTATTGGCACTCGTAAAGGCAATCTCCATACCCGAAAAGAAGGCCGACAGCGTGACCGAAATCACAACAATAACTATGACGCTCAGCAAACTATGCATCTTAATACTTCTCTCTCACACCCGCTTTTGTCCGACAGTGCGTTACAATTCGACAGGCTTATGGGGCTCCAAAACCCTTCTCTCGCCCGGCTCCTGCAACTTATCTTCTCGAAGTTTCAGCTTTTCGCGCTTGGCGTTATGCTCATTAATCTTCGCGTTGCGTTTGGCGTTCTGCTGCTCTTTGCGGCGCAACTCTTTGGAGCGCAGCTCTTTGCGGCGCTTGGCATCCTGCTCTTCGAGATAACTCTGGGGGCGTTGTTCCTTTTTCTCCACCTTTTGAGTCTCTTTCTGCTCTGCCTTAACATCGCTGTCGGACTTGGGCTGTGGATTCTCGCTCTGCGAGGCATCCACCCACATTCGTCCCTCGCTCTCGCGGAACACCCAATCCTTAAACTCCGAGTCGGACTCAAAGCCCTCGCCCACAAACTCGTCGTCGCCATCCACAATCCTACAATCCACATTGGAATAGACCTTGTCGGTCTTTTGGTCCCAGAAGAGTTGCTGCGTAAAGAGTTTTCGGCCGTCGGCGCTCTCGCCCACAACATTGCCCCTTGTCTCCCACAACTCCCTCTTTTCGTAGAAGATGGCGTAGTCGGCCCTCAACTTGGAGTCGTCGCCTCCAAGCGAATCGAAAGTCACGATATTGATACCCCTGCGAAACTCCATATAGGGGTCCCTTGCAAACTCATAACGCTCCATCAGCGGGGTCCAAAAGCGGTACTCCTTCACGCCATTTTTGGTATAGACCATTGTGAGAGTGTCGCTCTGCTGGGTAATCATGGTCTGCATATTGACCTCTTTGGTGCTCTTTTCGCCCGAGCACGAAAACAGCAAGATAGCACCTCCCACAAGAGATGCTACCATTGCCATTTTATATATCTGTCCGAGTGACACTATTTAACAGGTCTTACGGTGGTGCTACCCGACACCCAACCGCAGTTTACGGTATAAGCGTCGCCCTCCTGCAAACCGCGGAAGAAGCAATCCGCCTGTTTGGGGAAGTAGTTGCGGTAGGTAGCCAACAGAGTATTGCAAATCTCCTGCTGAGCCTCGCTACCCTCCACAGCCTCAAACATTGCGCGAGCCTTAGCTACGATATCGGAAGCCAACCAGAATACGGTCTGTTTGTCGAAGCCCTCGCAGTTGGAGCCATCAACATAAGCCTGTGCAAGGCAGAGGTATGCCGAGCCATTCTCGGGGTTGAACTCGATGGCCTTCTTAGCCCAAGTGGCAGCCTCGCGTGCAGCACCTGCCGAAAGCTCGGTGTTGGAGATCTGGATGCAGAGGTTTGCTTTGATTTTGGCATCCTGCTCAACCTCTACTGCTGCGCGGAGGTATTCGAGAGCTTTGTCGAACATCTTGTTGGCCTCAAATGCGCGGCTGAGCAACTGTGCGGTCTGAGTCGAGGGAGCCTGAGCATAGTATTTCTCGCCAACGGTGAGGTAGAACTCGCTCTGGCAGTTGTTGCGCGAAAGGAGTTTGAAAGCTTTCTCGATCTGTGCAGCGTCGTCGGGGTTGTTAGCCAACCTCTCGCCGAAGATTTTTTCGAGGTTTGTGCAATCGGCAGCACCCGACTTGATGAGCAGTGCATCGAAAGTGGTCTTAGCCTCTGCGTCCTCCACGAGGTCCATCTTCGAGGCCATAAACTCATACTCGCTCATAAAGTGGTCGGTCTCAACATTGAGAGCGTCGTACTCCTCAACAAGCACGGTGAAGTACTGGTTGATGAATGTTGCGTCCACCTCGGGATCTTTCTCGATAGCCTCGCGGAAGAGTTGGAGCATACCCTGCTTGTCCTCCGAGCGATATTTGTAGTAATCTTTTGCTTTGTTCTTCAAGATGTAAACCTCGCCATACTTCTCGTCATCCGCAAAAGCAGCAAGACGCAAGTCCCAAAGTTTCATCAGAGCCTCAATGTGGCCAAGCTTCTCGTCCATACTCTTCGAACGGGCAATTTTGTTACGAAGGATATTTGCACCATTCGAGTAAACACTACTACGAGCCTTGGGGCAGTTCTGAATCAGAGTGTACATATACTCCAAAGCCTTGTCGTAGTCCTTGTTGTTGTATGCGTCGCCAAAGAAGTTGAAGATGCGAACATTCTCCTCCCTCTCGGCAGCAGTTGCGTTCTCACCCCACTCAGGGCCATAGGTTGTTGCAGGTTTCTGCTCCTCCACTACGCCATTTTTGGCAGCAGCAGCCTTCTGTGCAGCAATGATTTTAGCAATTTTCTCCTCCTCAGCCTTGCGAGCCTTCTCGGCTTTCTCGGCAGCTTTGCGAGCCTTCTCAGCCTCTTTTGCAGCCTTCCTCTCAGCCTTCTCGCGAGCCTTACGCTGTGCAGGAGTCTCCTCCACCTGCTGACTCTCCTGAGTCTGTGCCAAAAGGGTGGTAGTGTTCATTGTGCCTGCCATCACGAGCGAGAGCACAACCATCGATTTGATTACGATTCTTTTCATTGGTGTTTAGGTATTTTTGTTTGTTTATAATTTGTTTCTCCTTATTTTTCCTCTCTTTTCGAAGCTTTCTTTTCGAAGCTTTTTGTAAAAAGCTTCACCAAAAACTTTTGGGCGATACTGCGTATCGCTTATTGACTTTGCTCTTGTCATTCCTATCACTCCTGTTATTCCTGCATGAAAAACAAGAAAGACAAGAAGGACAGGAATTTTCCATTCTCAATTTTCAATTTTCAATTCCCTTGGCGAGTGCATATCGCGGAGCAGATGCAAGGCTTGCGATGGGCGAGGATGCGGAGTTTGCTCTGCGCAAATGAGCATTCCGAGCCCGAGCATAACGCAGCAGATGCCCGCGAGATGTGCTCGCTAATCGTATTTGGCCTTCACAAACCAATAATCCTCTCCAAACAAACTAAATCCGATGGTAAATTTGAGATAGTTCTCTTTGGAAAGTCCTGCCTTTGTTGTACCCCTCTGTCCCAACTCCAAACCGAGGTTGATGTTCGACAGACCGGTCATTCGCAGGGGAATACCTACACCGAAGGTCAGTGCTACATCGTCGAAGGGTTGGTTGTTGAGGACCATATAGTATTGACTCCAACGCACGCCGGCACGATAGGTAAAGCGGTTGAAGGCGTTACGCACATCGCCGGGGTTGGGGGTATATTGGCCACCCACTCGCACCGTGTTGGTATTGCGGAACGAGAGCTGGTCGGTAACATCTGCACTGTTGCGCGAGCCCCAATCGGCAAACTCATAGTCTGCGCCGAAGCTGTACTTCATCGTGTGGTAGTAAAAACCTACCGCATAGATGGAGGGCATTGCAAAATTGGACTCGTAGATCTCATTTACGGCATATTCGCCGGGGAGCAGGGTACTATTTACGGGAACACTCCTCTGCACCTCAGTGCCCATCTTACCACCCAATTGGTAGGTTGCACCCACGGTCATGACTCTCTTCTCGGAGGAGATGGGGGTCCACTGCATACCGAAACGGCCATAGAAACTATTTATGTGCTCCAACTCCGAGCCATAGAGCGAGTAGTAGGAGCCGCTGCCCGTGATGGTGGTAGGCTGTGCCACAAAGTCGCGTTCGATACTGCCGTGGAGATAGACGAGGTCGGCACCAACGGAGAAGTTTTTGAACAACTCATAACCCACACCGGCCTTAAATTGGGTTACATCGCCCGAGCCCGAGTAGTTGTAGAACATCTGCCCTATTCCACCCAACACATCGGAGTTTTGGTCGTAGTAGCTGACATTGTAGCCCACCGAGCTGAGGGGCATAACGCTCACTGCTGCGCCCATACCCTTAATCAGCGGAAACGACATCGAGATGTCGCGGATGTTGAAGGTGTTGAAGGCTGTGTGCGCATCGGTGGTGCGAGCATAGAAGTTTTGTCCCTCCATATCGAAGTTCGAGAGGAACGAATTACCCCTCACGGAGCTATACGATGCAGGGTTGAGAGAGTTGATGTAGAGATAGTTGCGGAAACCAACGCCTGCGCCACCCATCGCCCTCAATGCACTATTGCCTTCGTTGTGAATATCGCCAATACCGTAGAAAGTGTAGGGCGAATAGGCGTTAAGGCTGCTACTTTGAGCCAGAGCATTTGCCCCGCATCCAAGCACGAGGGCCACCATCAAAACCGATATTTTATCTCTCAAATTCATTCTGTTCTTTTTCTGCTTTTTATCCGCCAATAGACAAAGTCTATTAACATTCCGCAAATATCGTATTTTTTAATCGTTTTTCAAAGCATTTTTTGACTTTGGCCACGATTTTCAATTTTTAGTCGCTCCTCGTTCCTCGGCCACAGCCTCCGCCATGGCGTCCAAAACCCTGCAACCCTCTGCCACAGAGTCTACTTCTCTAACGGTCAAATAGACCTTATTGTTGTTTTGTTTGAGGACAAATTTTGCGGGTTGGGAGGCAATATAGCGCAGAATTGAGCCAAAGAGAGTGCTCTTGTAGTAGATGTTGCGTCCATCGGAGGGGAACCACAGCAGCATAAGTCCATTTTTGACCTTCGCACGCTCCATACCGAGAGCCACAGCCCTCCACCTAAGGCGCACAATATCCACAAGGTTCTGTGCCTGCTGTGGCAACTTACCGAAGCGGTCTTCCAGCTCTGCCACAAAGCGGACCATATCCTCCTCGGAGGTTATGCCGTCAATGCGACGATAGAGTTGCAGCTTCTCGCTCGCCTGTCCGATATAGCGGTCGGGCAGGAGCGCTGCTTGGTCTGTTTCGACCTGACAGTCTGTGACATAGCGTATATTGTCGGGCATCGCAACCTCTTCGCGCTCCGAGCCGAGAATATCCTCCAACCCCTCGGTCCCTTCGGTGCGGAGTTCGGTGATGGCCTCGTCGAGAATTTTTTGGTATGTTTCAAAGCCCATATCGGCAATAAAACCACTCTGCTCAGCACCCAGCAGGTTACCAGCACCACGAATATCCAAATCCTGCATTGCGATATTAAAGCCCGAGCCGAGGTCCGAAAACTCCTCAATAGCCCTCAACCTACGCCTTGCGTCACCCGTCAGCAGCTCGTCGGGAGGCGAAAGAAGGTAGCAAAAACTCTTTCTGTCGCTCCTGCCCACCCTACCTCTGAGCTGGTGCAACTCGCTCAGTCCGAAGCGGTGGGCGTTGTTGATAATAATCGTATTGGCATTGGGAATATCTATGCCGTTTTCGATGATTGTCGTAGCCACCAACACATCGTACTCGCCATAGATAAAGTCCATAATGAGCTTTTCGAGCTGAGGTGCGGGCATCTGTCCGTGACCAACAACAACCCTCGCCTTGGGGCGCAACCTCTGCACAAGGGCGGCAATGCGGTCGATATCCTCCACCCTATTGTGGAGGAAATAGACCTGTCCTCCCCTATCGAGCTCAAAATCGAGAGCCTCCTTAATGATACCCTCATCGAAGGTGTGCGACTCGGTGACAATGGGTTGGCGGTTGGGTGGCGGAGTGGATATTACCGACAAATCCCTCGCTCCCATAAGCGAGAATTGGAGTGTTCGGGGAATGGGCGTAGCCGTCAGTGTAAGAGTATCGACGCCAACACTCAGGCTGCGGAGCTTCTCCTTGGCCGCAACGCCAAATTTCTGTTCCTCATCAATAATCAGCAGTCCCAAGTCCTTGAACTTCACCTCCTTGCCGAGCAACTTATGCGTGCCGACAATAATATCTATCTTACCCTCTGCGAGGTCTTGCAAAATCTGTTTTGTATCTTTCGAGGAGCGTGTGCGCGAGAGGTAATCCACCTTTACGGGGAGTCCCCTCATTCGCTCGGCAAAGGTGCGGTAGTGTTGGAGCGAGAGGATGGTTGTGGGCACCAGCACCGCCACCTGCTTACTATCGCACGCGGCCTTGAATGCCGCCCTCACAGCGACCTCCGTCTTGCCAAAGCCCACATCGCCACACACAAGCCTATCCATCGGCTCGCGCGACTCCATATCGGCCTTGATGAGTTCGATGGCTTTCTGCTGGTCGGGGGTCTCCTCCCACTGGAATGAGCTCTCCATCTCGTATTGCAGATAGCTGTCGGGCGAAAAAGCAAAACCTCCGCTCGACTTCCTCTCGGCATAGAGCCTAATGAGCGAGCGGGCAATATCCTTCACCGCCTTTTTGGTCGCCTCCTTAACCCTCTGCCAAGCACCCGCACCAAGGCGGTAGATGCGTGGCGGAGCGTCGCTATCCTTGCTCTTATAACGCGAAATGCGGTGGAGCGAGTGCACATTCACCAAGAGCACATCGCCCTCCTTATAGACAATCTTGACCGACTCCTGCTCCTTGCCGTTCTCCACCGAGCGCACCAAGCCGCCAAACTGTCCCACACCGTGGTCTATATGCACCACATAGTCGCCAATTTTAAGCCTGTTGAGTTCGGCTATCGTAAGGCTCTCCTTGTGGTCAATCTCGCCACGCAGCGAGTAGCGATGATAGCGGTCGAAAATCTGGTGGTCGGTATAGAGGCTAACCCTCAGAGTTCTATCCGTAAATCCCTCGTGGAGAGTCATTTTGAGCATCTCAAAGCGGGCCTTGCGATGGGTTGCCGCAAGCAGATTTTCGAGCCTTTCGCCCTGAGCCCTGTTCTCCGAGAGGAAGTAGGTCGTATAGCCCTGCATAGCCCTCGCCTCAATATCCTCCGCAAGCAAGTCGTACTGTCGGTTGATGGCCATCTGTGGCTGAGTATTGAACGCCACCTGCACCTCGGCGGGGCGTTTTACGCTTGCCCTGCGCAGCACCATTCTTCGCCCCTCGGTATCGCCCAAAAAGGCCTTTGCCGAAGTGACTCTCTGGGCGTCATCTGCGGGGTTGTCGCTCTCTGCAAGGAGTTTGCGTCGCTCCTCGTCGAGCCTCGCAAGAGTGTGGTCCAAGTTATCCATCCACCACACAGCGTCGCCCACATAGCCCGCAATCGTCACCTTTGTTTCGCTGGCGAAGTTTTTGAGATTGGGCACAATTCTCACACTCTGCAACCTCTCGGTCGAGAGTTGCGAGGAGAGTTCGAAGCGACGGAGGCTCTCCACCTCGTCGCCAAAGAAATCCAATCGGAAAGGTTTATTCTCCGAATATGAAAAAATATCAAAAATGCCGCCACGCATTGAGTATTGGCCCGGCTCGTGCACAAAGTCAACCCTCTCGAAGCCCAGTTCCTCAACCCTCTGCTGCAACTCCTCCATCGAAACTCGTGCGCCCACCGACACCTCCACAACCGTCTGGCTCACACTCTCGGCCGAGACAACATTCTCAAAGAGTGCCTCGGGGTAGGTGCAGACCACAATGGCCTCTCCCCTATGGTTGCGGATAGCCTCCAAGGCGGCAGTGCGTTGCACCACACCCGAAGCATCCTCGCCACCATAGCGTATGGAGCGTTTGTAACTCGACGGCAAAAACAGCACCCTCTCTGCACCCAAAAAGGAGTAGAGGTCGCCGGCAAGGTAGGCTGCCGCATCCCTGTCGTCTGCCACACAGATATGTACGCCACCCGTCTTATGGGCCACCACCGAGAGATATAGCGCAAAAGCCGAACCTGCCAGAGAGGTAATCTCTGTCACGGTTCGGCTCTCAATACTCTGCACCACCTGCTTTGCTGCCGAGGTGCGTGCTGCACGCTGAACAATATCCCGTATGGTACTATTCTCGTTCTTCACGACATTTGTATGCAAAGGAGAGGACCGCTTATTCCACACTCCTCTCCCGATTATCTATTCCAAAGCGCGGCGCTTTTTGTCCACCATCTTAAACTCCACAATGCCCATAGATTGGTCTACCAAGAGCTTGATGCGGCACAAATAACGCCTGCTCCACCTACTGCGGATACTCCACAACCAACCCCTCGAAAGATATGCAGCCATAATGGGATTGACCACAATCCTCAGCGAACGCTTGCGCTTCTCGATGGCATAGTAGGCAATCTGATTTTCAATCTGTTTGTCGATGAGAATCGAGGGCGAAATTTTACCCGTACCGCCACAAGTAGGACAGGTCTCCTCCGCCTTGCTGATAGCCTCGGGGCGCACCCTCTGGCGGGTAATCTGCATCAGACCAAACTTCGTAATGGGCAGAATGGTGTGTTTGGCCTTGTCGGTCGCCATCTGCTTCTGCATCTCCTCATAGAGTCTCTGGCGATTCTCTGCCTTGTGGAGGTCAATGAAGTCAATAATCACAATACCGCCCATATCGCGCAAGCGCAACTGACGGGCGATTTCGGCTGCTGCCGAGAGGTTTACATCCATAGCCGTACTCTCCTGGTCGTCGGCGACCTTTGCACGATTGCCACTATTGACATCGATAACATGCATCGCCTCCGTGTGCTCGATGATGAGGTAGGCACCCCTTTTGAGCGACACATACTTAGCAAAGAGAGATTTTATTTGGCGCGAAACATCAAAGTTGTCGAAGATGGGCATTGTACCCTTGTAGTGTTTGACAATTTTGAGTTTCTCGGGTGCGATAACCTTTACATACTCTTTTATCTCGTTGTATATCCCTTCGTCATTCACATGAATGGCGTTGAATGTGGAGTTGAGCGAGTCGCGGATGATGGTGTTTGCTCGGCTCATCTCGCTGAGCAGTTGCACAGGTGCAACCTTCGTTTTGATACCTTCCAGAGCACTCTCCCAACGCCTGATGAGCGCAAGAATATCCTGCTCAATATCGATGTCGCTCTTGCCCTGCGCCGCGGTGCGGATAATCACACCGTAGTTTTTGGGCAACACCTTGTCACAGATGCGTTTGAGTCTTTTTTTCTCCTCGTTGGAGCGTATTTTTTGGGATATGGATATTTTGTTTGTAAAGGGGATAAGTACAACATTGCGACCTGCGAGAGAGATGTCCGAGGTAAGCCTTGGACCCTTTGTCGAGATTGCCTCCTTGGCAATCTGCACCATAATGGGCTGTCCGCCCGCAATGAAATTCGCCAATTTGCCCGTCTTCTCCATGGGCTGGTCGAGTTTCAGACTCTCGATTCGCACATTTTTCTTCTTTGTCGACAGATTCGCCACGAGCTTATGGAGCGTGGTGAACTGCGGTCCGAGATCGAGATAGTGAATAAAAGCATCCTTCTCGTGACCGATATTGACAAATGCGGCATTCAGTCCGGGCATAATTTTGCGTACCTTGCCCAGATAGATGTCGCCCACCGCAAAACCACTCTTGCAACTCTCCTTGTCCAACTCTACGAGCTGCTTGTCCTCAACAAGTGCAATGGTTACCTCGGTGGGTGTCGAATTGATGATTAGTTCCCTGTTCATTATTTCTTTCAAGTGCATCCTACCACACTCGGGCAGGAAGATGTCTTCGGGGCTCAAAAGTCCCCTTTACGAAAAAACAGAGCCAAAAGCCCACAATGGGGCTTTTGTGCTCTATTTCTTCTATTAAAGGTACAACAAACTATTTTTTGTTGTGTTTGTGACGATTTTTACGCAGGCGTTTTTTGCGTTTGTGGGTCGCCATTTTGGGACCTTTCCTTTTCTTACCGTTAGGCATAGTTCTTACTTTTTAGTTTGGTTAACAAAAATCAACTCCTTTTTGGCTTATTTTACCTTGCAAGTGAAGCTCTTTGCAGGTTTGAAAGCGGGGATGTTGTGTGCGGGAATAGTGATAGTAGTGCCTTTCGAGATGTTGCGAGCAACTTTCTGAGCACGCTCTTTGATGATGAAGCTACCGAAACCACGGAGGTAAACGGGCTCGTTCTCGATCAAAGAACCTTTAACATTCTCCATGAAAGCCTCTACAATCTGCTGTACGAGAACTTTCTCTGCGCCAGTCTCTTTGGCGATGTTGTTTACGATATCTGCCTTAGTCATAACTTTATTTTTTATTAGTTTATGAAATAATCTTAGTTTGTACCTTTTGATTTGTCCTTGGAACACACAAGGTTTTCAAATCGGAGTGCAAATATACTGCATTATTTGGTTAATTTACAATAGAGTAGCGATTTTTTTTGATTTTTTTATCCATAGCCACCACTTGGCGACTACAACACCCCACCCAACACCCCCTCGCACACACAACACAGCAAGTTCTGTGCCCACACCTCCCTGCAAAGATTGTTTAATAATAAAAATAAGGTGTAAAAATTTTGTCATTCGATTAAAAAAATATAATTTTGGGGGAAACTACGCTTGATTCGGGGGGCTACCACTATCACACACAAGAGAAGCCCCGGCAACCAAACGCAAATAAACTTAAATAAATAACTAACAATTAACTATTTACATCTATGAAAAAACTTTTTGTAGTTCTTTTGGCTGCAATGCTGTGCCTCCCCGCTGTGGCTCAGGATTTGACTCCAAAGAAGAATGCCCGTGGCAAATGGGGCTATGTGGACAACAAGGACAATTGGCTGATTAAGGCAAGGTATGAGGTTGCCGAGGAGTTTGCAGCCGACGGCCTTGCAAAAGTTAAGAATTCCAAAGGTCAGTGGGGTTTTGTAAACAAAGCAGGTGACGAGGTTGTACGCCTTCGCTACGATTGGCTTGGCAATTTCTCGCTCGACGGCATCTGCAAGGTGCAGGAAGATGGCAAGTATGGTCTGATTAACCGCGACGGCAAGACTCTCGCAAAGACCAAATACGACGAGATTGAGGAGTTCTCAGAGGCCGGCACCGCAGTGGTTCGCATCGAGGAGAACTATGGTATGATTAACAAAGAGGGTAAGGAGATTATCCGTGTTCGCTATCAGGAGGTAACCGATTTCTCGGTTGACGGCCTGGCTTGGATTAAACAGTCCGACAAATGGGGCGTCATCAACCGCGAGGGCAAGACTATCGCAAAGGTTAAATACGACGAGCCCAGCGTGTGGAACGAGAACGGTACCGCACATGTGAAAGTTGACGGCTTGGTTGGTATCCTCAGCAAAACAGGTAAGGAGATTCACAAACCCCAATACGAGAGCATTGGCACTTTCAACGAGGATGGTTTGGCATGGTGCACCAAAGAGGGCCTCTTTGGTCTTATCAACAGCACCGGCAAACGCCTTTCGGAGAACAAGTATAGCGAGGTGAGCGGTTGGAACGAGAGCGGCAATGCTCTTGTGAGAATCGAGACCAAATGGGGCTTGGTGAACAAAGCCGGCAAGGAGGTTTTGGATGTAGCCTACGACGAGATTGGCGCTTTCAACGAGATGGGTGTTGCCAAGGTTATGAACGACGGCAAATATGGTCTTGTAAGCTCGCTCGGTCAGGTGCTCGCTCCCGTAAAATACAGCACCATTGGCGACTTTGCAGCAGGTTTTGCAAAGGTTAGCATCGATGGCAAATATGGTATCATCAACGCCAACGGCAAGGAGGTTTCGGCTGTTAAGTACGACACCTTTGCAGAGTATGCACAAAACGGCCTGGCGCTCGTCACTGCCGATGGTTTCATCGGTTGGGTTGACCGCGGAGGCAGGGAGATTGTTCCCGTAGCAAACGACGAGGTTGGCGAGTGGACCGAGGATGGTATGAACTGGGTTCGTAAGGGCGAGCTCTACGGCTGGATTGACATCACCGGTAAATTCATCACCAAGGTTGAGTATAGCAAACTTTGGGCTTGGGACAACAACGGTTTGAGCAAAGTTGCCAAAGGCGAGCTTATGAGCTGGATTACCCGCGAGGGTGACCTCATCTCTCCTGTGGTTTACTCGGAGGTTGGCGAGTGGAACGACCTCGGTCTTGTTTGGGTAAAGCAGGGCGAGCTCTACGGCATGCTCAATGTTGAGGGCAAGAAGATTGTGCCCATCAAATACACCTCGCTTGGTGCGTTCAACACCTACGGCCTTGCAATGGCTTCGCTTGGCGAGGGCAAATGGGGCTGGGTTAATACCGCAGGCAAGGAGATTCTCAAAGTGAACAACCAGGCTGTTTGGGCTTTTGGCGACGAGGGCCTTGCAAAATTCCGCGACGCTAAGGGTAAATATGGCTTCATCAACGCCGAGGGCAAGAAAGTTGTCCCCGCAAAGAACGACTATGCAGACGATTTCGTTAATGGTCTTGTAAGGGTTGGTCAGAAGGGCGTTTACGACGAGAATGGCGTATATAGCGGTGGTAAGTGGGGTTTCTACAATCCCAAAGGCAAAGCCGTTGTACGCATCAGCTACGACTATGCCGACGCATTTGCCGATGGTTTGGCTCGCGTGAGCACCAAGGGTGTTTGGACCGATGGCCAATACTCGGGTGGCAAATGGGGCTATGTAAACAACCGTGGCAAAGAGATTATCAAACCCAAATACGACACTGCCGGCAACTTCTCGGAGGGCTACGCTTGGGTAAGCCTCGCAGGTAAGTATGGCTGGATTGACACCACCGGTAGAGAGGTTATCGCCGTACAGTACGACGATGTTCACAGCTTCGAGCAGGGCGTTGCAAGGGTTAAACTCGACGGCAAATATGGCTGGCTCGGCAAATCGGGTGTGCCCGTTATCGCAATTCAGTATGAGGTTGCCGACGACTTCGATGCCAACGGTTTGGCAAGGGTATCGCTCGATGGCAAATGGGGTTTCATCAATCGCTCTGGCGAGGAGGTTGTTCCCGTTAAGTACAATGGCGCAGAGCCCTACGATGCAGACGGCATTGCAATGGTACAGAGTGGCGAGACTTGGTTTAAGATTGACACCAAGGGTATCATTACCGTAACTCCCAAATATATCGGTTCGCTCCACTTCGACGAGGGCTTCGCACCCATCCAGCTCGATGGCAAATGGGGCTTCTGCAATGTTGCAGGTACTATGGTTATTCCCGCCGAGTTCGACGCCGTATGGGCATACTCGCAGGGCAATGCAATGGTACAGAAGGGCGATGTTTACTTCTGGATTAACATCGAGGGCAAACCCATCAACGATAAACGCTACGAGTCTGTCGGCGAGTTCGACGGCGAGGGCCTTGCTAAGGCTTCGCTCGGTGGCAAATGGGGCTTTGTAAACCGCGCTGGTGGCGAGGTATTGCCCGTAGTTTACGACTCGGTTGGCGATTGGGATGCAGCAGGTCTGTCGAAGATTGAGTCGGAGGGTAAGTACGGCTGGGTTAACCACGGTGGCAAAGTTGTTGTAGCTCCCAAGTACGAGGAGGTTGGCGACTTCACCGAGAATGGCCTTGCAAAGGTTAAGGTTGGTGGCAAGATGGGCTTCATCAACACCAAGTACCGCGAGATTATCCCCGCAATCTACGACGAGGTTGGCGACTTCATTTATGGTGTGGCTCGCGTTTGCTCGGATGGCAAGTGGGGCTTCATCGACATCGACGGCAAAGAGATTACTCCTCTGAAATATAGCGAGCTTGGCGATATGAACGAGGGTATTGCAAAGGTTAAGGTTGCAGGCAAATGGGGCTTCATCGACTCGAAATACGACGAGATTTTGGCTCCTATCTACGACGAGATTGGCGAGTTTGTTGACGGCATCACCTGGGTACGCCTCGAAGGCAAGTGCGGCCTTATCGACAAGAACGGTCGCGGCATCACTGCTCCCAAGTACGACACCATTGCGAACTTCGAGGATGGCGTTGCACTCGTAAGCATCAAGGAGACCTTCGGCTACATCAACCGCACGGGTGCGGAGGTTGTTCCCGTAATCTACACCACCGCCGAGGAGGCTACCGACATCTGCAAGGAGTTCCTCTACTACCAGAAGTTCTCCAACTATGCTAAGGAGTATATGGCTCCCCAGGTTGAGGCATTCAAGGTTAAGGACGAGTTCGAGACCGAGGCTCAGTACGCTTCGCGCGTAAACGAGGAGACCATCGCTGCTCTCGAAGAGAAACTCACCGAGGAGGCCGAGGCCGAGTACATCAAGGAGCGTGGCAAGAGCGTTGTTCTGCAACTCACTTTGGGCACCTACGACGCCGAGAACGAGTGCTTCGGTGTCACCGACAACAACTACGGCTCGTTTGTGGTAAATGTTCCTTTGAATGTAGCACGCGACTTCAAGTCGTTGTGGGATGGTTTGACCAAGACCGCTTCGTTCTGCGTGAAAGACGACGCTCTCTCGGTTGAGAGCATCACCTTCCGTATGCCCGACGGTGCTGAGTTCACCACCAATAAGTAGGTTTTTACACCTATATATTAAAAAAGGTCGCACTCCAAAAGTGGGGTGCGACCTTTTTTAGAAGGCTATGAGCCTATTTTATGTGAGTTTCGCGAATTTCAAAAAAGTTGAAATTCCGAAACTTCCGCTTTATCAAAGAGACTTTTTGAGGCTCTTTGAGCAAGTCCCTCCTTTGCTAAAGGAGGGATTTAGGGAGGAATATAAATACTAAGCAGCCCATGCTGTGGGCAAGGGGCTTGCGGAGCAAGCCCTAATGTGAGGTTTTCGGAAATGGCGCAACTGCATTCCCATTATTAACAGAGAGTTAGTGATGCGCCATTTTCACGAAACTCACATTATTTTATCTGTCTGCCACCAATAACAAGACCTAAGGAAAGCCCCCAATAGGTGTATTCTCGCATCAGAATTTTGCTTTCTAAGGATAAACGAAGAGTATTGAATAGTTCTACCCCTAAGCGAGGAGCAAATGTGAAATGCTGTCTAAACTCATTTGTGGGGCTATTAGGAGAAAAATTTGATGCACTCCGTATAGTTTCACCATAACCTATACCGATGCCACCAAAGATATTGAAGGCTCTGTGGGGGCGATAGTTGTAGTCGGTATAAATAGTAGTATGCTCGTGCCTATATTTTTTCTGCTCTTCTCTACTATACTTTACCACACCGAGTTGCAAACCCATTGATAGAGGGGAATTGGGGATATTAAAGCGTATTTCGGTATATACCTCACCAGATTGTGATGTGTCAAAAGAGTCGTGCCCTGCGCCACCGACAAGACCGAGTGCCAACTCGCCCTCTATCACTCCCACGCGCTCCTGAGAGTATAAACTATAACTGGCTGCAAAAAGTAGCAATACGCTAATGATTTGCGATCTCATACGCTGGGTTATTTTAATTCATTTGTCGTTATAACACAAGCCTTCACTTGGTTGTTGTATCTCACATATGCATACACTTCACCCCTAGTGATAATTTGTTCATATGCTTTGGTTGCTTTGACATTAGAAGATATCCACGAAGCACTGTCAAAATTATATGATAATCCAAATGTCACATATCCTGAAAACCATTGATAGTAAATGTCTGCTTTTCATGTTTGTTGCGCTTTTCTTTTATTCTTGCTATGAGTTACTCGAATGAGTGACATAGTTCGAGTGGACTACGCTGAATTCTACCATTTGCTTGTATAATTCAGTTTTTTGAGAAAATGTCCATCGGTGTTGATTTTCTACAAAAATAAGACTTTTTTTTCACACATCACACTCTTTACCCCACATTGTATTATAGAAAAAAAGGTTGCACCTTCGTGGGGTGAGACTTTTTTTATGAAAACTTTGCACAATTGGGTATAATTAGAGAAATAAATATTATATTTGTGGGAGAAAGGACCCGTAGAAAGGATGGTTCCAAGGCGAAAAAGGGAGAAAATTCGTCTCTTAAAGATTGAAACACACACATTTATTAACTTAAAACCTTTAATGTTATGAAGAAACTTGTACTTACCCTTGCAGTTGCCCTTATGGCACTTTGCGCATCGGCTAACAACTATGTAGCAAACGATGCAGCTATCGACGCTCTTGTTGAGAACTCGGTAGAGATGGTTATGGAGGCTGCTCCCGCAACCGCTCCCGCTAACATGGTATCGCTCAGCAGCAATCAGGATCCCCTCATTGCTACCCTTCTTAGCTGGTTCACAGGTTGGTGTGGTCTTCACCGCTACTACCTCGGTACTCAGGTTTGGATGGGTCTTCCCTACCTGCTGACCGGTGGTGGCTTCGGCGTTGTTACCCTCATTGACGCAGTTTTGATGACTATTGACTTGGTTCAGAACAACTCTATCAATCCCCAGTACATCAACAATCCTCGCATTTTGATGTGGGCTAATTTGTTCTAATCCACAAAAATTACTACCTTTATGGGGCGAAGGCAAAACAAAACCTTCGCCCCATATTTTTTTGTAATACGCACTATATGAATAGACGATTTTTAGCCACCCTACTACTTTTCATCCCGCTGATGGCAAGCGCACAAGTGCGCCTTTCGATTGACGAAAGGAGTGTGCAGGTGGCCGGTGGCAAGAAGATGACCACCGAGCGCAGCATCTACCTCCACCCCGACGGTAGGCTCGTGAGTGTGCAACATAGTCCCCAGAACATCATCTCGATTACCAACTCGCTCGGCGAGATGCGTAACTACAACCCCGCAACGAATGAGGTTGTGACGATGAACAACAAGGAGATGTCTTCGAGCCGCGAGATGATTACAATGTTCGCATCGGGCAGTTATACGGATATGGCTCTGTCGCAATATGGCTTTCGCCAAAGCTCCATACGCCGAGAGGAAGGAGTTATTATCAAGACCTTCACACCCGCCAGCACTGCCGAGATAGGCAAGGTGGAACTTGTCTTCCAACAGCAGTTGCCAATCTGTATGCTCTACTACAATGCCAAAGACGAGTGTATCCGCAAAGTCTATTTTTCGCGCTACGAGTATGGTAGAATACCTATGCCTATGCGCGTTACGGATGTGGAATATACTCCCAAGCGCGACTCGATCGTAACACTCAACACATACAGTAATCTTATGATTGGTGAGTCTGCCAATTCGGATATGTTCGACTGGCAGATACCTTCGGACGCCAAACGCACCGAATTGGACCTCAACAAATTATTCCAGAAGTGACACTGCGGCTCACATATCGACTTCTGATGGTCGCCCTCTTTGTGGTGGCAGGCACTCTTTCGGCCTCGGCACAACAGAGCGACAAGGAGCTCTTGCGCCAAGCCTCGTTCGAGGCTCCACGCGAGGATAGGAGCGTGCCCTATGGCATCGAGCAGGGGCGCAAGACACTCTCGCCACTCTACCACTCGGCGAGCGGCGCTCTGTGGTTGTGGGAAAACTTGGTGGCAGCGGATGTCTGTGCCCCAGGGGGCTACACCGACACCAATACGGCCTATTTCAAGGGGTTGGTTGTGGAGTATGGTGCTCCGCTGGCCGTCATCTATGGCCTCGACCGTATGGTGCGCAACACCAAGATTGGTCGCCACTCGACACCAAAAAATAACATAGGACTGATTGAGGACTCCGTAGAACGCTATCGAAGATGAAGAGATTTTTGTGCATATTAGTAGTGGTTCTTTGGGGCGCTTGTGCCAATCTTTCGGCACAACAATCCGCCATTGCCGACTATAAGTTTGGCACCTACCTTTTGGGCAAGGGCCTGCTGAGGGATGCCGCAACACTCACACACACCCTCTCCGAGAAAGACTACACCCCCGCAGCGCTCGACACGATGCGCTACCTGAGGGGATGGACACTCTATCAGAGCCAGAAGTTTGCCGAGGCTGCCCAGGCTTTCGGGAGTGTGGGCGAAAGTTCGTCGTTCTACCCCAAGAGCACATTTTTTGGAGCAGTGTGCGACCTGCAAGAGGGCAACATAGCCACCGCCAAAGCCCGACTCGAAGAGTTCGCCCTCTCGCCCCACGCCGACACTTTCAAGGAGCTTCTTGCCTTTGAGCAGGGTGGTATCGCCCTATTGGAGGGAGATTACGACGCCTACGAGCGAGAACAACAGCTGTTTTCGTACTCCCATTTTGCACTCCGCACCGAGCAACAGACTCTCGACAACATCGCGCTCAACCGCCCCAAAGAGCTATCGCCCTGGGTTGCGGGCGTGGCGAGTGCCATAGTTCCGGGATTGGGCAAGATATATGCGGGCGATGTTGGCGGAGGCGTTGCTTCATTCCTCTTGGTGGGAGCATTTGCGGCACTCACTGCCAACAGCTGGGCCAAGGCCGACAGCCCCGCAAATTGGCGCACCATAACCTATGGAACCATAGGCTCACTGCTCTACATCAGCAACATCTTCGGAAGCATTGCCTCCGTAAAAGTATATTACAAGCGTTTTGAAGAGATTAACCGCGAGGCTGTTATGTACAGCATCCATATTCCTCTGCGCAACATTTTCGACTAAGGCGCAACCCTCCAAGTGGGATATGAGGGCTTTGGAGTTGGAGCGTGAGATTTACGCTGCAACCACCCCCGCGTGTCACAACTCGGCAGTGTTGGCCAAGTGCGAAGTGCGCAAACAGCAAGGACTCTACAAGGAGGCTCTGGCAGAACTCTCGCGTGTCTATACCTACGCACTCAGTGGAGAACAGACCACCGAGTACTACACCCAACGAGCCCTGTGTGGCTACCTTGCAGGGGAGTTCGACACCGCCCTTGCAACCATCGACGAGGCCGCCTTCTACATCCCGAGGAGTGAACTGCTCATTCTTGTGGAGGCTCTGGCAGCGGGCGAGAAAGGCGATTGGCAACGCTCCGAGAGGGCTGCCAAGGAGTACCTCGCACTCTACCCCGACGACACGCTGCGTACTGCAACCATCGAAGAACTCTACCGCCATACCCCCTCGCTACGCAACCCCATGACGGCATATTGGCTCAGCCTACTTCCGGGCCTTGGGCAATTCTATGCTGGTGAGGTGTGGAGCGGTGTGGTGTCGCTCGTGGCCAACGGTCTGCTTGGAGGCTTTGCTGTTAGCGAGATGATTGTCGGTCAGTGGCTCAGCGGCTGGATTGTGGGCTGCGGACTGCTCGGCAACACCTATTTTGTCGGTCAGGAGCGTGCCCGCATCCTCACCGAACGCCGCAACCAACGACTCCTGCGCACCCACAACGACCTGCTGCGCGATGCGCTACTCAACTAACCCCAAAGAAGACTCCCTGTGCAGTTTGCTTGACGCAAATGAGGAGGGAGTTTATCGCAGTGTAACACCTATTGCAAGAGTGGTTCCAAAGAAAGAAAATAGCATATATTGCAGAGGGATTTTTGTGCCAAAAGAAGGAGCGAGTCCGCAGCCTACTCTTCGTAGGTGAGGAACTCGCTCTCTGAATTTTGGTGCAAAAAGCACCTGCAAGATGTGCTATTTTGCGTAGGCTACGGCACGAGTCTCGCGTATTACAGTAATCTTCACCTGACCGGGATAGGTCATCTCGTCCTGAATCTTCTTGGCGATGTCGTGGCTGAGCTGCTCGCTGTCGGCATCGGAAATCTTGTCGGCACCAACAATCACGCGCAGTTCGCGACCCGCCTGAATAGCGTAGGTTTTCATAACGCCGGGATACGAGAGGGCGATATCCTCCATCTCTTTGAGGCGTTTGATGTAGCTCTCAACAATCTCGCTACGAGCACCGGGGCGAGCGCCCGAAATGGCGTCGCACACCTGAACGATGGGGGCGATGAGCGAAGTCATCTCCATCTCCTCGTGGTGGCTACCTACGGCATTGCAAACCTCGGCTTTCTCTTTGTACTTCTCGCAGAGCTTCATACCGAGCATTGCGTGTGGCAATTCGGGCTCGTCATCGGGCACCTTGCCAATATCGTGCAACAGACCTGCACGGCGTGCGTTCTTAACATTAAGGCCCAACTCTGCCGCCATAATACCACAGAGGTTTGCGGTCTCGCGAGCGTGCTGCAAGAGGTTCTGACCGTAGGAAGAACGGTACTTCATCTTACCGATAAGCCTTACAAGCTCGGGGTGCATATTGTGGATACCGAGGTCGATGGTTGTACGCTTACCCACCTCGGCAATCTCGTCCTCAATCTGTTTTTTAACCTTCGACACCACCTCCTCAATGCGTGCGGGGTGGATGCGACCGTCGGTTACGAGTTGGTGGAGTGCAAGGCGTGCAATCTCCCTGCGCACAGGGTCAAAGCCCGAGAGGATAATTGCGTCGGGGGTGTCGTCAACGATAATCTCCACACCTGTTGCAGCCTCCAAGGCGCGGATATTGCGGCCCTCGCGACCAATGATTCGGCCCTTAACCTCGTCGGAGTCGATGTTGAAGACGGTTACGGAGTTCTCGATGGCGGTCTCGGTTGCCACCCTCTGGATGGTCTGCACAACAATGCGTTTTGCCTCCTTGTTGGCGGTGAGTTTTGCCTCCTCGATGGTGTCGTTGATGTAGGTCTGAGCCTCCTGCTCCGCCTCTGCCTTCATATTCTCCATCAGCACATTCTTCGCCTCCTCGGCGCTCATACCTCCAATCTGTTCGAGTTTGACATTCTGCTCGCGAATGATGCGCTCAACCTCCTCTTTGCGCCTATCGAGCGACGAGAGTTGGTTGTTGAGATTGTCTTTGAGTTTTTCGAGTTCGTTGTTCTTCTTGTCCAACTCACTGCGCTGCTGGTTGATGTTGTTCTCCTGCTGTTTGATACCCTGCTCGCGCTGGTTGAGTTTCTGGTTGCGCTCATTGACGGTGCGGTCGTGCTCCCTTTTGAGTTCGAGGAATTTCTCCTTGGCCTGCAACTCTTTCTCTTTGCGAATCATCTCGCCCTCGCTCTTGGCGGCGGCCAGAAGCGCCTCGCGACGCTTCGCTACGGTTGTTTTGGTTATCGCATTCGACACCACAATGTAGACTCCGATGCCCACACTTGCCGAGATAACCGATGCTAATACTATTGTTATCATAACTTACCTGTTTACTGTGTTAAAATGTTATTATCGTTAGTTAATTATGGTTGTTTCTTTTAATAAAAAAATAACCCACATAGAATTCCAAGAAATGTTTGACGAAACTACCGAATCGTCATAGGTGAGAGCTCCGTATTTGCATCGCAAACCTCTAACGGCACCGCCGAAGCAGCACTCCCCTTTGCAAAGAAGGGTTACCTAAGCCTGTTTTTGATACTACGAGTCACTCTCAATTTTTTAAGTGTTGAGTTTCGCAAATCTGTGTTGGAATCTATGCGGGCAAAATTGTCTTTATTCCTATGTTTAAGAACCTGTTGTGTGGATTTTATCTGTAGGCATCCACACTCGCCACTGCTTGTTCAAGGCTCTATTTGAGTTTTGCCAAGTGAGCTTCGAGCATACGGTCGAGGCGGGTAAGCTCCGCCATATCGTCGTCCAAACTTCGAGCCGTAGTCTGCTGCACCTTACCGAGTGCGAGCAAAAGTGCGGCATACGACAGCACCCCTTCGTCGTCGAGTTCAAACGCCGATTTGATTTTGGAAATCATCTCGTTGGTCTCCCTCTCTGCCTTGCGGTACAACTCTTCCTGTGCGCGGTCGATAGTAAAGGGATACTTGCGCCCCGCAACCGTAAGGTGTATTTTCAGTGGTTCTGCCATTTAGTCTTCAAAAAAATAATCTTCTCGTACAGCCAAATATCTACTTGTTCATAAGAGCAATACACTTGTCAATCTCCCGCATAAGACGATTGATTTGCGCTCTTGCCCTCTTGCGCGAGGCCTCATCCGAGCCGCCTCCGCCAAGTCCTTCGCCGAGAGATTGCAGCGCTGCCTTACGCTCGGTAGCATCCAACTTCTCGCGCAGAGTGCGATTCTCGCTCCTGAGGCGTGCGAGGTCTGCCTCTGCCGACGCACACTGACGCTCCAAGCGAGTGTTCTCTTCAATCACTCTCGCCACCTTCTCTGCCAGTGCACCCACGATTTGTTGTTTTGCCATCTTCTCGGTCTGTTGTTATTTTATGGTGTTACACACCTAACCAATTACAAAGTTACGAAGAAAAATTGAAAGTTGAAAATGGAAAATGGAAAATTAAAATTTGCCGAGCACTCGGCACAAAAAAAATGCGGTCGCAACACATTGCAACCGCACCATAATTTTCAATTTTTAATTTTCCATTTTCAATTCTCCATAGAGGTCATACTCGTCGTAGTCCGTCACTCGGATATCGACCATGGAGCCTATTTCGAGAGGTGTGGTGGTGGGAATAAGAATCTCCTCGTCCACCTCGGGGCTGTCGTACTGTGAGCGTGCAATATAAAAATCGCCCTCCACACGGTCCACAATAACCCTCATATCCTTGCCAACCCTCTCGCTGTTGAGTGCAAGCGAGATGCGTTTCTGAATACCCATAAGTCTTTCTACCCTCGCCTCCTTAACCTCGTCGGGAACATCATCAGTCAGGTGGAGTGCCGAAGGGGTACCCTCCTCCTCGGAGTAGGCAAAGGCTCCGAGCCTATCAAATCTAACCCTCTGTACAAAGTCACAAAGCTCCTCAAAGTCCTCGTCGGTTTCGCCGGGGAAGCCCACAAGCATTGTTGTGCGCAGAGCAATATCGGGAATTTCGCGCCTAAGGCGTGCCACGAGCTCCTCGGTTTCGGCCTTGGTGATACGACGACGCATTGCTTTGAGCTGATTATCGGCAATATGTTGGAGAGGAATGTCGAGGTATTTACACATCTTGGGCTCGTCCCTGAGAACCTCGATAACATCCTGTGGGAAGTCGGTGGGATAGGCGTAGTGCAACCTTACCCACTCCACGCCCTCAATGGCACACAACCTGCGCAGCAACTCTGCCAACTTACGCTCGCCATAGAGGTCTTTGCCGTAGTAGGTGGTATCTTGTGCAATGACAATAATTTCCTTAACACCCACGGCTACAAGACCTTCGGCCTCCTCCAACACTTTCTCCATAGGCACACTGCGGTGACTTCCGCGAATGAGCGGAATGGCGCAATATGCACAGTGCCAATTACAACCCTCGCCAATTTTCAGGTAGGCGTAGTGGTCGGGGGTCGTCAGCAGACGGTCGGTTTCGAGTTCGGGGAGATACTCTGCATCCAGAGCCTCCACAACCTCCTTCAAGCTGCGGGCACCGAAATAATCATCCACTTCGGGTATCTCCTCCCTGAGTTCGTCGGCATACCTCTCGCTAAGGCAGCCCATAACAAAGAGCCTTTCGATGCGTCCCTCGGCCTTGGCCTCGGCACACTCCAAGATGGTCTGAATGGCCTCCTCCTTGGCGTCGCCAATGAAGCCACAGGTGTTGATAACCACAATCTTGGCGTCGTCCGTAGAGTTGGAATCGGTAACAATCTCATAGCCCGCCTCGTCGAGCTGCGCCATAAGGTGCTCGCTATCCACAAGGTTTTTGGAGCAACCAAGAGTTATGACATTGATTTTCTGCTTTGTACTCATAGCGCTCATCCTATTTTTTGCCAAAAAGGGCGTTTACATATTCGTTGCGGTCAAAGACTTTCAGCTGGTCAACACCCTCTCCCACGCCAATATAGTGCACAGGGATGGAGAATTGGTCGCTGATACCAATCACAACACCGCCCTTTGCCGTACCATCCAACTTGGTGATGGCAAGCGAATTAACCTTTGTTGCGGCCGTAAATTGGCGAGCCTGCTCAAAGGCGTTCTGTCCCGTCGAGCCGTCGAGTACGAGCATAACCTCGTGGGGAGCATCGGGGATGATTTTCGCCATAACATTGCGTATTTTCGAGAGCTCGTTCATCAGTCCCACCTTGTTGTGAAGTCTGCCTGCCGTATCAATCAGCACCACATCTGCGCCGTTTGCCACAGCCGACTTCAAGGTATCGAAAGCCACCGAAGCCGGATCGGAGCCCATATCCTGACGAATCATCGTGGCCCCCGCCCTGTCGGCCCACACCTGCAATTGGTCGATGGCGGCGGCGCGGAAAGTATCGGCAGCACCGATATAGACCTTCTTGCCTGCCTTGCGAAGTTGGGCTGCGAGTTTACCGATAGTGGTGGTCTTACCTGCACCATTAACACCCACAACCATAACAACATAGGGCACACCCTCTGTGATGTTCAGGCCAAAATTCTCACTCTTCTCCTCGCACTCCTGCAAGAGGGCCGAAATCTCCTCGCGCAGGATGTCGTTGAGTTCGGCAGTGTTCATATACTTATCCCTCGCAACTCGTGCTTCGAGGTTTTTGATGATTTTAACCGTTGTCTCTACGCCCACATCGGAGGTGATGAGCACCTCTTCCAACTCGTCCAAAAACTCCTCGTCGACCTGCGCACGGCCTGCCACCGCGCGAGCCAACTTGCCAAAGAAACCCTCTTTGGTCTTACGAAGTCCCTCCTCGACCTCCTCTTGTTGAGTCATTTGGGGCTGCTCGGTGGAGGGCAACTGCTCTACACTTTCGGTAGCGTCGCTCTTCTTTCGCTTAAAAATATCAAATAGTGCCATAATTTTTCAATTGTCGTTTTTCAATTCGACAAAAATACTATCTATTTTTGAATTTTCGCACAATGGGTGTCCCTGCGAACAATTTTTCACCCTCTTCGGGCGAGAGTTTTGCCCAAAAGTTGCTATCGTAGTCGGTGGGGGTGACCTTGGGGGCAAAGAGCGGATTGCGGAAAAGGGGTGCAGTCGCGTTATGCGGACAACAGGTCTGGCACTCGTCGCAACCAAACACCCAACCTCGGGTATCGAAGGGCTCTTCGGCACTCTTTTCGATGGTGCGATTGGATATGCACAGGGCTGTTTTTATGGTACGATTGGGGGCAATTGCTCCCGTTGGGCATCGTAGCAAACACTTGCCACAGCCCACACATCCGTCGCCCTCGAAGGGTTTGCTATACTCGTCGCACTCGTCGGGGAGAATGAGCGCACCAAGCACCATAAATGAGCCAAGCGACGGGCTTATAATGAGCGAGTTACGCCCCTGCCAACCTATGCCAGCAAGCCGTGCAAGGCTCTTTTCGGCAAGCGGAACACTATCGACACACACTTTTACACTCTTGGGATTGGTAAAACCCAGCCCGAGAGCCACCCGTCGGAGCATATCTCGTAGCGTGGTATGGTAGTCGTCGGAGAGTGCATAGGAGGCTACACGGGCGTCAAAATCGGGCTCATAGCCCTCCGAGAAGCGGTTTTTGTAGCTCACAGCACCCACAACGACACTCTTGGCGCCCGGCAATAGCAACCTCGCATCAAACCTCTTGTCCACATTGCGCACAAGATAGTCGAGTCGATAGGCACCGCCACCCGCCAACCACTCACCAAAATGGGCTTTGGCATCGGAGAGTTCTGTGGCTCGCACCACACCCCACGCATCGAAACCAACGGAGGCCATTTGCTCGGATATTTTTTTGACATTGAGCATCCCAAATTCGAGGTTAAAGTGAGTTTGTCATTTGTGTTTTAATTTTACTTTTGTGCGCTATTTTGAAAAAACTTACAAAAAAAATTCTACCTTTGTATTTATACACCGACCAAAGGTAACAAAAATTTTACAAAAACGCATGGAATACAGAACTCTCAAACAGATATTTACCAATAGTGTAAAGAAGTTCTCGAAACTCCCCGCACTCTCGATGTTCGAGCGCGAGAGCATGACCTATGGCGAACTCGGCGAGAGGGTTGCTTATGTTAGCGACCTGCTGAGGGGTGCCGGTCTGGGCGCAGGCGACAAGGTTGTGCTTTTGAGCAGCAGTATGCCCAACTGGGGCGTTTGCTACTTTGCAGCCGTAAATGCGGGTATGGTCATCGTACCCATTATGCCCGAGTTTTCGAGCGCCGAACTCGATATGCTCATTGCCCACTCCGAGGCCAAAGCACTCTGTGTGAGCGACAAACTCTACACCAAACTCTCCGAGGAGACAATCAGCAGGATGAATATCGTCATCCGCACCAAAAACCTCGCAGTTTTGAGCCAAACCTGCACCGACCATACCGAGCCCGTTGAGCCCAAGCCCGAAGATTTGGCAGCCATCATCTACACCTCGGGAACAACCTCTGCTCCCAAAGGCGTAATGCTCACCCACAAGGCTCTGGCTACTCAGGTGGAGATTTGCTACACCATGCAGAATGTTGACGAGGATGACATCTTCCTCTCCATTCTCCCCTTGGCCCACACCTACGAGTGCTCGCTCGGTCTGCTGTTGCCCATCAGCCACGGCTCACAGGTGGTCTATATGGACCGCCCACCCACGGCTTCGGCACTGATGCCCGCATTCAAGAGCGTGCGCCCCACCATCATCCTCTCCGTACCCCTGATTATGGAAAAGATTTTCCGCAGCCAGGTGAAGTCGAAATTCACCAAGAGCAAAGCGATGTCGGCCCTCTACTCGGTGGGCATCATCCGCAAATTCTTCCACTCCATTGCGGGCAAGAGGCTCAAAAAGGTATTTGGTGGCAGGGTTCGCTTCTTTGGCATTGGTGGCGCAAAGGTGGAGCGCGAGACCGAACGCTTTATGCGCGAAGCGAAGTTCCCCTACGCCATTGGCTATGGACTGACCGAGACCGCCCCTCTGTTGTTTGGCTCGGCACCCGCCGACACCCGTTTGCAGGCCGTAGGCTTGGCGGGCAAGTATGTAGAGGGTAAACTCATCGATGTAAACCCCGAAACGGGCGAGGGCGAGTTGGTTGTAAAGACTCCCTGCATTATGGAGGGCTATTACAAAAACCCCGAGGCTACTCGCGAAGCATTCACCGAGGATGGTTGGTTCCGCACCAAAGACCTCTGCATCTTCGACGAGAAGGGTTATCTTGTAATTAAAGGTAGGGCTAACAATATGATTGTAGGCTCGACGGGCGAGAATATCTACCCCGAAGAGATAGAAAGCGTTATCAACACCCATAGATTAGTAACCGAGTCGATTGTTGTGGCCGATGGCGGTTCGCTGGTAGCGTTGGTAACGCTCGATAAAGAGAAACTCGAAGAGGCACTCTCGGATTTCAAAGACAATGTACACATCAAGTACGAGGAGCTCATGAAGGAGATTCGTGAGTATGTGAACGCCCGTGTTGCCAAATTCGCCCGCGTATCGAAAATCGAGGAGCAGAAGGATGGTTTCGAGAAAACCCCCTCGATGAAGATTAAGCGTTTTCTCTACAAGAGGGACAAATAGACCATTTGGCCCACACAAAAAAGGAGCATCTTTCGAGATGCTCCTTTTTTGTGTGTCTAAGGTCTAAGGCCAATAGTCCTAAGTCAAAATTATTCTCTGTTTGTTCGTGGGTATCTTTTTTAATACCCGTGAACAAGGGGCGAGGACAAAACAAGGGGAGCAGGAATGACAAGAGTGACAAGAGAAACAGGAGTCTCTGTTATTCCTGTTATTCCTGTCACTCTTGTCTTTCTTCTCGGGCGCCCCGCAAGGCACACTCGCTACAAGAACAATTTCTCGGCAATCTGCACCGCATTAAGCGCCGCACCCTTGCGTATCTGGTCGGCAACACACCAGAAAGTCAGTCCCTTGGGGTTAGCGATATCCTTGCGGATACGACCAACAAATACGGGAGTTGTTTCGGCAACAAAGAGGGGCATAGGGTACTTCTTCTCGGCAGGAACATCCTCCACAACAATACCCTCGGCACCCCTGAAAGCCTCCAAAGCCTCCTCGACCGACACCTCGCGCTCGAACTCCACCCAGATAGCCTCCGAGTGGGCACGAGCCACAGGCACGCGCACACAAGTGGCACTCACGGCAATGTCGGAGTGCATAATCTTCTGTGTCTCGTAGTACATTTTCAGCTCCTCTTTGGTGTAGTCTTCCTCCGCAAAGACATCGATATGGGGGATGACATTGCCGGCAATCTGGTAGGCGAATTTATTGACCGTCGTAGGCTTACCCTCGGCAATCTCGCGATACTGATTCTCCAACTCGGCAATACCCATAGCACCCGCACCACTTGCAGCCTGATAGGTGGCCACATGCACACGCGAGATGTGGGCAATCTTCTCCAAAGCCGCAAGAGCCACAACCATCTGAATGGTCGAGCAGTTGGGGTTGGCGATAACATTGCGTGGAGTGTTACGCGCATCCTCGGGGTTTACCTCGGGCACCACAAGGGGTACATCCTTGTCCATACGGAAAGCACTCGAATTGTCAATCATAATGGTGCCGTGTTTGGTAATGGTCTTCTCAAACTCTTTGGAGGTGCCACCGCCTGCCGACACAAAGGCTACATCAATACCCTTGAAGTCGTCGTTGTGCTGCAACAACTTCACGATATACTCTTTGCCCTTGAAAGTGTAAGTCGTTCCTGCACTGCGCTCACTACCAAAGAGGTAGAGATTGTCAATGGGAAACTCCCTCTCGGCAAGTATCCTCAAAAACTCCTGTCCTACGGCGCCACTTGCGCCAACAATAGCTACATTCATATCTTTCTCTTTTTTTAGTTATTTTCCTTTTTTTATTCGCCACTTTTTGAAGCATTCTTCGAAGCTTTTTGTAAAAAGCTTCTCTTTGCGACTTTTTATAAAAAGTCGCCCAAAAATTTTTAGTGTAGCCCTTGCGGTGAGGTGTGGCTATCTTCGCAGATAGTGCAGCAGCCAAATTAGGAGCCCTTCTTCAAACAAGTTTGAGAGGGCTCCTACTTTGTCCGCCACTCTCCTTCGGAGAGCCTCACACCTCCCCGAAAAAAGTCTGCTCTCAAACTCTCCTGTTTTTTCCTGTTGCTCTTGTCACTCTTGTCACTCCTGTCACTCCTGCAAGAAAGACAGGAAAAACAAGAAAAACAAGAAGGACAGGAATTTTCAATTCTCAACCCCACCCCGAGTGGGTTTTGTGGAGGGACTTTTTGCCCTCTCAACTCCGCGAGTGCATATCGTGGGGGCGTCCCTCTATTTAGCGAGTGCATATCGCGAGGCGAGTTCAAGGCTTGGTTTTGATTTTGCTCCGCAGTTTACTAGCGGTAAATGAGGAAGCAAAATCAAAAGCATAACGCAGAAATCGACCGCGAGATGTGCTCGCCCGCTAAAAGAACTCGTCGGCCTCTTCAAATATAACATCCGAAGGTTTCTCCTCCTCAACAGATTCTTCGCCTTCGGCAAGTTCGCCGTTTGCCTCGGCCTCAACATCCTCAATGGTTATTGAGCCATCCCAGCAGTCGTAATCTTTGGCACCTGCGGGGCGGTGGAAAGTATCTTCGCGGGTGACACCAAGAGTGCCGTTGTCCATAACCTTTTTGAGGAACTCGCCATAGACGGGCAGTGCCACAACCGAGCCCTCGCCCTTGTCGGAGAGGTGGACACTCTGGTCCTCGCCGCCAACCCACACACCACCTACAAGGTTGGGCGCCACGCACATAAACCACGCATCCCTATTCTCTTGCGAGGTGCCGGTCTTGCCACCCACCTCCAAGCCGCTCATACCGTATGCCCAGCCGAGCCTTACACCCGTACCACGCTCCACAACCGTACGCAACATTCCGACCATTGTGTGTGCGGTCTGTTCGCTGATAGCCACAGTGCTTGTGGGCGAGAACTCCGCCAAGACATTGCCGTGCTTATCCTCGATGCGGGTAACGAAGATGGGTTCGGTATGCACACCCCTATTAGCAAATGTGGAGTATGCGCCCACCATCTCAAAAAGGCTCACATCGGGCGTGCCAAGACAGATGGCATTTACGGGGTCCACAAAACTCATAATGCCCATATTGTGAATGAAGTCGGCAACAGCTGCGGGCTGATTGGCCTGTTTCATAATCCACGCCGAGTAGTTGTTGCGGCTGCGGGCCAAACCCCAGCGCAGGGGATACATCTCGCCATCGTAGACCACCTTTGTACCCGCCTCTTTTGGGGTCCACGCCTCGCCTGTGTAGGTTTCGATGGTTACGGGCAGGTTGGGCACCATTGTGCAGGGATTATATCCGAGGTGGTCGAAAGCGAAGGTGTAGATGAAAGGTTTGATGGTCGAGCCCACCTGACGCTTACCCTGCTTTGCCATATCGTACTTGAAGTAGCGGAACGAGGGGCCTCCGACATAGGCCTTAACATAGCCATTATGGGGATCGACAGCCATCAGCGACGCACGCATAATACGCTTGTGGTGAAGGATGGAGTCCATGGGGGTGATGAGGGTATCGACCTCGCCCTGGAAGGTGAAGATTTTGGTCTTAACCTTTGTGCGGAAAGCCTCCTCAATCTCGGTCTTGGAATAGCCGGCATTGCTCATATCGCGATAGCGGTCCGAGTAGCGCACTGCTCGGTCCATAATCTTTTTGATATCCTCCTCTTCGAGGTCGTTGAAGAGCACACCCGACTCTTTCACTTGCTTGTCGAGCGCGGGCTGAATTTGCTGCGAGAGCTGTTTCTGCACCGCCTCCTCGGCATAGCGTTGCATTGTGGAGTTGAGGGTAGTGTAGATTTTCAGACCGTCGCGGTAGATGTTGTAGGTCGAGCCATCGGCTTTCTTGTTTTTCAGACACCAGCCATACAAGGGGTTGTTCTCCCACCTCTCAACCTCTTTTTCGTAGTCGTACTTGGTGTAGTACATACTGCGCACAGGTTTGGGCGAGGTCATCGTCACGCGAATCATCTCGCGGAAGTAGGTTGCCAAGCCCTCGTTGTGCGACGAGGAGGAGAAGTTGAGTTCTATGGGGAGTGCCGTGAGCGAGTCGAGCTGTGCCTTGGTGATGTAGCCGCTCGCCTCCATACGGCTCATAACCGTATTGCGCCTTGTGAGAGAGTTTTTGGGGTTGCGCACGGGGCTGTAACGGGTAGGGGCATTAACCACGCCCACCAACATAGCAGCCTCCTGCACATTGATTTCGTGGGGCTCCTTGCCAAAGAAAGTCTTGGCTGCTGCCTTGATACCGTAGGCGTTGGAGCCAAAGAAAACGGTGTTGAAATACATCGCCACAATCTCGTTTTTGGTGTAGTTGTGTTCGAGTTTCACGGCGGTTATCCACTCTTTGAATTTGGCAACAACGAGGTTACCGGTACGAACGAGTTTCGAGGAGTAGTGTGTCGTATCGCGAGGAAAGAGGTTTTTGGCAAGCTGCTGCGTGATTGTCGAGCCACCACCCTGACCTCTGTCGCCCAAAGCGATGGTCTTGATACCCACACGAGCAAGCGATATGAAGTCTATACCCGAATGGGAGTGGAAACGGGCATCCTCGGTGGCGATGAGTGCAGCCACAAGAGCTGGCGAGAGCTCTTCGTAATCGACATAGGAGCGATTTTGCACATAGTACGAGCCGAGCAGCACACCATCCTCGGAGTAAATCTCGGTTGCGAGGTTGCTCTTGGGGTTTTCCAGCTCCTCAAACGAGGGGAGTTTGCCAAAAGCGCCCGCATTGGTTGCCACCAAAAGTGCAACTACGGCAATGGTTGGAACGAGGATAATGGTCCAAAACCACAGCGTAAATTTCTTTGCTTTCGAAAGTTCGCTATATCTTTTCATACTCTACTCTTGCAATTAAAAATCTGTTCAACCGACAAAGATAGGCATTTTGTGACAAAGTCACAACACGCCCATGCGAAGAATACGAAACGATTGGGTATTCGGGGATTAGAAATTGAGTGCCAAACCGCCTGAAAGTGTAGGTTTTGAGAGCTCCTTGGTATCGAAATAGAGTCCCAGGCGGATTGTCAAATCGCCCTGTTCGGGAAGTCGGAGCCACGAGGTGTCGAGCCAGAGGTCGGTGCCGAGGGTTGTCGTATCGCTCCACCGCTTTGAGCCATCCTCCGTCCAGAGCCTACCCCACAGCGTATCCACAAAGAGCGACGCCCTCACCCTTTTGAGCATCACAACCCCGCTCACACCCCAATCGGGATAGCACAGTGGCACATCGTACTGCACCGAGCCACCAAAGCGGTCGTCGGGGTTGACCGCAGTACGCGCTCCGCGAGGGGCGAGCATATCAAAATCGAGCGCATAATTGAGCGGGCCACTACCCACAATATCCTGCCACGAAGCCCTCAGCGTAAAGCCGTCATTGAGTCCGAAAGCGGGAGTATAGACTCTCATATAAGCCGCTATGGTAGAAGTGGTTGCAAATGGCGCAAAGCACTTACCCACACCACCCATCAGAGCCAACCCCCAGCGGGGTACAAGGTTGCGATATGCCGAGCGTGTGTAGCTGTTCCATTGTAGGGTTGCAGCCGCCGAATTTTGTCCTTTGTAATACTCTCCCGTGGTGGGCGAGTAGAGGTGATTATTGTTGTGCGCCAACTCCACAGAGGGGGTTAGAACAGATGTTACATAGCCGTTCGAGAGGATGACGGGCAGGTACACCCTGCCGTAGAGCGAATAACTGCCACGAGGAGTGCCATAGCCCATCATAGCATCCGAATGGTCGTAGGGGTGGAAGTAGTCGCCATTTTTCATCAGCATACCCTTGCGGGCCGCAATGCCTGCCGAGGAGTTATCGACATTAACATTGAACTCAAATTTGGGAGCCAAGCCCGTATATTTCAGGTTTAGATTGGCCCCCACAACACCTTGTGGTCGGTAGTATACCCCAAGAGTCGTAACCGCATCTGCCACAAGGCTCTGCGACACGGCCGTAATACCCCACCTCACATTCGAAAGGTTGCCACTCATAAGTTGGTCGGGGCGGTAGTACGCCGGCGCCCATGAGTGGATGTTGAGCATATTCGCCACCCTGCCAAAAGGCTTATATTTCATCGTGTTTTGCGACTCGCGCTCCTGCTCCTTGCCATATTGCAGCGAGTCCACACACACAACCTCGGCCCAACGAAAGACCTCGGGGTTTACCACATTGAGGGGCACCTCCATCTGCATCACAACCTCCTGCACCTCAACATTCGAGAGAGCCAAGTGGTAGCCCTCTCTGTCGTAGATGGCAAGGGCAAGTCTATTACCCTCGGGCGAGGGCGCACCATAGAATGAGCCATAGCGCGAGGTTGTAAGCCGTCGCTCCACACCCGTTGCAAGGTCAATATCGTGCACCTCGTCGTAACCCGAAGCTATGGATCCGAAATAGAGATGATTGCCCGCAGCGCAGAGGTCGGAGAGTGTTACACGCGAGGCCGGTTTTATGGTTTTTGGAGTGGGCAACAGTTGCTCTATGGCCATACCCTCGGGGCCCGTGACGAGCACATAGAGCCTATCCTCTTCGGCCGCCAAACCATAGCACACAACTCCCTCGGGCAGAGCAATTTCCCCATCGGGCAACACCACCGAATATGTACCCTCCAAATTATAGCGCACATAGGCCAACTCGCCACCGAAATTGGTGGGATAGAGTGCAAAAACCTCCCTGCTCAAAGCTCGCTCCACACCGCCTTTGCCGTCCGCCCTTGCGCGGCACATCACCGAGCCCACATTTTGTTCAAAGGAGGATATTTGCTCCATCTGGCTCCAATAGATGTAGTCGCCAATGATTGCGGGGCGGGTATTAATTGCGCCAATGTGGTGCAACACTCGCCTTGCGCCACTCTCCACATCGACCGCCACAAGTGCCGAAGGAGAGTCAAAGGTGTTCTCCACAACCACTACACACCCCTCATTGAGCCACATCGGATAGCGGTCTTGGATATATGGTGTGTCGTACTTGCGGCTCCGGGGCACAGGCAGTTGCTCGGCGCTATTGTTGCGCTCAGGAAGTCCATCCCAATGGTCGTTGAGCCTCGAAAAAGTGGTTCTAAAAAGGTCTTTGGTCGTCATCCCCCACTCTCTCCTCATAGCCCACTCAAAGGGGGTGATGGTGAATGGTTTGCGGCTTGCGTAGTCCATAATCTCGCCCCAAGCATATCTGCCCGAGAGGGTATTGGCCGTAGTTACCATTTGGTAGCCGAGGTGGTAGTGAGAGGGGATATATTCGTTGTAGGAGCCACCAAACCACCTGTCGGGGTTCTCGCCCTCCAAAATATCTCGTCCCACGGCTCGGTAGTGCATCGTAAAGGAGGGTTGCAGGGCGCGACCGAACACCGTAGCCTGCGTTTCGGCATCGACAGCGTCGCCCTCCAACCACCAAAAAGGCATAACTCCCGTGGCGGCCAGCAGAGCCTGCTCGCCCAGCACATAGTAGAGCCATCGTGCCGCACCCCCAAAGAGTGCCGCATATTGCGCCGCGTGGCGATATTCGTGTAGGGTGAGGTGTCGCAACCAAGGGGTTGTATTCTCCTCGGTGGAGGGCATAGAGTTTATATCTATGCGACGAGGTGCCATTATGGTAATACCATTCGAAGAGCTACTCTCGGCGTGCACCACAACGGGCATCGCAAGGGGCTCAACACCCTTGGGCAGAAGCCCATAGCCAATGGTGCTCGTAAGTGTATCCAACATAAACATCACCCTGCGGGCCACACTCTCGGCATAGTCGGGGGCCACAACCACCCTCTGGCCATCGGAGAGCGACCGCCAGCGAACATCCGAAGGGCTTGTGCCAAACGATTGGAACTGTGCTGCAAGTGGCAGCGACAACCCCAACAGACTAAGTGTGAATATGATGGATTTTAGTAGTTTCATCTGTTTTTCTAAACAAACACCCCAAAAAAAGCGTTTGCTAATTGCCACCTGCGCCTTTGGCACGGTAGCCCTTATCCAAAAGTATTTGCAGCACTCGCTCCTTGTGCGCCCCCTGAATGATAATTTCGCCATCCTTTGCCGAGCCACCCACACCGCAACGGTTTTTGAGCTCCTTGGCCAGCTCTTTCAGGTCATCTTCCGAGCCCACAAAGCCCTTCACGAGGGTTACGGTCTTACCTCCTCGGTGGTTTCTATCGAGCCACACGCGCAAGTTCTGCTTGGCAGCAGGAAGAGTCTGCACCTCCTCCTCGCCTTCGGTAGTATAGTTAAAGTCGGGGTTGGTCGAAAAAACCACCCCCAAACGCGCTTTCCAATCCGACATAATTAATAAAGAGTAATTAGTAAAGAGTAATTATTTACTACTCTGTTCCTCGTCGTTGGGGAATTTTACGGAGTAGATAAGATGCTCCAAACCACGAACCAAATCGCGCTGACCGTGCTTGGGCGAGAAGACATAGCAGTCGATACACACCACGCGATTGGTCTTCGTATCGAGCGTGCTCCACGAGAGCATAGGGCCTCCCATAAAGTCGCCACCCGCCAGATTCCAAAAACCTCGCATCTCCGCCCAAAAGCGACCGTCGATGCGTTTGTAGGTAACCTCGGGCTCATACTCCTCGACGGTTGTCATCCACGACTTACCCGAAGGGCCGGGGATATTCTTCACAAAGTTATTGCGCTGAGCAACAAGGTTTTTCTGCTCAAAATCGCTCTTGCCTTTGTAGGGGTAGGAGTAGATGGCAATACCCTGTGTGGCCGTTGGATACTCAAACGAGGTAACCAGCAGACTGTCGCCACTCGTTCCGCGCGAGGTGTAACCACGAGGGAGGTCAATCGAAAAACCAAACATATCGCGGATTTTATCGACCATAACACCCTCTTTGTGTTTGCGATTCATTTTCAGAGCTCGCTCCCTCTCGGAGAGTTCATAGAGAGTCAGCAACTCCTCCTTGTGGAGCCACAGATACTGCACCAGAGCCTCGTCGTTGGGGGCCGTGAGCATCACAAGCCTCTGGCCGTCGGCATAGGGATTTTTATAGTCCTGAAAAACCACATCCTCGACAGTAGGATCTATGCGGACATAGAGAACATTGCGATGAATTTTAATAAATCCCTCGAAGGCCGAAGGGAGTACGCGCATCAAGTCGAGGCGTGGCTCCACCTCGTTGAGACCTACAACAGGAGTTGAGAAGACCTCTTGCAAAGTCTCACCAACCTCACCCTCCCACTGTGGCTGGGGGACAACGGCAATGAGTTCGTAGGGTGCACCTCCGGCACTCTGCTGTGCCGTACCAACGGTCGCCGAGTCACAAGCCACACACGCAACAACAGTGCTGAGCACAACAACAATTTGTTCAATAATTCGTTTCATATACAGAAGAATAAATAATAAATACCTCTTTGTTTTGGCTATGGGTACAAAGATACAAAAAACTTTATACCTTTGCGCCACCAAGAGGAGTAATAACGAGAAAAATGTATTTCCACTTTCCGAAGTTCATAAGGCGTATGATGCCCACAATGTTGTGGAAGGTCGACAGCGAGAAGAGTGTCTATCTCACTTTCGACGACGGCCCTACGCCCAAAATCACCGAGCAGATTCTCGACATCCTCGACAAGTATGGTGCCAAGGCGACATTTTTTTGTTTGGGCAACAATGCCGAACTCTATCCCGAGTTGGTGGAGAAGATTGTGGCTCGCGGACACGCCATAGGCAACCACTCCTACAACCACACCCGAGGCTGGCTCACATCCATAGACAACTATATGGCAAGCGCCTACAAGGCGGGGCAGTTTCTACCCCACACACGGCTCTTCCGCCCACCCTACGGCCGTATGACCATTCCGGAGGTAAATCGTATGAGGAGTCAGGGTTGGAGGGTTGTGATGTGGAACAGCATCTCGGAAGACTACGATCACCGCATTTCGCCTCCTCGTTGTGCCCGAAAAGTTATCCGTCATCTCAGGGCGGGCAACATCATCGTCTTTCACGACTCGGTCAAGGCGTCGCAAAATATGCTCTACGCACTACCCAAAGTGCTCGAAGCGATAGAAAAACGAGGTCTTAGGTGCGATATTATTACTCCCGATTTGTAAAAATCAGACAAAAATCACTACTTTTGTCGCTTGGAGCGACATCGCAACACACAAAGGCGAAGAAAATTCTAAACTAACAAAAAGATATTTTATACTATGGCAACAGCATCAGACATTAAAATTGGTATGTGCATCGATATGGACAACAAGACTTTCCTTGTTGTTGATTTCCAGCATGTAAAACCCGGCAAAGGCCCCGCTTTCATCCGCACCAAACTCAAAAACCTCGAAAACGGTCGCGTACTCGACAAAACCTATTCGTCGGTAGGCGAGCGTATCGAGCCCGTGCGCGTAGAGCGTCGTCCCTATCAGTACACCTACGAGGATGACCTCGGTATCCACCTCATGCACATGGAGACTTTTGAGGAGATTACCATCCCTCGCGATTTGATCGAGAACTCCGACCTTATGGTTGACGGTCAGATTTTGGAGGTTATGTTCCACACCGAGAAGGAGCAGGCTCTGACCGCAGAGTTGCCCCCCATCATCGATATGGAGGTTACCTACACCGAGCCCGGTGTTCGTGGCGATACCGCTTCGACCAACTCCTTGAAGCCCGCAACCGTAAACACCGGTGCAACCGTTAAGGTTCCCTTGTTCATCAACACCGGCGACAAGATTCGTGTTGATACTCGCACTCGCGAATACTACGAGCGCATCAAATAAAAAAACACATATAACGCGCGTCTGCTGCGTTATACTTCGAAAAGCGGAGTTCCTCATTTGCGCCAAGCAAACTGCGGACTCCGCTTTCTTGTATGCCTTGCATCCATCGCGTTCTCTGCGTTTTTGGTCTACCGACGACCGTCAATTCTTTAATACCTGCACCGCAGGTGCACCATAATTTTCAACTTTCAATTTTCAATTTTCAATTCTCAATTCTCTTGGGTATCTTTTTTAATACCCGCGCCGTAGGCGCACCTAAAACCCGCACTTTGCATCGTTGGCGGGTAAGCGACCGATTTGGCGGTCGTTGATAGGCAGTAGGCGATAGGCGGCAGACGATAGACGGTAGACAAAAAAGGTAGCCCGTGGGCTACCTAATATCTATCTTGCGCTGTTCGTGTTTCTGCACAGCCTCGGGTTTTTTGGGCAGGTGGATGCAGAGAATTCCCTTGTCCACATGGGCCTCGATTTTTGCGCGGTCCACATCGTCGGGCAGGAGCATTGTCTGCTGGAATTTGGAGTAGGAGAACTCGCGTCGCAGGTAGTGGCTCTCCTTGTCCTCTTCTTTGTTTTCGTTGTGGTGTTCAAGACAAACGACAAGATCGTTTTGGTCATTCAAATGCACCGAAAAATCCTCTTTGGTCATACCGGGGGCTGCCACCTCCACTTTGTACTCTTTTTTGGTCTCTTTGACATTGATTGCGGGTGTAACGCCAGCACCTTTGTCGAGCCATTCGGCAGGAAGGAGGTCGCCAAAAAGCGAGGGCATCCAACCCTGATTGCGTCTTACGATTGCTGCCATAAACAGTTGGTTTTTAGTTATTAATAAGTAAAAAAGATTATTGAAACGATATGCCTCAAAGGCACGCTGTTATGAATTGCAATCTTTGTGCCACACATTGGACATAGGCGCACAAAAAACAACCTCCGCCCAACAAAAGTTGGACGGAGGTTTCAGACAAAAATGATAGCTTCAACTACAAGCTGCTGCTACCCATTTTTTTGTATTTTGCATAGAGCACATCATAGATGGCGTGACGCTCGGCATTGGGGGTATACTCTGCATCGTAGCCCGACGACATAGCCTTCTGAGCCTCCTCGATATTGGCATAAACACCCGCAATAACTGCCGCATACATTGCCGCACCCAGAGCACAAGCCTGCTCGCTACGGGCAACCTTGATGGGCACACCGATAACATCGGCCATAGTCTGCATCACAAACCTCGATTTTTTGCTGATACCGCCAACGGCAATGATACCCTCAATGGCTACACCTTCTTCGAGCATACGCTCGTTGATAGCCCTTGAACCGAAGGCAGTAGCCTCCACCAGAGCCTTAAAAATCTCGGGCGCGGTGGTGGCAAGAGTAAGTCCGTAGATGGAGCCCCTTTGGAGTGGATCTGCGTCGGGCGTACGGCGACCATTGTGCCAATCTATCGCCACGAGGTCACTCTCGGTAAGGGGCAACTGCTCGGCCTCGGCCGTAAGGGCTGCAAGAATTTTGTCCTCTGCTTCGGGGCTGTCGGAGAGTGTGCGGAGGCTCCAACCGAGCAACCTTTTGTACCACGCATAGATGTCGCCAAAGGCCGACTGTCCGGCCTCGAAGCCTATTTTACCGGGGACCACCGAGCCATCCACCTGACCACAAATACCGCGCACAGCCTTGCCTCCAACACTCTCATAATCAGAGATAATAATGTCACAAGTAGAGGTACCCATAACCTTCACCAAAACATTGTTCGAGATGCCTGCACCAACTGCTCCAATGTGGCAGTCGATAGCACCAACACCTACGGCAATACCCTCGGTAAGTCCGAACTTCTCGGCCCACTCTGTCGAGAGTCCGCCAACACAGTGGTCGGCAGTATAGGTCTCTGCGGAGAAGGTGTCGCGCATATCGGCAAGTTTCGCATCGAGCCTCTCGGCAAACTCCCTCGAAGGGAGTCCACCCCACTCCTCGTTCCACATAACCTTGTGACCCGCCACACAACGGCTGCGAGCAATGGTTTCGGGGCAAATGTTACCTACCAAAAGACCGCTAATCCAGTCGCAGTGCTCAACCCACGAATAGGCCCTCTGGCGAATTGCGGGGTTGCGGCGCAAGATGTGGAGCACCTTCGACCACGCCCACTCGCACGAGTAGGTGCCACCCGAGTATTTGGTGTAGTCGGTAGTCCACGAGTGTGCCAAAGCGTTAATTTCGTCGGCCTCGGCAATGGATGTGTGGTCTTTCCAAAGCACAAACATTGCATCGGGCTCCTCGGCAAACTCGGGCAACATTGCAAGGGGTGTACCGGTTGCATCAACAATGGCGGGAGTAGATGCCGTGGTGTCGAACGAGATGCCCACAACAGATTTGCGCACCTCCTCCGAGCAACGGCTAAGTGCATCGGTCACAACAAAAGTGAGCGAATCGATGTAGTCTTGGGGGTGCTGACGATACTGATTTTCCTTGGGATTGCAGTAGTCGCCCTGCTTCCAACGACGATAAAACGAAACACTTGTGGCAAGCTCCTCGCCGGTGGCGGCATCAACCACAAGGGCCCTCACGGAGTCGCTACCAAAATCAACTCCGATGACAAATTTTTTGTTTTCCATATTACTCTGCTTGAATGTATTTTATATTTTTGTTTTATTTCAAAAATTCACTTGGGCGCCCATTAAACCACCCATAATCAGTAATTCACGCGATGTTTTTCGCAAAATCCGCCACAAATACTTTGTTTTTTATTAAAAAACAAAAAAAGCGCGGAATAATTTTGCACATTAAATCGTTTTAATTATCTTTGCAAAAATAAACCATTATTTTGGAATAGCAAAATCATCGGAACAAAAAGCAAACAACACGGCGCAAACCAAGGAGGGCTGAGGCATACCGAGGTAAACCGAGGAGGGCCGAGGTAAACCGAGGAGAGCTGAGGTGAACCAAGGAGGGCTGAGGTGAACTGAGGCAAACAGGCGCAAGCAAAAGTAAAAGGGAAAATTTAGGTAGGAAGCAAAGACATGGTAGAGAAGCACTATACGATTAAGGACATTGCACGCGAGGCGGGAGTCTCGCCCGCATTGGTATCTTTTGCCCTGAACAATAGGGGTGCAAATGGCGAGATGCGCTACAAGGTGAACAAAGATACCGCACGACGCATTTTGGAGATTGCCAAGGCCCACAACTACAAGCCCAACAATGCAGCCCGCAGCCTGCGTTCGCGCAAGAGCCACACCATCGGCATCATTCTCTCCGACATCTCCAACGACTTCTTCTCGGGCATTGCTCGAAGGATTGAGAACGAGGCCTTCCGCACAAACTACTCGGTACTCTTCGGCTCGACCGACGAGAACCCCCAGAAGTTGGAGATTCTCATCAACACCTTCCTTGACAATGGTGTCGATGGCCTTGTCATCGTTCCCTGCGCCAATAGCGAGGGTATCATCACACGCCTTGCAGGGCGCGACATCCCAATCGTGTTGCTCGACAGGGATGTAGAGGGCTTGGATGTAAACAAAGTCTTGCTCGACAACGAAATCGCCGCAGGACTTGCCGTACAGGGACTCTACAATAGTGGCCGCAAGCGCATAGCAATGGTTTCGTACAAAATGAACTTGGCCAACATCCGCAGCCGCGAGAGTGGCTATGTGCGCGGAGTATCGAGCGAGGGCAACACCCCCATCGTTTACGAGGCAGACTATGCCAACTTGGAGGCTTCGATGGACGAAATTGTCCGTGCCATTGAGGAGGATAAGATTGATGCAGTATTCTTTGCAACCAACAGTTTGGCAATTGCCGGTGTGAAGGCATTCGACAAGCACGGCATTAAGGTCCCCGACAAGGTGGCTGTTGTGGCATTCGACGGTGGCGAAGCCTTCGACCTCTATCCCGTATCGATTGCCTGCATCAAGCAGCCCATTGAGGAGTTTGCACACCACGCACTCCGACTTGTCATTGACCAAATCAACGACCCCACACAGGAGAAAAAAAGCATTTTGCTCAGCCCAGAACTCATTGATGGCGAGTCACTTGGAAGGAAACATTAACTCCCATATTCGGAGCCTTACGATATATTTTTTCAAACGGCAAAAAAAGAGAAAATTAAATTATAAACACCTATTAAATCGATTTAATAATGAGTTCAACTAAGAAATTACTACTTTTTGCACTTTGTGCAATGTTGCAGACAGGCGCGTGGGCACAAGAGGATGCCTCGTGCAAAATCGTGCACTACAACAACTCCGACTTGGTTGTTGACCTCGGCGTAGGCCTTTGGGGAATTCCAATTCCCACCGACTACGACGGTGACGGCATCACAGACCTCATTGTATCGTGCCCCGATAAGCCCTACAAGGGACTCTACCTCTTCCGCAACATCGGAACTCTCGACAAGCCCCTCTTCGACAAGGCTAAACTCATCAACGAGAAGGGTTACAACAACATCAAAATCTCGGTCGTAGACGGCAAGGAATATGTTCTCTCGGCAGGCAAGGAGTGGACAAACTTCAACAAGAAGAGATACTCGGCACCCAAAGAGATTACCTACACCGGCGAGGTGCTTGGTGCAACCTACAAAAAGTCGCGCTCGAATATGTGGAGCTATGTCGATTGGGAGAGTGATGGCGACATCGACATCCTGGTCGGCATCGACACTTGGGATGACTATGGTTGGGACAACGCCTACAACGACAAGGGCGTGTGGACCAACGGCCCATTGCACGGCTATGTCTATCTGCTCGAAAACGAGGGTGGCGAGTATACCAACAAGGGCAAAGTTGAGGCAGGCGGTGCAATTATCGACACCTATGGTGCCCCCAACCCCTGCATTGCAGACTGGGACAACGATGGCGACTTGGATATCATCTGTGGTGAGTTTGTGGATGGTCTTACTTGGTTTGAGAATATCGGCAGCCGCACCGAGCCCAAGTTTGCAGCCGGCCGACAGCTCCTCGACCGCAAAGGCAAAGAGGTTCGCTTCCACATCGAAATGATTGTTCCCGTGGCATACGACTTCAACAAAGACGGCTTTGTGGATCTTGTTGTTGGCGACGAGGACGGCAGGATTGCTTGGGTTCGCAACACAGGCAAAGTCAAAAAACATATGCCCCAATTTGAGGCCCCCTACTATTTCGAGCAAGTTGCCGACCTTGTGAAATATGGTGCACTGGTAACTCCTTGGAGTGTTGATTGGGACGGCGACGGCAAAGAGGACCTCGTGTGTGGCAATTCGGCAGGCGAGTTGGCCGTAGTACGCAACCTCACGGGTGGCAACAAACCCTCGTGGGGCGAGCCTGAGGCTCTGCTTGTTGGTGGCAAACCCTTCCGCACAATGGCGGGCGAGAGTGGCTCCATTCAGGGCCCCGCCGAGCGTAAGTGGGGTTACACTGCACCCACCGTTGCCGATTGGGATGGCGACGGCAAGTTGGATATTATTATGAACTCCATCTCGGGCAAAATCGAGTGGATGAAAGGTTTGGGCGGTATGCGCCTTGCAGCACCCAAACCCGTAAAGGTAAACTACA
Organism: Tidjanibacter sp.; assembly: GCA_045659085.1. Taxonomy (GTDB): domain Bacteria; phylum Bacteroidota; class Bacteroidia; order Bacteroidales; family Rikenellaceae; genus Tidjanibacter. The sequence goes on from JAZOWE010000006.1 coordinate 123,007, forward strand.
ACGGTGCTGAGGCTCCTCGCGTAAGCTGGAACTGGTGGGCTCCCGAGGTCAACACCCTCGTAACCCAGTGGAGAACCACCCCCGTACCCATTGATTGGACAGGCGACGGCATCCTCGACCTGGTAGTGCTCGACACCGAGGGCTACCTTGTACTCCACGAGGGCACAAAGGCCAAAGGCGAGAATGTACTACTCCCCGGCCGCAGGGTATTCTACGGCACCAACTGCTCGCTCTACAACAACAAGACGGGCGTTATGGACACCACCCCCGGCGAGTTGCGCCTCAACGACGGCATCGCAGGCAAGTCGGGCCGCAGGAAGATTTGTTTCTCCGACTGGGATGGCGACGGTCGCAAAGACCTCATCGTGGACTCGCAGAACGCTGCTTGGTTCCGCAATGTAGAGGAGAAAGATGGCAACACCTACTTTGAATATATGGGCAACCTGTCGAGCAAAGTTCTCGAAGGCCACACCGTATCGCCCACCGTTGTGGATTGGAATGCCGACGGCCGAGAGGATATTCTGCTCGGTGCCGAGGATGGTCACTTCTACCTCATCGAGAACACCATCAACTACAACCCCGACGAGGTGCCCACTCCCAACGAGGTCGTAGTCCTCTTCCCCGAGGGTACTTCCTCTTCCAATGGCTTGGAGCATATGAGCGAGAGGGTAAACAGCAAGGGCTACATTCTCAACATCACCAACCCCGAACTCTTGGTATTCCTTCCCGAGGAGGGCAAGGCTACGGGCGAGGCTATGTTGGTTGTTCCCGGTGGTAGTTACGAGCGCGTGTGCATCACTCGCGAGGGCTACAAGACCGTCGAGATGCTCAACGAGCACGGCATTGCCGCCTTCATTCTGAAATACCGTCGCCCCAACGGCCACCCCGAGCTCATATTGGAGGATGGCGAGCAGGCTATGCGAGTTATCCGCGAGGGAGCTGAGAAGTGGGGCATCAACCCACAGAGCGTGGGTGTTATTGGTTTTTCGGCAGGAGGTCACTTTGCTGCCAACCTGCTCACCCGCCACACCTCACCCGCCACACGCCCCGACTTTGGAGTGTTAGTATATCCCGTAATCTCGATGAAATACTCTTCGGCCAACACCCGCGAGAACTTGCTCGGCGCACAGCACAAAGACAAAGAGTTGCGAGAAACATATTCGTTGCAAAATCAGGTCACCAAGCAGACTCCTCCCACAATGATTGTGCTCACCTCCGACGACAAGGCCGTAAACTTCGAAAACAGCATTGAATTCTACTCTGCTCTCCAAGAGAAAAAAGTTCCCTGCGAGCTTCACATCTTCCCCTCGGGTGGCCACGGCTTTTGGTTCCAGAACCGCTACAAATACGGCGAGGAGACCTATCCTATGATTATCAGGTGGATTGAGGAGCACAGAGCCAAATAGTCACACTCAACGATATCAGAAACAACAAGAGATAGTTCAAAAAAACTTAAATAGAATGAAAAAACAGGTAATTAGTTTGGTAGTTGCGCTCTTTGTGAGCGTTGTTGCATTTGCAGACAATCTGCGAGTGCCCTCTATTTTCAGCGACAACATGGTGTTGCAGCGCGAGAGTGTTGCCAACATTTGGGGTTGGGCAAAGGCCGGTGCCACTGTAACGGTGGAGGCTTCGTGGCTCAACGAGCCCGTAAGCGTTGAGGCCGACGCAAAGGGTAGCTGGTTGGCAGGTCTTACCACCGGCAAGGCTTCCAAGAACGAGTGGGTTAAAATCACCTCGGCAGGCGAGCAACTCGGCTTTACGGATGTTATGATTGGCGAGGTGTGGGTTTGCTCGGGCCAGAGCAATATGCAGTGGAACATCTCCAAGTCCACCGATGTTAGAGAGTATTTGGAGTTCCCCAACACAAACATCAACCTCTACAACTCGGGGCGCATCTCCGCCGAGGAGCCCCAGGATGATATTGAGGGTGTGGAGTGGACCACCAGCAACCCCGAGGATATGAAAGGCTTTTCGGCAGTGGCCTACGCTTTTGGCGACAAATTGCAGAGGGAGTTGAAAGTTCCCGTGGGCCTTATCTGCGTTGCCTATGGCGGCACCTCGATTGAGAGCTGGACTCCCGCCGAGGTTGTAAACAACAACCCCTTGTTTGCAAATGGCTTGGAGGGCAACCAGCGCATCGACAAAAAGACCAACAAGGTAAACATTCGCGACTTGGCGGGTGCTCAGTACAACGCCAACATCCACCCCATCGAGAAGGCGACCATTGCGGGCGTCATCTGGTATCAGGGTTGCCACAATGTAAGATACTCTGCACACTACTACGACCAGCAGCAGGAGGCTATGATTAACGCTTGGCGCGAGATCTTCCGCAATCCTGCACTGCCTTTCTACTTGGTACAGCTCGTACCCCACACCTACGAAGGTATCAATGGTGCTATTTTGCGCGAGGCTCAGGCCCGGGTTGCTGCCCGTATGGAGCATGTTGAGATGGTTGTAACAATTGACCAGACCGACCGCCTGGGCGACATCCACCCCCGCAACAAACAGGTTGTGGGCGAGAGGTTGGCAGCGTGTGCCCTCGGCGACCACTATGGTAAGAAAATCGACTACAAAGCGCCCTCCTTTGCTCGCGTAGAGTACAAGGATGACGCTGCCTATGTATATTTCAACAATGCAGGTCGCAAATTGGTGTGCTACGACAAGGAGATTGTCGGTTTCCAGATTAGCGACGGTGGCGAGTTCTATCTCGCAAAGGCAGAAATTGTAGATAGCGACTGTGTAAAGGTTTGGACCGAGGGTATGAAAAACCCCGCAGCTGTTCGCTACTGCTTCAACGAGAGCGTCGGCAACCTCCAAAGCGTAAACGGTCTGCCCGTAACCACTTTCCGCACCGACAGTGATAACTCCAACCTCGGCACCCGCGCTTGGTTGCCCGAGTTCGACAGCGTGGAGATTTCGGTAGTTGGTGGCAAGTTCGAGCCCGCAGTGTTCCAGCCCGGCTCGAAACCTTGGAGCAATCGCACCTTTGAAATTAAGGAGCCCATCGAGGGCCTTTGTGGCTTTGACTACCTTATGCCCCAGTGGCTCAAAAAAGAGGAAGTTATCCCCTGCAAGGTATATGTCACCGCTCAGGAAGATGGCCGCATCTATATGTTGTGCCGCTCGTGGAACTGGGTGAGCAAAATCAAGGGCTGGCAGTTGCTTCCCAACAGCCAGATGACCTACACCGACACCAAGCGTGGCATTTCGGGTACTATGTGGGTAGCCTACCGCGAGGTTAAGCAGGGCGAGAAGGTCACCATCAAATGGGAGAGCGACGCCAACTCCGGCTTTATGCCCATTGCATCTAAAATTAATTACTAATTCATATACAAACTAAAAAAACACAAACAAAATGAAAAAGATTCAAGGTATCATTCCTCCTATGATTACACCTCTTCTCAACGACGATGTAATCGATGTAGAGGGCGCAAAGAATTTGGTTGAGAATATGATTGGTGCAGGTGTGCACGCAATCTTCATTCTCGGTACCACCGGCGAGGCTCAGAGCCTTTCGTACAAATGCCGCCACGACTTCGTAGAGTTGGTATGCGGTGCGGTTGCCGGCAGGGTTCCCGTATTGGTTGGTATCACAGACACCTCGCTTGCAGAGAGCGTAGCATTGGCAGACAAGGCAAAAGAGTGTGGCGCAGCAGGCGTTGTTGCAGCAGCTCCCTACTACTTTGCACCCTCGCAGCAGGAGCTCATCGAGTACTACACCGAGCTCGCCGACAAGGTAAGTCTTCCTCTGTACATCTACAATATGCCTTCGAATGTAAAGGTATTCTTGGAGGCTAAGACCATTGCTGCTCTTGCAAAACACCCCAACATTGTTGGTTTGAAAGACTCGTCGCACAATATGACCTACCTCAACAGTGTGAAATATCTGTTGCGCGATATGCCCGACTTTGCACTCTATGTTGGTCCCGAGGAGCTCACCGGCGAGGCTGTGTTGATGGGTGCCGATGGTGGCGTGAACGGTGGTGCAAATATGTTCCCCGAACTCTATGTTGCAATGTACAACGCAGCCGTTGCACGCGACATCGAGGAGGTTCGTCGTCTGCAAACCAAGATTATGGCAATCAGCACCACCATTTATAGCGTGGGTAAGTATGGTTCGAGCTACCTCAAAGGCGTTAAATGTGCAGCCTCGTTGCTGGGCTACTGCAACGACCACTTGGCTTGGCCCTACCGCAAATTCGAGGCCGAGGAGCGTGCAAAAGTTGCTGCTGCTCTCCGAGCACTCGGTGCAGAGGTTAAGAACGCATAATCTACACCTATATATATTATAGTATAATAAACCAAATTGCATAAAAGACAGTTATGGAAATCTCCATTCTCGATTATATAGTATTCTTCATCTTCGTGGGTGGTACCGCGCTGTTCGGTTGCTCGTTCTACTTCAAGAGCCGCAAGAGCAGTGCTGCGTTCACCAGCGCAGAGGGAAGTCTTCCTTCGTGGGTTGTGGGTATGAGTATCTTCGCGACCTTCGTAAGTAGCATCAGCTTCTTGGGACTTCCCGGCGACGCCTTCAAGGGCAATTGGAGCCCCTTTGTGTTCAGCCTTTCGATTCCATTTGCGATATTTTTGGCTGCCAAGATATTCATTCCTCTTTATAGGGGCGTGAATAGCGTTTCGGCATACCACTACCTCGAAACCAAGTTTGGCTATTGGGCTCGTTGCTACGCATCGGTTTGCTACCTTCTCACTCAGGTTTGCCGCATCGGCTCAATCTTGCTTTTGTTGGCTCTGCCCATCAACAAGATGTTTGGCTGGGACATTCAGACAATCATTATCGTAACAGGTGCTGTAACAATGATTTACACTTTGCTTGGCGGTATTGCAGCAGTGGTTTGGACCGACGCAATTCAGGGTATCGTTCTGATTGTTGGTGCAGTTGTATGTGCTGTGATTTTGACCTTCGGTATGCCCGAGGGCCCCGCACAGCTCTTCGAGATTGCTGCCGAGCACAACAAGTTCAGCCTCGGTAGCTTTGGCGCCTCGCTTAGCGAATCGACCTTCTGGGTATTGCTGCTCTATGGTCTGTTCACAAACTTGAACAACTACGGTATCGACCAGAACTATGTACAGAGGTATATGACTACCAAATCGACCAAAGAGGCTGTGAAATCGACCATGTTTGGCTCGCTTCTCTATGTGCCCATCTCGTTGATTTTCGTGTATATCGGTACTGCGCTCTTCTCGTACTACTCGGCACAGCCCGAGTTGTTGCCCGCAGGCACTCCCGCCGACCAAGTGTTCCCCCACTTCATCGTACACGGTCTGCCCACGGGTATTACCGGTTTGGTGATTGCCGCCATCTTCTCGGCAGGTATGTCCACCGTTGCAACAAGTATCAACTCGTCGGCAACCATCGTTCTGACCGACTTTGTGAAACATTTCAGCAAAAAAGAGGATAGCAACAAGAGGGATATGAAGACTCTCTACCTCACTTCGCTCATCGTTGGCGTTGTCGGTATCGTTATCGGTATTCTGATGATGCAGGTTGATGGCGTTTTGGACGCTTGGTGGACCTTGGCTTCGATTTTCAGTGGCGGTGTATTGGGCTTGTTCCTGCTCACCCTCATTGCTCGCAAGCCCAACCGCGCAGCCTCCATCACCGCAGCCGTTGCCGGTATGTTGGTGGTAATCTGGATTGCACTTATGCAGGTTACCTCGCCCGAGCCCGCAATCAACGGCAAACTCGCCATCGTATTTGGCACCACCGTAATTATGCTCGTTGGTTTCTTGCTGACTCTCTTGTTTGGTAAGAAGTGCAAATGCTGCTGCAAAAAGGAGGAGTAGCACAGAGCAAAAGCAGAACAAAAACTTTTTGACACAAACACAAAAATAAATATGAAAAACTATCCTAAAATTGGTATTCGCCCCATTATTGATGGCCGTAGGGGCGGTATCCGTGAGTCGCTCGAAGAGATGACCATGGGTATGGCCGAGAGTGTTGCAAAACTCTACACCGAGAAGCTCCGTTATAGCGACGGCACCCCCGTACAGTGTGTCATCGCAGACCGCACCATCGGTGGCGTGGCAGAGGCAGCTATGGCAACCGACAAATTTGCTGCAAACAATGTAGGTGCAGTGTTGTCGGTAACCCCCTGCTGGTGCTACGGCTCGGAGACTATCGATATGGACCCCCTGATGCCCAAAGCAATCTGGGGTTTCAACAAAACCCAGCGCCCCGGTGCCGTATATTTGGCTTCGGCACTCGCAGGTCACAACCAGAAAGGTCTTCCCGCATTTGGTATCTACGGTCACGATGTTCAGTCGGTTGACGACAACACCATCACTCCCGATGTGGAGGAGAAATTGCTCCGCTTCGGTAGGGCAGCCGTTGCCGTTATGGAGATGAAGGGCAAATCGTACCTCAACATTGGTTCGGTTTCGATGGGTATTGCAGGCTCGATGCCCGACCCCGACTTCTTCCAGGAGTACCTCGGTATGCGCAGCGAGTATGTAGACTGCTCGGAGATTGCTCGCCGTATCGAGCTCGGCATCTACGACCACGAGGAGTTTGAGAAGGCTATGGCTTGGACCGAGAAATACTGCAAGGTTAACGAGGGCAAAGACCTCAACCCCGAGAGGCTCCACTACTCGCGCGAGGAGAAAGATGGCGTTTGGGAGTATGTTGTAAAGATGACCATCATCTTCCGCGACCTTATGGTCGGCAACCCCAAATTGGCCGAGATGGGCTTTGAGGAGGAGGCTATGGGCCACAACGCTATTGCGGGTGGTTTCCAGGGCCAGCGCCAGTGGACCGACTTCCGTCCCGATGGCGACTTCTCGGAGGCTATCCTCAACTCGTCGTTCGACTGGAACGGCATCCGCGAGGCCTACACCTTCGCAACCGAGAACGACACCCTCAACGGTGCTTCGATGTTGCTTATGCACCTTTTGACCAACCAGGCACAGCTCTTCTCGGATGTTCGTACCTATTGGAGCCCCGAGGCTGTTGAGGCTGCAACCGGCAAGAAACTCACCGGCAAGGCTGCCGGTGGCGTCATCCACCTCATCAACTCCGGCTCTTCGACCTTGGATGCTACCGGTCGCCAGAGGGATGCCGAGGGTAACCCCGTAATGAAACCCTATTGGGAGATTAGCGAGGCAGAGGCAGAGGAGTGCTTGAAGGCTACCACTTGGCACCCCGCAGGTAGGGAGTATATGCGTGGTGGCGGCTTCTCGTCGAAGTTCCTCACCACAGGCGATATGCCCGTTACAATGTGCCGTCTGAACCTCATCAAAGGTCAGGGCCCCGTATTGCAGATTGCCGAGGGTTGGGCAGTGAATGTAGATGAGGAGATTCACAACCACATCGACTGGCGCACCGACCCCTCGTGGCCCACAACATACTTCGCTCCCCGTCTTACGGGCGATGGCCCCTTCAAGAGCGTTTATGATGTGATGAACAACTGGGGCGCAAACCACGGTGCTATTACCTATGGTCACATCGGTGCAGATCTTATTACCCTGGCTTCGATGTTGCGCATCCCCGTTTGTATGCACAATGTACCCGCCGAGAAGATTTTCCGTCCTTCGGCTTGGAGTGCATTCGGTATGGACGCCGAGGGTGCAGACTACCGCGCTTGCAAGAACTACGGTCCTATTTACAAATAAACAAACCTTTGGAGGAGGTTGTGGGCTCTCCACAGCAGAGCCCACAACCACACCCCAACTAATAACCTAATAGTTAAATGAAAACTTTTGCGAAAACCTTAATCTTCACTTTGCTTGCAGTGATGCTCTCGGGTGCAGCCTTTGCACAGAAGAACATCATCTCGGGTCAGGTGATAGATATGAGCGGTAAACCCTTGGTAGGCGTTACCGTTATGGTTGAGGACTCCGCAGTGGGTACTTCGACCAATCGCAATGGTGAGTTCTCGATTGTGGCCAAGCCCTCGGACAAACTCGTGTTCAGCTACCTTGGCTATGCAGACTACACCATTCCTGTTGGCAACCAGTCGCGCATTGTTGCCACACTGAAAGATGACGCACAAGTGATTGAGGACATTGTTGTGGAGGTGGGTTATGGTCGCCAGAGCATCAAAGATGTTACGGGTGCCGCCACCAATGTAAAACTCCACGATATGCTCAAAGCGCCCACCCTCACCTTCGACCAATCGCTTCAAGGTCGTATTGCGGGTGTGTCGGTAACCTCTTCGGATGGTCAGCCCGGCTCGGAGATGGAAATCGTAATCCGTGGTGCCAACTCACTCACCCAGAGCAACTCGCCCCTCTATGTTGTGGACGGCTTCCCCATCGAGGACTTTGCTGCTGCGGCAATCAACCCCGTCGATATTGAGTCGATGGTTATTCTGAAAGACGCTTCGGCTACGGCCATCTATGGTTCGCGTGCTGCCAACGGCGTTATTGTGATTGAGACCAAGAAAGGTATTGAGGGCAAACCCACCATCACCTACGGCACCACAATGGGTATCCAGCAGGTGACCAAGAAGATGGAGATGATGGACGCCTACGACTTTGTGGCATATCAGGTGGAGCGTTTGGGCACCTCGGCAGAGGACAAATACCTCAACAATCTGGGCCGCGTGTTGGACGACTACCACGATGTTCCCACCATCGATATGCAGGATAGGCTCTTCCGCAACGGTATGATTCAGATGCACAACCTCAGCCTTGCGGGCGGTACGAAGGATACCAAATACTCCATTTCGGGTTCGTATGCAAATCAGGAGGGTGTGATTGTAGCTTCGGGCTACGAGAAGTTGCAGGGCCGCTTTGCCTTCACACAGCAGATCAACAGCAAACTCAAACTCAACCTGAATGTAAACTACACTCAGACTACCACCACAGGTCAGACCGCCTCGACCACACAGACCGACAGCAACCAATATGCATCCTATATGATGTATAGGTGCTGGGCATTCCGTCCTGTATGGCTCAATGGCGAGTTCGACGAGGATGAGCTCTTTGATGACGAGGAGGGTAACATCTCGTCGGCGACAATGAACCCCATCATTTCGGCTCAAAATGAGTATAAAGTGACCGGCGTTAATACATTTATGTCGAACGCTGCGCTTTATTGGGAACTCACCGACAACCTCCGCCTTACCGTCAGGGGTGGCTACACCGCCAAGGACACCAAGGCCGAGGAGTTCAACAACGAATATACATACAGAGGCTACCCCACTGTCAATAACAACAAGGGTATCAATGGCTCGTGGAACTACACAGGTCGCGAGGATTGGATGAACGAGAACACGCTGACTTGGAAGAAGAAAATCAACAAGCACCACTCGTTTGACCTCTTGGGCGGTGTTACCATTCAGGGCACCAACACCGAGAAGTTCGGCTTCAACAGCATCGACCTTCCCAACTCGGACCTCGGTATGAGTGGTTTGGACGACGGTACCCCCTACTCGACTCGCGCAGCGTTGTCGAGCAACCGTCTGCTTTCGTTCCTTGGCCGTTTGAACTACAACTATCGTTCGCGCTACCTTCTGACCGTATCGTTCCGTGCCGATGGTTCGTCGAAGTTCCACCCCGACAACCGCTGGGGTTACTTCCCCTCGGCAGCATTCGCTTGGCGTATCAGCAAGGAGCCTTGGATGAGGCAGTTCAAGAATATCAATGATGCTAAGTTGAGCATCAGCTATGGTCAGACCGGTAACAACCGAGTTGGCGACTTCGTAACATACCGCTCGCTGGCCCTGAACGATTGGTATTCGTTCAATAACCAGACACCCGGTTTTGTTCTCGCACCCAACACCATCGGCAACGACCAGCTGACTTGGGAGACCACCACACAGATCGACCTCGGTTATGAGATGTCGTTGTTCAACAACAAACTGAACTTCCGCATCGACCTCTATCGCAAGATTACCGACGATTTGTTGCTCAACGCCAAGATTCCTTTCACTTCGGGCTACCAGACTGCCTATAAGAACATTGGTAAAATTAGCAACGAGGGTTTGGAGTTCTCGTTCAACACCATCAATGTTCGCACACGCAACTTTATGTGGACAAGTGATTTCAACATCGCCTTCAACCGCAGCCGTGTATTGGAGCTCTCCGATGACCAAGATCACCTCCTCTCGTCCGTAGCGTTCACCGGCGACTTCAATGCCACCAACCTCTACATTGCCTCGGTAGGTGGTCCTGTTGCTTCGTTCTATGGTATGGTTTGGGATGGTGTTTACGATTTGGACGACTTCAACCTTGTTGGCGACAAATATGTTCTGAAAGACGAGGTTCCCAGCAATGGTGACCCCCGCGAGCAGATTCAGCCCGGTCACATTAAGTATGTTGACCAGAACGGTGACGGCATCGTAAACGACCAGGATATGGTTGTCATTGGTCGCGGTTTGCCCATCCACACCGGTGGTTTCAACAACAACTTCATCTACAAGGGCTTCACGCTGAACATCTTCTTCCAGTGGAACTATGGCAACGACATTATGAATGCCAACAGGATTATGTTCGAGGGTAACTACGCCAACAAGAACATCAACCAGTTCAAGAGCTACACCGACCACTGGACATTCGAGAACACCGACAGTGAGAACTTTGGCGTTGGTGGTCAGGGTCCCCGCGGTGTATATAGCACCCGCACCATCGAGGATGGTTCGTTCTTGCGTCTGAAAACCGTACAACTCTCCTACGACCTGCCTCGTCGCGTGGTGGCTCGTATGGGTATCGACCAATTTAGGATTTTTGTTTCGGGCCAGAACCTCTACACTTGGAGCAACTATTCGGGTTTGGACCCCGAGGTTTCGACCAAACACTCGGCTCTTACTCCCGGTTATGACTACTCGGCTTATGCTCGTAACAAAGTCTTTACAGCAGGTATTAACATCACATTCTAACCATCAAAACAGAGAAATGCTATGAAAAAAATGATTGCAAAATTTGGTCTTTTGGTGGCTTTGGTATGTGCCACCGGCTGCCAACTGCTCGAAGTTGAGCCCACAGATGTAATTTTGATTGAGAACGCCTACGAAACCGAAGAGGATATTGACTGTGCTCTGAACGGTGTCTATGCTGTGCTGGCAAGCACCAACCTCTATGGTGGCGATATGCTTGCCCGTATGGGTCTTTCGGCCGACATCGGCTATGAGTGCTACACCACCGACGAGGGCTCTGTGGGCTACTACGATGTGGTAACCACCGACCCCAAGATTCAGAGCTATTGGCGCCAATGCTACAACGGTATCAACAGTGCCAATATGCTGCTCGAAAACCTCGACGGCGTGGAGATGGATGAGCTCAAACGCGCGCGTGTTCGCTCGGAGGCTCGCTTCCTGAGGGCATACTACCACTTTATGCTTACCACCCGTTTTGGAGCCATTCCTGTTATTATGGAGAGCCCCAAATCGTGTGCACTTAGCGACTTGCAGGTTGCCCAGACACCTCAGCGCGAGGTTTACCTGATGATTATTGACGAGATGTCGCAGTGCGCTGCAGGTCTTGCCACCGCCACCGAGGTGGAGAGTGCAGGTCGTATTTCGCAGACTGCCGCCTATGGTATTCTCGCAAGGGTGTGCCTCTATATGGCGGGTAAGCCCATCGAGGAGCCCGGTATGTACACTCGTGCGAAGGTTTATGCCAAGATGGTTATCGACAGTGGTCTTCACGCGCTCAACCCCAGCTTCCAGCAGGTGTTCGTAAACCTCATTCAGGACAAGTACGACATCAAAGAGTCGATGTGGGAGGTTGAGTTCTGGGGCAACAACGAGACTGCATACAACTCCGTAGCGGGCCGCGTTGGTCGTGACAACGGTATTCAGTTGAGCTCGGGCAACCCCAAATACGAGGAGTTGGGCTACTCGATTGGTGCTCTTCGTGCCACTCCCGACTACATCTATATGTTTGGCGAGGGCGACCTGCGCCGCGATTGGACCATTGCACCCTTCACCTACAACAGCACGACAGGCGAGGAGGTTGCTCAGTCCGGCAACTTCTGGATTCGTATGTGTGGCAAATTCCGCCGCTCGTATGAGGTTGGCACCAAGGGCGTGAACTACACCCCCACCAACTTCCCCTTGTTGCGCTACTCGGATGTAATTTTGATGTATGCCGAGGCGGTTGGTGCCGACAGCAACAGCACCGCAGACGAGGTTACGGCTGCCGGCGAGTTGCTCAATCAGGTGCGTCGTCGTGGCTATGGTGTCGACATTACCATTCCCAACGAGACCATCGATGTTGTCATCAATGGTCAGGGTTCGCTCTACGAGGCTGCTTGTGCCGAGCGTCCTTTGGAGCTTGGTTTTGAGTTGCTCCGCAAGGATGACCTCATTCGCTGGGGTGTGTTCTACAACAATATGGGCGACATTTATGGCACCATTCCCAGCTTCACCAGCAGCTACTATGTGGCAGCACGCCTCTATTTCAGCAATGTATCGGCTCGCGATGTATTGTGGCCCATCCCCTACCACGAGATGAGTCTCAACAAACTTCTCGAACAGAATATGGGCTGGTAGTGTAACCTTTTTAGCATATTATTTAGGCTATGAATAAGAGAACAATATATAATGTATTGATGTTGTGTGCAGCGGCGCTCGTTTCGTTTGCAACAACATCGTGTGCCGACGACTTCTACACCACCTCGGAGCCTACATTTGAGGTGACCATCGACAAACCCATTGTGAGGGTTGGCGAAAGGGCTGTCTTCAACTTCGAGGGCTCGGCCGACATCATCTCCGTATATACGGGCGAGGAGGGTTGCGACTATGAGTATAGCTCCCAAAAACGCATCTTGCCCGCAACGATGCATATGTCGTTTATGACCACTGTTACCGGTGGTAAGGTGGGAGGTAATCTCAATCCCAAACACTTCCCCATCCTCTACTCCACCGACTTTTCGGGCAACTACACCCTCGAAGACATCAATGCTGCCACTTGGGTGGAGATAACCGATATGTTTACACTCCCCACCGACACAGAGCAGAGGAACATTCCTTCGGGCGAGGTGTGCATCGACGACCTCTTTGGCGATGGTAAGAAAATCTACCTTGCAATGCACTACGAGGTTGATGTCTACGACAGCGCCTTGGACAATGGTCGTAATCAGTGGAACATTATGAACTTTATGATTACGGGTAAGTGCGACAATATGGTCTCCACCCTCTATGAGCAGGCCAACGCAGGCTGGACCTTTGTCTACGAGGCCGGCTATGAGGGTTGCGAAGACTGTGGCTCCTCCACACCCAACATCAACAACTCCCGCACCCTTTTCCGTTCGGAGTACAAGCCCACAGTGGAGCACAAAGTGTGGTGCGTATCGGGAGCCATTGAGTTGTTTGAGGATGTTGACTTCGGCTTTGACCGCCCCGTTGCAGTGAAGAGCTATGCCGACCCTGTAAGGAGCAACTACACCCACATCTACAACGAGCCCGGCGAGTACACCGCAACCTTCATTGGTGTGAACGCAAGCGCCTATGGTCGCTATGAGGTTATTCGCGAGGCCACGGTGCAGGTTGTTTACGACGACGGTTCGATCAACCAACCCACTCCCGACGAGTGGAAATAACCTCTCACATTAAACGATTACAACTATGATGAAAAGAGTTATATTTTCGATAGGAATTGCTGCTCTGTTGTGCGGTTGTTACAACGACTATTCCGTGGGCGGCAGCATTGAAGGCGCACAGGAGTTTGTAGCAACAACAACTCTGTCGCGCGTGAGCGTTGAGAGTGGCGAGGTTGCCCCCATGTTGAAGTGGGAGGCCGGCGACAAGGTTGGTATTTTCGACCGTGCCGACAACGCCAAGTTCAACTATGGCTACGATGTAAACGCTTTGGAGGGTGGTGTTGAGTGCATCCTCACCCCCACCGATGTACAAAAGGTGCATTATGGTGTCAAGGGCAAGTCTACGACCTACTATGCATACTATCCTTTCAATGAGCAGGCCAGTGGCGAGGCTCAGAACTTCCCCGTGAAACTCCCCCGTGTACAGACTCAGAGGAGTGCGGGCGACATCTCGCACCTTGCAGACCTGAACTTTATGATGGCCGACCCTCTTACGGTTGAGAGTGGAGCCGCAAACCTCTGCTTTGGTAGCGCCTTTGCATTTGTGAAGGTTGACCTCTCGCTCGGCGAGGATGTGTCTGTTCCCGTAAAGCAGTTGAGGCTTAAATCCACCTCAGCGATGCTCTCGGCAGAGATTGCAACTATTGACCTCACGACCGAGGGTGGCGCAATCGTTGTTGGCGACGGTAGCGGCGAGATTGTGGTTGCATTGGAGGAGAATGCCATTCTCTCCCAGAGCACTCCACATAGCTTCTACCTTATGGCGCTTCCCGGAAAGCACACCGCAGGCACTCTCACTGCCGAGGTTGTGGCCGTAAACAACGCTGTGGCAACCGTTGAGCTGCCCGCAGTGGAGTTCAAGGCCAACCGCTACTACACCCAGAGTGTAAGCGTTACCCTCGACGACTTTGTGGATGCCGAGCCATTTGAAATCAATCCTCCCGCCCTCACAGGCGCAGTTGGCGAGCCCGTAACATTCTCGTTCAGTGGAGTTGCCGATGCTATCGACCTCTACACCGGCGAGGTAGGTCACGACTACGAGTGGAAAGATACTGAGCGCTTTGTTAAAGATGGTTTGAAGTTCTCGTTCATTTCTCAGTATCAGTCGGGCACCCTCATCTACGACGATCTGTTCCGCATCAAAGTGTCGAGCGATTTCTCGGGTGTTTACACCGAGGAGGAGGTTTTGGATGCTACTTGGATTGACATTACCGACCGCTTCACCTTGCCCGACCACATCTCGGCAGCTAGTGCTTGGAAAGACCTCACCCCCGCCGGCGAAACCGACCTTTCGGAGTTTGTCCCCGACTCGGGCAACCTGTATATTGGTATGTTCTACCATGTCTTGCCCGTCTCCGAAGATCCAGGTGGTCGTACGATTGTCTATGTTCCCTCTATCGTGGTGAATGGTTACAACGACGAGGGCAGTTATGCAATTCAGGATGTTATCAGCGAGAGCAATTGCCACCTAATTGTAGGTGAGTCGTACAATGGCGACACTACCAATGTGCCCAAGTTCTTTACGAACAACAACTACGGTAGTGGCACCACCTATTTCCGCTTCTTCTCGGCATTTAAGCCCGCGGATGACATCTACGCCTATATGGTAACAAGCCCTGTAACACCCAACCGCACAAGCCTTGGCACAGATACTCCTATTGTGGTGCAGAGTGCAACCGACAACTCCGTATCCTCCTTCGAGTACATCTTCAACGAGGCAGGTACCTACACGGTTGTGATTGTGGGTTACACCAAGGAACTTACGGGCGAAACCAAAGAAAACAAAAAGACCTTTACTATTACCATTGAGTAATAACCGATTTTTGTATTAATGAAACGAGAGAGAATTTTTATGCACTTCGGATTGCTTACACTGCTGTTCTGTGCCGCCTGCTCGGGCGGCTCGGAACAGCCCGACAACAAACCCTCAACCGCACTGCCCATCAGTCAGGATGGTGCCATAAATGTCTATGGCGAACTCATCGATGTCCGAGAGGTGGCAGCGGGAGATACGAACACCTATGTCTATCCCATTAACGAAATCTACTATTTCGACGAGTCGCTCCCCACGGAGCTCGGCAAGTTGAAGTGTGCAGTGAGCGTTAAGGAGTTGAAGGGTGTCGAGAAATTTGCCTGCTCGGAGATGTGTGGCGTCTATGTTGCCTCCACAGCCCCCATTAAGGCTGTCGGCTGGACAGACCAAAACAAGGACTTCACGGTGTCGAATGGCGGCAACAAGAGTGTGAAATACTCTCTGTATCGTTACAAAATCACCACTCCCAACGAGTGGATAGATGTTCCCGCTGTGGAGGGGCAGACTGCAAGCCTGCTCCTCTTCGGCAGGGATATTAAAGTGCAGGGTACAATAACCTATGGCACCACCATCGCCAAAGTCGATGAACTCAGGGAAACAATGGTGGCAAACCCCAGCATCATCCGTCTGCCCAATGGCGAGTTGCTCGTGGCGTGCAGCGGCACCTTGCGCAACACCAACGGCAAGGGCGCGTGGGTTAATTTCTACGCCTCAGCCGACAATGGCGCAACTTGGAGCGTACGCAACCACGGAAAAATTGAGATGTCCTACGAGAGCACCTTCCTCCACAAAGGAGTGCTCTACATTATGGGCACAAACAAACCTGCGGGAGATGTGGTAATCCACGCCTCCTACGACAACGGCTACACTTGGACAAACGCCGTAGACGCCAACTCGGGACTACTACTCGAAGGAACTTTCCACTCGGCACCCGTACCTGTGGCTATCTGGAATGGACGCATTTGGAGGGGTATGGAGACCAACGAGACCAACAAAAAAGTCTTCGTTATGTCTGCCCCTGTGGATGCCAACCTGCTCTCGGCAAGTTCGTGGACAATGTCCAATATGCTCGTTTACGACAAAAATTGGCTCGTGGACGGCAAATCCCTGAAAGGCTCTCAGATGATTGAGGGCAATATGGTTGTCACTCCCGACAACCGACTTGTAGATATCCTGCGCGTGGACGAGGAGCGCTATGGTCGCACCATCGCAATGGTCGATGTTGTAAGCTCCAAGAAGGTCACCTTCGACCCCACAACAGGTTTCCACACTCTGCCCGGCGGTGGCAAGAAGTTCACCATCCGCTACGACGAGCAAACCCAAAAGTATTGGACCATAACCAACCCCGTAGACCAAAAAGACTACGGCAAAAAATTCGAAGGCAAGTATGAAAGTGGTATCAAGTGCGGCAACATCCGCAACCACATGGTACTGTACAGTTCGCGCAACCTGAAAGAGTGGACCGAGGAGCGAGAAATTCTCGCCTCCGACGACCCATTCTTCCACGGCTTCCAATATGTCGATTGGATTTTCGATGGCGAGGATTTGCTTGCCGTCATCCGATTGGCAGCCCCCGAAGAGAGGGGACTCCCCACCCGCCAGCACGACGCCAATATGTTGAGCTTCATAAGGGTGGAAAATTTTAGAAACAACTAACACTCAACATAAAAAACAGTTACCACCTATGAAGAACTTGGGTAGAATTATCGTGGCGTGCTCGTTGGCACTCACCACCATCTTCACCACCACCTCGGCACAACCCCTCACAAGCGGTCAGCCGATAAAATCGGGCGAAAACGAAGGCCTCTCGCCCCTGTGGTTTGGCATGACATACAGCAACCGCCCCAAAGGCTTTGCCTACATCTCCTCCGAGGAGTATCCCGACATCTTCGTGTGGATTTCGGCAGGCTTCCCCGAGGTGCGCAACTGCATTTTCCGCTGCCCCTTCGAGAAGGTTGGCGAGGATGGCAGCCTCATCTATGGCGCCCCCGAGGAGGTAATGCTCCCCTGGGAAAAGAAGGCTAAGGGCAAGCCCTCCAACTTCACCATTTGGCAAAACGGCAAGGGTGGCGACACCTATGGCATCTGGATGAACTCCAAAAAAGCCTTCGTTGCAAAGCTCCACCCCAGCGGCAACTTCTTCACCGAGGTGGAGGAGATGGCTGTTGAGGGTACGGGAGGCGTTGGCGACTTGGAGATGTGGAGCAACGACGGCCGCATTGTCGATTATGTGGTGCTCTCGGGCGACAACGCACAGTACCGCCCCGAAGATACCAAGGAAGATATGGCCGTATCCTACTACGACGGTGCAAGCATCTATCGTGGCGAACTCCCCTACTCGGGCATCTTCCACTCCTCTTTCGACCTCAAAACCAAAGTCCTCACCGACGACTACACACCCATTACCCCCGACAACAAAGCCATTCTCTCGGGCTCGGGCGTAATGCGCGTGGTGGACAAAAAGAGGGGACTCGACGGATATATTATGAGTTCCACACTCGGCTCGCTCAAATATGTACCCGCACGCAAGAGCGACGAGTATGGCTATGTGAGAAACTCGGAGGGTGAGGTGCTCACCCACCCCACCTATGGTGCAAAATCTATGTCTTTCCCCTCGGCCGACGGCACTCGTTGCGATATGATTATCGGTGGCGAGGGAGCAATCTACCACTACCGTTTCCTCGGTATGGACAAAGAGAGCGGTATGCCCAAATATGCCGAGCCCAAAGTGGTCTTGCAGCGCAATGCCGACCTCTTCTCGGGCTCGCTGACGGTGCCCAATGTTGTCGATTGGGACTCCGACGGAGTGCTGGATATTGTGTCGGGCAACTCGGAGGGCCGACTGCTCTTCTTCAAAAATAACGGCACAAACCGCGAGCCCGCATTTGCTATGTCACAGCCCGTGTATGCCGCCGGAGAGCCTATCTGCATCCGCCCCGGCTACCATGTGGTTCAAGGCCCGCTGGAAGCCTCGTGGGGCTATCTCTGCCCAATGGTTGTCGATTGGAACGGCGACGGATTGTTGGATGTTGTAACCTCGGGCTCGAAGGCAAAATACGAACTCCTGCTCAACGAGGGTACTCCCACCGAGCCCAAACTCGCAGCACCTCGCCCCATCTCGTGCGACAATCTGGAACTCTGGGGCACTTGGCGCGTAAGGCCCGCCATTGCGGAGATTGACGGCAAGATGGCTATGGTCATTATGGACGACGACAACGAACTCCACCTCTACTACCGCGTAGACGACTACAATGTTGCCGACGCAGGCAAACTCAAACTCAAAAACGGCAAACATATCAGCGGCCACAACCAAAATAACGAACGATATGGCCAGAAAGGACGAGGCAAACTCGCATTTGTCGATTGGGACTCCGACGGCAAACTCGACCTTCTGATTGGCTCCGTTAAGCGCTCCTCCTACCCCTCGCCCGAAAGGGGACTTCCCTTTGTGCGCTTCAAACGCAAACAAACGGGTATGCAGGTTATGTTGCTGCGCAATGTGGGCAGCAACAAGAATATGAAGTTCGAGGAGCCCGTACAGTTGCAGTTCCGAGGCGAGGACTTCTATCTTGGCGCACACTCCAACGCCCCCACACCCTGTATGTTGGGTGACACCTCGGGTGGTGTGAACCTCTTGGTGGGTTGCGAGAGCGGCAAGTTCTTCTTCTTCGAGCATGGCGACATCACCACCGTTACGATGGACGAAAAGAAATCCAAATAGCAACGACTTTCCGCATTAAAAACTCTGCCTATTAATGAAACGACAGATTACCATAGTGGCTCTCCTGCTCTCGGCCTTGTTGGCGGGATGCTCCGAGCCCGAAATACCCTCTCCTACGGACAAGCCCACGGGGGGCGAGAAACCAAAACCCGTGCTCATTGCCCGCAATCTTGTGAGCGACAGCCCCATCGTGTCGAGCAACGAGAACGGTCTTGCGCCCCTCTCGCTGGACTACTGCTACACATCGGTTGTGGTGGGTGCCGTGTATGAAAACTCACGCCCCTATCCCGACCTCTACATTTGCGGTTCGGGCGGTTTGTCGCCTTCGTCCGGAGGTAGGCGCGGACTCAACTACTGCGAGTTCTGGGGCACCGATTCTTGGGGGCGATTGGTATATTCACACCCCAAACTCATCACCGAGATGCCCTGGGAGAGCGATTCGGCTGCCATCAAAATTATGAAGATTGGTGGCAAAGTCTACGCCATTCAGGCCACCAAAACGCGCCTTAATGTAGCACCCTACGACCGCGAAAAGAACTCCTTTGGTACAGAGTGGGCATATTCGTCCAAACTTGCGGGACTACCATACGCTGCCAATTCGTTCGATCTTGTGCTGAGTAGCGACGGTAGCAGTGCCGACCTGACGGTTATGTGCTACACGGTGGCGAGCACAAGCCCCGAGAGCGACTATATGGAGGATTCGCTCTACGATAGCGCCGGTTTCTATATGGGCACCATTCCCGAAGCTGCGGTCTATCGCACCAAGATAAAAATTGACTCTTGGGCACAGGATGGCGAATTCAAGCAGGTGGGTATGGACAACAGCGTAATTCTTGGCCCCAGCTCCATTGCCCAGATGAAGGGCGAGGGTTGGAACGGCTACATTGTAGCCAACAAGGCCGGCGCACTCAAATATGTAGCCTCCTCTGCACTCGATGTGGCGGACTACTTGGTGGACACCAATGGAGAGCAACTCATAAATCGCAGTAATGTCAAACGCATCACGGCCATCAATGCCGACCGCGACGGCCGAATGGACGACTTCATCACCTCGGGAGAGGGCTCCGTGTGGCTCTACCGCTATGCCGGCAAGTGCAACAGCTACGGTACTCCTATCTATAAGCCTGCCGAGTTGGTAATGATGACCGAAGGCGATCTGTTCTCGGGCTCGCTCACGGTGCCCAATGTTGTCGATTGGGATGGTGACGGGGCCCTCGATGTGGTTACGGGCAACTCGGAGGGTAGGCTGATGTTCTTCAAGAACTACGGCACCGACCTCAATCCCGTCTTTGGCGACGGCGAGTATATGACACTGTGGGATAGTGAGTTTTGCATAAGGGCCGGCTACTACGAGCTGCAAGGCCCTATGGAGTGCTGCTGGGGCTACCTCTGCCCCACGGTCTTCGATTGGAACGGCGACGGACTCTACGACATTGTCTTCTCGTACAACGAGGGCAAGTATATGTATATGCCCAATGTCGGCACCGCCACAGCGCCCGTTCTGGGCACTCCCCGCACGATATATCTCGACGGTATGGAACTCTATGGCGTGTGGCGCGTGAGGCCCGCCATTGCCCGCATTGGCGACAGGGTGGCAATGATGATTATGGATACCGAGAACGCCCTGCACCTCTATTGGCAGACCTCCGACACCTCCGTAACCGACGGTGGCAAAGTCTACCTCACCGACGGCAAGGGTATCACGGGACACAACAACCGCGAGGAGACCAATGTGCAGTATGGTCGTGGTAAGCTCAACTTTGTGGATTGGGACTCCGACGGCGATTTGGACCTGCTTGTGGGTACCATCAAACGCTCGTCGTTCCCCTCGCCCGAGCGAGGCCTTCCCGAGTCGCGCCGCGTACTCGGCTTTACGGGTATGCAGGTGCTACTCTTCCGCAACGACGGAACATCTGCCGAGCCCCGCTATGCCTACCCCGAGCAGTTCTTGGTTAAGGGCAAAGATAGGGCGCTGGGCGCACACTCCAACGCACCCGTAGGCTGTATGCTGGGCGACACTTCCAAGGGCCCCAACCTGCTGGTGGGCGTTGAGAGCGGAAGGTTTATGTTCTTCCACCGCAGCGACCTCACCACCACCCCCTTGCCATAAAACAACCTCCACACAAACGAAACATTCCGCAACAAAATATGAAATTCATCAAACACATACTTCTCGTTCTACTGCTTGCCCTTTCTATGTGGGGATGCGTCACTCCCGAAGAGGATAATGGCGGTGGCGGTGGTGGAAACAACATTGTTATTGAGGAGGGGTTGTCGCTCACGAGTGGCGAGCCCGTTATGGCTGCACTCGACGGAGGTCTTGCACCCTTCTCTCTCGGAGAGAACCTCTCGCATAGGGTTGTGGGAACAGATGTTGCAAAGGATAGTGGAACTCTCCCCGACCTCTTTGTTGAAGGTGTGGGCAGGCTGGACAACAGCGGTCTTTACACTGCTCGCTATATGCACACCACCGCGAGTGGCAATCCCGTCTATGCGGTGGGCGACAAAATCACAAAACACCCTTGGAACAGCTCTTCCGCGCCACAGAAAATTGTATCCGTAGGCTCGTTTGGAGTCTTGGCCTTTGCGCTCCACGAGGGGACTCTCTCGTTGGCACAGTACAACCCCAACGGCAACTCCTTCGGCTCGGCGTGGATGGCTACCTGCTCGGTGGAGGGACTGCCCTCGACGGTCGTAGGTGTGGATGTGGTAGGCGTGGATGACGAAACGCTCACTCTCGCCGTGCTCGGACTGAGGGTTGTGGCAGAGGAGCCATCCGATGACGACATCTCTCTCTCGTACTACAACACCCTCGGCACCTACCGAGGCAAAATATCCGTCGGTGCGGTCTATACTCTCCAACTCAACACCACCACTTGGAAACCTCTCGGAAAGGCAACCCTGCAATCTAACGCAGACCTCATCATCGCCCCCTCGGCACTCTGCACTCTGGGCTCCGATGGTGCGATATTGGTAGCCAACGAATTTGGTGCAATGAAGGTGGTGAGTCCTCTGGGTGCCGCCACCCAGCCTCTCGACAACTTTGGCCGCGAACTGAAAAACCGCTCAACAGTGGCAGCCGTGTGCGCAATCTCGGACGAGGGTTTCATCACCTCGGGCGAGGGTTCGCTGTGGTACTACACTCCCTCGGAGAGTGGCTACGAGTCCCACGAGGTTCTAATGGAGGGCGGAAGGCTCTATGCGGGCTCTATGGTTGTTCCCAATGTGGTGGATTGGGACGGCGATGGTCGCCACGACATTGTTGCGGGCAACTCCGCAGGCAACCTCCTGCTGTTCAAAAACCACGGCACCAACACCACACCCGCCTTTGGCGTGGGCGAATACCTCAAAAGTGCAGGAGAGGTGGTCGAAATCAGAGCCGGCTACTACTCGCTTGGCGGCCCAATGGATTCGGGATGGGGCTATCTATGCCCCACGGTGGTAGATTGGAATGGCGACGGTGTGCAGGATGTAGTCTACTCTTTCAATGAGGGAATCCTCGAAGTGATGCTCGGCGAGCGCACTGCCGAGGGCGTACAGCTCGGTGGTCGCCAGAAGATTATGCTCGACTATATGGAGATTTGCGGAATGTGGCGCACACGCCCTGCGGTTGCTACGGTTGACGGGCGCACACTCCTTGTGGCAATGGACCAGAATGACAAAATTCACCTCTACGAGCGCAGGGTTGGCAATGCGGTGGTCGACAGGGGCGAGATGACACTCCTCTACTCCTCACACATTACGGGCTACCGCCAGAGGGTGGATAGCACTCTTGCCGAGCGAGGTAGGGAGAAACTCCACCTTATGGATTGGGACTCCGACGGTGATGTGGACCTTTTGGTAGGCACTCCCATAACCTCTTCGTTCCCCTCTCCCGATAAAGGGCTTCCTTGGTCGCGCAATCCTATCAAGGGACTCAACATTCTCTATTTCGAAAACATAGGCTCCAACGCATCCATAACCTTTGCCTACCCCGAACAGTTGCTGTTCAAAGGCAAAGACCTCAACATCGGCACACTCTCGGTTGCACCTACGGCTTGTCCCCTGGGCGAGGGTGGTTTGTTGGTCGGTAGTGACTGTGGAGCAATGTACTACTTCTCGAAAGAAGACCTGTCGCGCACCATCTCGCTGTGGTAGCCAAGAGAAGATGTGAGCAATGAGAACAATGTGAGCTTCAAAAAAAATTGAATTTTGAATTTTGAATTTTGCATTTTGAATTAATAGTAATATCTTTGTATTGCTGTTAGGGGTGCCAATCCCTTTTGCGGATTGGCTGAGATGATACCCTCCGAACCTGATATGTATAATGACAGCGCAGGGAAACGGTGATATTTTGTGACTTTGCAGGGCGGTATTTGCCATTCAAAGTCGAGAATTATTAAATGTGTTGCCGTATTCCCGAGCGAAATGGGGAATGCGGATTTTTTTGTTTATAGATTATGGGATATAAAGGTTTTGATGAGTACGCAACGCAGTACGACTCTTGGTTTATAGAGAATAGCAATGTGCTCGAAAGTGAAGTAAAACTTGTTGCTTCGTGTCTGAACAACGCAGGGGAGGTTCTCTCCATTGGTTGTGGCAGCGGACTATTCGAGAAAATTCTTGCCGATGACTATGGTATAACCATAAGAAAAGGCATTGAGCCCTCCGAATCTATGGCGGCAATAGCTGTCAAACGAGGCATGGAGGTGATTATCGCAACGGGCGAGGATGCCGATTATGGTACGGGAAAGTACGATACCATATTGTTTAATGGTTGCCCTTGCTACATGCAGGATTTTGGTCTTGCTTTGCGTAAGGCCCATGCGGCATTGAGAGAGGGTGGCCGAGTGGTGGTAATAGATGTTCCCAAGGAGAGTTCCTACGGACTGATATACAATCTTGCTCTTTCGGTTGGTTCGTGGGACCATCCTTTGTTGGAGGGATGTGTGCCACAAATGCCCTATCCTATCGAGTTGGTGAAGCAGGCAAAGTGGCGTACAACCGCCGAGAAAATCAAACTTGTGGAGCAGGCAGGCTTTCACAACCTATCTTTCTCGCAAACACTCACAACCTCACCCCACTACTCACACCTGGTTGTGGAGGAGCCCTGCGAGGGCTACGATAAAGGCTCATATGTAGCAATAACCGCTTATAAATAACAAAAACCATGATTAACAAAGAGAATCTTAAAGAGAACTTGCGTGCAGTAAGGCGCGAGTCTCCATTGGTGCACAACATCACCAATTATGTAGCAATGAATTTCAGTGCAAATGCTTTGTTGGCTGCGGGAGCCTCTCCCGTAATGTCCCACTCTATCGACGAGGTTGCCGATATGGCACTTGTCGCAGGAGCTTTGGTAATCAACATTGGTACCCTGGATGCCGAGTGGGTGGAATCTATGATTGTTGCAGGCAAGGCCAAAAGTGCAGCAGGGGGAGTGGTTATTCTCGATCCCGTAGGAGTAGGAGCCACCAACTATCGCACAAGGACAGCTTGGAGAATTATTGAGGAGTGCAAGCCCAATATCATTCGAGGTAATGCTTCGGAGATTATGGCGTTGCTCAATGCAGATATCAAGAGTAAAGGTGTAGATAGCAGTTGCAGTTCGGACGATGCTGTGGAGTCGGCCATGAAGCTTGCCGAGCGCACAGGTGCCATTGTTGTTATTAGTGGAGAGATTGATTATATTACAGATGGCACGAGGGTGGAAAAAATCAGCAATGGCTCACGAATGATGCCATTGGTTACCGCCATGGGTTGTACGGCATCTTCGATGGTTGGTGCCTTTGCTGCTGTCAATCCCGACCTCTTCGAAGCCTCGTTCTGTGCTATGGCTCTAATGGGTGTTGCGGGTGAAATTGCGGCTCGTAAGTCTGCCGGTCCCGGCTCGTTGCTGACAAACTTTGTCGACACACTATATAGTATTACCGAGGACGAACTCGCAGAGACTTTAAGACAATGATAGAACGCTCAAATCTATTACTCTATCTTGTTACCGACCGACCGCTGTCACTCGGTCGCCCCATAGAAGAGATTGTGATTGAGGCAGTGGCAGGAGGTGTTACGATGGTGCAGCTGCGCGAAAAGGAGGCCCCCACGGGGGAGTTCGTTGCTCTTGCCAAGAGCCTCAAAGCACTGCTTGCGCCACTTGGGGTGCCTCTGATTATCAACGACAGGGTTGATGTGGCACTTGCCGCCGATGCCGACGGAGTTCACATTGGGCAGAGCGATATGTCCTACGAGGATGCCCGCCGACTCTTGGGAGGGGACAAAATCATAGGTCTTTCGGTGGAGAATTTCGACGATTTGGCGGTTGCCAACACTCTCGATGTGGATTATGTTGGCATCTCGCCCGTCTATGGCACCCCAACAAAGAGCGACACTGCCGAGCCCTTCGGTTTGGAGGGCCTGCGCAAAGCTGTGGCGATGTCGGTCCACCCAACGGTGGCTATTGGCGGTATGAACGCCTCGACCATAGGCGAGGTTATGGCTGCGGGCACCGATGGTGTAGCTGTGGTATCGGCAATATGCTCCGCGCCCTCGCCACGCAAGGCCGCACAAGAACTACTCAAAGTAATAACAAGCAAAGAGTAGGTCTTTTAGACAGAACTTTTAGGACAATCTTATAATTACAAATAAATTTATGAGTTGGACAAAAGAGGTATGGCAGAAATCTCTACCCATCTACGAACGCATTACACAACACCCATTCATCACCGAGCTTGCGGCAGGAACACTCGCCCCCGAGAAGTTTGCCCGCTATTTGGCACAAGATGAAATCTACATCAAGAACTACGGTGAGGAGATGTTTCTGCTTGCCGATATGCTCCCCGACGCAGCGATGCAGGAGATGTTTCGTGCCTATGCCAAGGAGGGTATGGAGGCCGAGGCCGCTATGCACCAGATGCTGATTGAGAGTTTTGGTATAGATACCGCTGTGGAGCCTTCGGAGGTAACGGCCGGCTATATGGCCCACACCCGCAAATATATCAACACGGGAGTTCCCGCGCTGGCGCTGGCGGCAATACTGCCCTGCATGTGGATTTACAACGAGGTGGGACTCTACATCTACGCCCACCGCAATCCCAACCCCAATCCCTATGCCGAGTGGGTTGCAACCTACGCCTCGGAGGACTTTACAGAGGGTACTCGCGCTGTGTTGGAGATGTGTGACCGCTATGCCGAGGAGGCTTCGCCCGAGATGAGGGAGGAGATGACTCGCGCCTACCTCATTGCTGCCGAGTATGAGTGGGCGTTCTGGAATTGGGGCTATTGTGGCGATAGACAGCAACAACATTAAAAGTATGGCAAACGGAGAATTTGGTTTTATTGACTACATCAAGGCGCACTGCGACCTTCCACAGGAGGGCGTAGGCATAGGCGACGATTGTGCCATAATCCCCTCCGAGGGGGGCGATATACTTGTCACTACGGATATGCTCTTGGAGGGGGTGCACTTTCTGCGCTCCAAATCCGAGCCCGAGGATATTGGATGGAAGTCGGCGGCGGTCAATCTGAGCGATGTGGCCGCTATGGGTGGCGAGGGGGTTGCCACATTCCTCTCCATTGCACTCCCCAAAGATGCACAGGGCGAGTGGGCGGAGCGTTTTGTGGAGGGTTATGCCGCCATTAGCCGCACCTTTGGAGTGCCTCTGCTGGGTGGCGACACCACCTCCTCGCTACGCGACATTGCCATAAATGTTGGCGTTGTGGGCAGGTGTGAGAGTGGTCGTGCAGCGCTGCGTAGTGGCGCACGAGTGGGCGACACAATCTTTGTGACGGGCACATTGGGCGACTCGGGTGCCGGCCTGAAAGCGCTACTCGCCGACCTCGAAAAGTGCACCGAGGTGGAATATCTCGTAGA
This sequence comes from Tidjanibacter sp., assembly GCA_045659085.1. Taxonomy (GTDB): domain Bacteria; phylum Bacteroidota; class Bacteroidia; order Bacteroidales; family Rikenellaceae; genus Tidjanibacter. The sequence goes on from JAZOWE010000006.1 coordinate 149,891, forward strand.
GAAACACCTACGCCCCACACCACGACTCATCGAGGGGCGAGCTCTCCTTGCTACGGGTTTGGTGGGCGCGATGATGGATATTTCGGATGGCATAGCCTCCGACCTCGGGCATATTTTGAAGGCCTCGGGCGTGGGTGCAAGGGTGGAGCTGAGTGCGCTACCTCTCTCGTCGGAGTTGGAGCTTTTATGCGAGCGCGAAGGGTGGAACAAGTACGAACTTGCCACCTCCGCAGGCGAGGACTACGAGTTACTGCTCACCGCCCCCGAGGAGATAGCACAACAGGTCGATTTTCCCCTCTATCCCATTGGTAAAATCACGGCCGGCGAGGCAGAAATTGAGTGGTACGAGGGCGGCACGAAGACAGATTTTAGGAGCAAAGGTTTTACCCATTTTTAGACTATGAATAAAAGACAATACAAGAGAGTACTCACGATTGCAGGTAGCGATTCGGGAGGCGGTGCGGGCATTCAGGCCGACATCAAAGCCATCTCGGCAAACGGGTGCTTTGCAGCCTCGGCCATTACGGCCGTAACGGTGCAGAACACCCTCGGAGTGGAGGCCGTACACCCCATACCCATCGACATCTTGCGCGGACAGATTGATGCCGTGCTCTCGGACATCGGTGCCGACGCCATAAAGATTGGTATGCTCCACTCGGCAGAGGTTGTGGATGTGGTGGCCGAGATGATACAAAAGTACCACCTCTCGAATGTGGTGCTCGACCCCGTGATGGTTTCGACCTCGGGACACCGACTCATCGAGGAGAGTGCCATCGAGCACTTGCGCAAGGTGCTCATTCCCCTCGCAAGGGTTATTACTCCCAATCTGCCCGAAGCCGAGATTTTGGCGGGCGTGAAGATTAACTCCGCCGAAGAGTTCCCTGCTGTGGCCCGACAACTCTCACAGGGCGGTAAGGTGTCGGTGCTGCTCAAAGCGGGACACCTTACAGACCAACGAGTGGTGGACATATTCTACAATGCCGAGGATGACACCATCACCGAACTGCCCTCCGAGCGAATCGATACCCCCAACACACACGGTACGGGCTGCACCCTCTCGTCGGCACTTGCCGCAACTATCGCCCAGGGGTTGCCCTTGACGGAGGCTGCTCGCGCTGCCAAAGATTATATCGACTCGGCCATCCGTTCGGGAGCAGAGTACTCCATTGGCCACGGCCACGGGCCCGTAAATCACTTTTGGAGAGTTAAGAATTAAAAATTGCGGTGCGCCTCCCCTGTTCACGGGTATCAAAAAAGATCCCCGTGAACAAGGGGGGGCAAGAGCGACAGGAGTGACAGGAGCGACAGGAGGAACAGAAGAAACAGATATCCCTGTCCTTCTTGTCTTTCCTGTTTTTCTTGTTTTTCTTCTCGGGCGCTGGGCGCCCGCAGTCGGTCGTCGGTAGACGGTAGACAAAAAATGCATAGAAGCGAGCGTATTTTAGGCGCACAAGAAAATCTCCCCCGCAGTTTGCTTGACGCAAATGAGGGGGAGATTTATCGCAGTGCAACGCCAAAGACGCCGCTTATATGCATTTTTATAGGTAGTCGTCGAAATACATCGTAACCTTATCCATCAGGTGCACTCGGTCTTTACCCCTCACATTGTGCTCGTGGCAAGGATAGGGGAAATAGTCTACCTGCACATTGTTAATCACGCACTCGCGAACAAAGTTAAGGCTGTGCTGCCAGAGGACTACGGGGTCAATACCTCCCTGGCATATCAGCAATTTGCCTTTGAGATTTTTGACTTGATTGATGAGCGAGGTAGCCTCGTAACCCTCGGGGTTCTGCTCGGGGCGGTCCATATACCTCTCGCCATACATTGCCTCATACCATTTCCAATCAATGACGGGTCCGCCCGCAACTGCCACCTTGAAGACATCGGGATAGTTGGTGATGAGCGAGATGGTCATAAATCCGCCATAGCTCCATCCGTGCACACCGATGCGGTCGGCATCCACCCACTCGTGCGATGTCAGCCACTCAACACCCTTCATCTGGTCCTCCATCTCGCACTTGCCGCACTGACGATGGATGGCTTTCTCGTACTCTGCACCGTGCCAGAGTGTTCCGCGGTTGTCCATAACAAAGACCACATAGCCACGCTGTGCCATATACATCTCCCAACGGCGCAGGTTGGCTTGATAGGAGTTGTTGACCATCTGGCTGTGGGGACCGCCATAGACATAGACAATGGCAGGGTATTTTTTTGTGGGATCGAAATCTATGGGGTAGATAAGGCGATACCAATTCTCCCACTTGCCGTCGGCGGTGGGGATGGTTCCGAGTTCAATCTCGGTGTAGTTATATCCCTCGGTGGGGTCGGGTGCTGTGAACAGGTTGCGAATAACCTTACCATCCTTTGTGGAGGCGAGGTTTACGACGCGAGGCACGCGGAGCGAGGAGTAGTAATCCACAAAGTATTTGCCGTCGGGACTTATTGAGCATCCGTGCCAACCGGGCTCGTGGGTGAGCCTTACAGTCTTACCACTCTTGATGTTCACCTTTGCGAGGTGCTGCTCGGCAGTGGAGAACTCGGCAGTGTAGTAATATACCCAATCTCCCATTCTATTCTCATAGGTCACATCGGCATCCACCTTCGTAAGACGGCGGAAATCCCAATCGCCACTCTTGGTACGCTCGTAGAGGTAGAGATTCCAATAGCCGTCACGCACATTTGTGGAGTAGATGAACTTGTCGCCCTTATCGCCCACCCACTGCAAAGGATAGAGGGGCTCCACATAGCGACTGTCGCTGTCGGTGAAGAGGTGCTCCACCTGCTCGCCCGTCGCAGTACAATAGCTATTCAGATGCATCTCATTCTGGTCGCGGTTGAGCACCTGGATGTAGATGAGTTTGCCGTCGGGACTCCAAGTAATGTTCGTAAGATAGCGTTCCTCGTCAAAGTCGGTTACATTGAGCCATACGGTCTGCTGGGTAAGGCTGTTCCACACTCCCACGCTCACCCTCTCGGAGGGCATACCCGCCATAGGGTACTTAATCTCCACAAGCGAGCCAGTGCGGGTGGTGATGTCCAAGAGAGGGAAGTTGGTCACTTGACTCTCGTCTTTCTGGTAGAATGCCACCGAAAGTCCGTCGGGCGAGGGGAATATGCCACCATTAATGCCAAATTCGTTACGACTCACATGCGAGCCGCTGACGATGTTCTTGTCCTCATTGGCGGTAATGGCAATCTTCTCGCCACCGACCTCGGCATAAAGATTATTCTCCTCGGTAAAGTAGCGAGGTTTGGCCTCCTGCTCCACAGGAGTTGCAACAGTTGCGGGTTTGCCACTTGTGGGGTAGAACCAATTAATCTCTCCACGACCAACCATTTCGCCGTAGGTTGTCCTACCCTTGGCATCCACACCCCAGATGATGGGAAGAGTTTGCGGGGAGAGTTCGCGCGAGAGTATTGCATCTTCCATTGTTAATAAGCGTTTTTCCTGAGCATTAGCACCATAGGGGAGTGCCAACGCCACCAAAAGTGTACAAAAAAGCGGTTTAAGATTCATAATAGTTGTGTTTTCTCTGGCGTAAAGGTACAAAATTTTGTTTTTTCGGCAAAACATCCTATCTTTGAAGATGGTTTTTGACAATTAATTCATTTGAACAATGCAACATAAAGTTTCGCTCGAAGAGGCAAAAAAACTCATTCAATTCTATCCCAACTGGCCCAAAGAGGGTGTTAATTTCGTAGATCTTCTACCCCTGCTCAGCGACGCCGATACCTTTGGCGTAATTATTGAGGAGCTGGGTAAGCATCTTACAACACCCAATGTGGCAGCACCCGAGGCTCGCGGCTTTCTCTTTGCCGCGCCCCTGCTCGTGACGGGCTCGAAGGCTCAGAACCTCATCACTTTCCGCAAAAATGGCAAGTTACCCGCTAACGATGGCGATTTGCAGAAGGTGGCAATTGTGAAGGAGTATGGCGAGGATAGCCTCTTCTTCCGCAAGAGCGATGTGCAGAATGCAAAGATTACCAATGGTGTGGTGGAGATTTCGATTCTCGACGACATCTTGGCAACGGGTGGCACAGCACTGAAAATGGCAGAGCACTTGGAGGCTTTGACCGTCACCAAAGACGGCGTTGAGTACCCCGTGAAAGTTAAGGAGTTCATCTTCCTCGCAGACCTCAGTTTCCTCCACGGCAAGGAGATACTTGAAAAGTTTGCACCTGTCTACTCGCTCATTTCGTTCTAAGGAATACACCAAAAAGGTCTGAATCTTTTCTCGAAAAGCTCAGACCTTTTTTGGCTGCTATAAAATTACAACAACTTAAAAAACACAGAAGACTATGCGACTTCTTATTCACGACAATCAGGACAAAGGCTCGGCTTGGACAGCAAAGTACATTGCCGATGCTATCAACCGCAAGGCTGCCACCACCAGCGCACCCTTTGTGCTTGGTCTTCCCACCGGCTCAACACCCATTGGCACCTACAAGGAACTCATCCGCCTCAACAAGGAGGGCTATGTTAGTTTTGCCAATGTGATAACATTCAATATGGACGAGTATGTGGGGCTTCCCGAGGAGCACCCCCAGAGTTACCACTCGTTTATGTGGGACAACTTCTTTTCGCACATCGACATCAATCCCGACAATGTAAACATCCTCAATGGCAACGCTGCCGACCTCAAAAAGGAGTGCGACGACTACGAGAAACGCATTGAGAGTGCGGGCGGCATCGACCTCTTCCTTGGAGGTGTGGGCGAAGACGGACACCTCGCATTCAACGAGCCTTTCTCGTCTATGGCCTCGCGCACAAGGGTTAAAACCCTCACCGAGGATACCATTTTGGTCAACTCGCGATTCTTCGACGGCGATGTCAATCAGGTGCCCAAGCTCGCACTGACCGTTGGCGTGGCAACCGTTCTTTCGGCCGAGGAGGTTATTGTTTTGGCCTTTGGCCCCAAGAAAGCCCGCGCCGTACGCGAGGGTGTGGAGGGCGCCTATTCGCACCAGTGGACAATTACGGGCCTGCAAACCCACCGCCACGGCATACTCGTAACCGACGAGGCTGCCGCCGGCGAGTTGAAGGTCAATACCTATAAATACTTCAAGGATATCGAGAGGGAAAATTTGAAATAGGCCGAATTCCCACACACTTTTTTCACGGGTATCTTTTTGATACCCGTGTTTTTTTGTATTGAAAATAGAAAATGGGAAATTATGGTGCGCCTGCGGCGCGGGTATTAAAAAAGATACCCAAGAGAATTGAAAATTGAAAATTGAAAATTGAAAGTTGAAAATTATGGTGCACCTGCGGTGCAGGTATTAAAGAATTGACGGTCGTCGGTAGGCAGTAGACCCAAAAACGCAGAGAACGGAGGGATTTTTGTGCCAAAAGAAGGAGCGAGCCCGCAGG